>JAYTVJ010000001.1:0-36398 GCA_043744535.1 Arenimonas sp.
GTATTCAAGAAAGCGATATTGAGTTATTGTTCGTGTTGTTCTCGAATCCGCAAGTAATGCGCTATTGGAGCCGCGGCCCAATGTCCACAAGACAAGAAGCCATTGATTATGCGAATACCATTGTTGAAGGTTTTGCTAAACGCGAAGTGCTGAATTGGATAATTGCTGATCTTGAAAGCGACCAGATGATTGGCACTTGCACACTATACGAAATAAATCCACAACATGCGCGCGCTGGTCTTGGCTATGCGCTACTGCCTGAAGTTTGGGGCAAAGGTTTGGCACATGAAGCCGCTAGTTTAGCCATCAGTTATGGCTTTCTCGAACTTGGCCTGCACCGCATTGAAGCCGACACTGAGCCGAATAACCTGCGCTCTAATAAAGTCTTAGAGCGCCTTGGTTTTACGCGTGAAGGTTTATTGCGTGAACGATTCATGCACCCAGATGGCATTCAAGATTCGCTCATATTCGGACTACTTAAACCAGAATGGTTAGCGTATCTCCGCCAACAAGGCTATAGCTTCGAAGCCGATTAAGCGCCGCGTGCAAGCAGCGCGGTTACAGCGGGCAATTCTTTGCCTTCGCAAAATTCCAGGAATGCGCCGCCACCGGTTGAAATATAACTGATGTCTTTTTCGATGCCAAATTTATCAACCGCCGCCAAGGTATCGCCGCCGCCTGCAATCGAAAACGCGTTTGAATCGGCAATGGCATGCGCTAATACTTCGGTGCCTTTGGCGAATGCGTCAAATTCAAAGACACCGACTGGGCCATTCCAAATCACCGTGCCAGCTTGGGCAATCATCTGTGCGTAACGCTTGGCAGTATCCGGGCCAATATCCAAAATCATGTCGTCATCAGCCACATCAGCCACTGCTTTCACTGTCGCCTCGGCATCGGCGGCAAAGGCTTTCGCCACCACCACATCGGTTGGAATCGGAATATCGGCGCCACGCGCTTTAGCGTCAGCCAAAATAGTGCGCGCGGTATCGAGCAGATCCATTTCGCATAAGGATTTACCCACCGGTAACCCCACGGCTGCCATAAAGGTATTGGCAATGCCGCCGCCCACAATCAGCTGATCCACCTTGCCAACCAAATTGCCCAACAGTTCAAGCTTGGTAGACACTTTCGAACCAGCCACAATAGCCATTAACGGCCGCGCAGGCGCTTCCAGCGCTTTGGCCAAGGCATCAAGCTCTGCCATCAGCAACGGGCCGCCTGCCGCGATTTTGGCCTTACGCAGCGCACCGTGAGTGCTGGCTTGCGCGCGGTGCGCGGTGCCGAATGCATCCATCACATACACATCGCACAAATCCGCTAATTTTTGCGATAAGCCTTCATCATCTGTGGCTTCGCCCACATTCATCCGGCAATTTTCAAGCAGCACAATTTGCCCCGGCTCAACTTCAACGCCATCTAGCCAGTTTTTTTTCAGGAGTACAGGCTGCCCAAGCAATTCCGACAAACGCACCGCCACCGGCGCCAAAGAATCGGCTTCGCTCCAAATACCTTCTTTCGGGCGGCCTAAATGCGAAGTGACCATCACCGCCGCGCCCTTACTTAAGGCCAGTTTAAGCGTGGGCAAGGTGGCCTTGATGCGCTGCTCGGAGCTGATTTTTCCGTCTTTAATTGGAACATTCAAATCTTCGCGAATCAATACGCGCTTGTCGCGTAAATCAAGATCGCTCATCCGTAAAATTGCCATATCTAACCTCATTGGTGTCTGTCCACTATAATAAGCCAAACCCTGTGAATATCCTATGCCACAAACCAGCGAACAAGTTCTTGAAATCCACCGAGCGGCGCAATTATTGCGGCACGGTGAGTTAGTCGCTATCCCCACTGAAACGGTGTATGGCTTGGCGGCTGACGCGAAAAACCCAACCGCCATCAATAAAATATTCGCCTTGAAAGGCCGCCCTGCCAATCATCCGCTTATTGTGCATATTTCCGGTGCAGAGCAGCTCAGCCATTGGGCCGTGGATATTCCCGATTGCGCGTATCGTTTGGCCGAACAGTTTTGGCCCGGGCCACTCACCTTAATTTTGAATAAGCACCCCGACGTACCCAGCGAAGTGACCGGCGGTCAGCACAGCATTGGCTTGCGTTGCCCGAACAATGCCCTAACATTGGCGTTGCTAAACCAATTCGATGGTGGGCTTGCCGCACCATCGGCCAACCGCTTTGGGCATATTTCACCCACCACCGCGCAACATGTGCGCGATGAATTCGGCGAACACGCGCCAATGATTCTGGATGGCGGTGCCTGCGAAATCGGCATAGAAAGCACCATTGTTGATTTAACCCAAACACCCGCACGAATACTGCGGCCGGGCCAAATTAGCCTTGAGCAACTAGCGCCGTATTTGCCCGATGTGCAACAAGGAGCGCAAACCAACAGCCCGCGTGTATCCGGCGACATGGCCGCGCATTATGCGCCGCGCACGCCACTGCGTTGGCTAAGCCGCGAACAAATGCTGGTGGTTGCTCAGCAAAAAAACACCGTTGTGCTGTGCCTAGGCGATGTGCCTAGCGGATTACAGGGTTTAGCATTACCGAACAATCCAAATGCCTATGCACAACAACTTTATGCCAGTTTGCGGTTGCTTGATCAACAGCAGGCGGCACTTATTTTACTTGAACAAACCCCGCAAAATGCGCAGTGGCTGGCGATTACCGATCGTCTGCAGCGCGCCATAGCGGGCTCCGGAGCAAGCACTACGTGATGAATCAATCAGAGCAAGCCATTGATGCGGTAATTACTTGGGTTGATGGCGGCGATAGTGCGCATATCGCTAAAATCAATCAGGCGCTAACTGCGCTTGGCTTCACGCCGCGCTCAGCGGCATCCACGCGTTTTGCCTCGCGCGGCGAAATCTTCCAGTGCCTGCGCTCCATTCACACTTTCGCACCGTTTATTCGTAAGATTTTTATTGTTACCGATAACCAACGGCCAAATTTTGAAGCGCAACCGAATTTCGATCAAGCGCTATTGGATAAAATTCAGATTGTTGACCATAAAGAAATCTTCCGTGATCATTTAGATTTGTTGCCCACCTTCAATAGTCGAAGCATTGAAGTGATGCTGTACCGCATTCCCGGCTTGGCCGAGCAGTATGTGTATTTCAATGACGATATGTCGTTGGTTAAACCCGTGAAGCCGAGTGATTTTTTTGGCAGTAACGGGCCGGTGTTGCGAGGACATTTCGATAAAATGCCGCAATATCGCATTAAGCGGCGCTTTCAGCGATTCTTAACTGAGCGATTCAATATTCAATTTAATACCTACCAAAATTACAGCTACAAACTCAGCCAAGCCAAATCCGCTGAATTTGCCGGTTTCAAAGACCAGAAATTTTATTTGCTAGGCCATAATCCACATGCCTTGCGGCGTAGCACCTTCGAACGATTTTTTGAGCAGCACCCTGAAATACTCGCGATTAATCTTCGCGATAAATTCCGAACCGCTAAGCAATTCAATGTGGCGGCATTGGCCTACCATCTTGAACTTCAGCAAGGCAACGGCCATCCGCAAAAAAACCGCAACCTGCTCTACATCCAGCCTAAAAATTATTTCTTTCTTAAATCCATGCTAAAAAACGCAACCAACAACCCACAAAAATTGTTTTGCTGCGTGCAAAGCTTGGATTTATTCAGTGAGCCTAACCAAGAACGCATTTGGCAATGGCTTGAAACGCAACTGGAAATACACGCATGATTATTTCTGAATCTAAAAAACTGATTTTCGTACATGTTCAAAAAACGGCAGGCACCAGCTTTAGTCAGCTGCTTGAACCCTATGCATTAATACCCAGCGCTGGGCGTTGGAACAAAATCGCATCTGACATGGGCTTAGTGAAAGATTGGCGTAAATTTTATTTCCGCAAACATGCCAGTTTACGCCAGGCCGAGAAAATATTGCCGGCAGCAATTTATCAAAATTACTTTAAATGCGCCTTCGTGCGTAACCCATGGGATCGGTTAGTTTCTTGGTACAGCTATGTGCAAAGCACGCCAAGCCATAGCGATTGCAAGCCGGGCGAATCGTTCAACGATTTTGCCATGCGCTTCATCAGCAAATCGCGCCGCGCGCAATGGTGGATGTTAGAAAATGCGCAAGGCGAACTCGGCATGGATTTTATTGGCCGCTTTGAGCATTTGAATGAAGATATTGCACATATCTGCAAAATGCTCGGCATTCCCTTCACAGCCTTGCCGCACACCAATAAAATGGCGAAGCAAGACTTTCGCACATTTTATGATGATCGCTTAGCCGCTGCTGTACAAAATGCATGGCAAACTGAAATTACGTATTTCGGTTACCAATTCGAATCATAAAAAAAGCCCGCAATAAGCGGGCATTTTTTATATCATGTTGAAATCGTTATTTCGCATTCATCAAGGCAATAGTCATATCAAGCATACGATTCGAGAAGCCCCACTCGTTGTCGTACCAAGAGCACACTTTTACGAAGGTGCCGCCGGTGACTTTGGTTAAGGTTTCATCAAACATTGAGCTATGCGGATTGTGGTTGAAATCAATCGAGACTAATGGCTTGCTGTTGTAGCCTAAGATATTTTTCATCGCGCCTTCAGATGCCGCTTTCACAATGCGATTGATTTCTTCAACGCTGGTTGCGCGTTTTGCTACAAAACATAAATCCACGATGGATACATTGATGGTTGGTACGCGCATCGCATAGCCATCCAGTTTGCCGTTTAATTCAGGCAAGACCAATCCCACAGCCGCTGCTGCGCCGGTTTTAGTTGGGATTTGGCTCATGGTGGCGCTGCGCGCACGGCGTAAATCGCTGTGAAAAACATCGGTTAGCACTTGATCATTGGTATAGGCGTGGATGGTGGTCATCAGGCCATGTTCAATGCCCACGCTTTCATGCAACACTTTAGCCAGCGGCGCTAAGCAGTTGGTAGTGCATGAAGCATTTGAGATTACCGTGTACTCGGACTTCAACAACTCATCGTTAACGCCAAACACAAACGTGCCGTCAACGTCTTTATCGCCGGGCGCTGAAATGATGACTTTCTTTGCGCCGCCGGCCAAATGCGCCGATGCTTTGGCTTTCGATGTGAACAAACCGGTGCACTCTAAAACCACATCCACATCGTGCGCTCCCCATGGAATATCCGCAGGATTACGCACGGCATACACTTTGATGCGGTCACCGTTGACGATTAAATCGCCGCCTTCGGCAGATACCGTGCCTGGAAATTTGCCGTGCGCGGTATCGTATTGGGTTAAATGTGCATTGGTTTCTGCATCACCCAAATCGTTAATCGCCACCACTTGAATTTCATTGGTACGGCCCGATTCATACAGGGCACGCAACACATTGCGGCCAATGCGGCCATAGCCATTGATGGCAACTTTGATGGTCATAACTTCTCCAAGCGAGTGATAGGTAAAACGCTATTTTAGCAAAAATGCGGATTTACAGGGCTGAAGCAAGCTGTATTAGATTAAAATTAGTTTAACTAATTTAGGATTAGCTCATGGATTTCGACCAGTTAACGCTTGCTGCGCTTTTTTTTCTTGTTGCGACACTGTATTCCTCAGTTGGGCATGCCGGTGCCAGTGGCTATTTGGCTGTTATGGCGCTGCTGGGTTTCGCACCAGAACAGATGCGCCCCACCGCGTTGGCATTGAATATATTAGTGGGCGGTATTGGGATTTTTCGCTTCCACAAAGCAGGCTTGGTGCCTTGGCGCAAAGTTGTTCCCTTTGTATTGGCCTCAATTCCTTGTGCCTATTTCGCGGCGCAGTGGCATATTCCGAAACACACCTACAGCCTATTGCTTGCCGGTATTTTGCTGATTGCCGCTGCTGGCGCATGGCGTAGCGGTGTATTAATTGAACAGTCTGGCGATACACTTGAATCAAAACCTGTATCGATTCCGCTGGCTTTATTAATTGGCGCAATTATAGGTTGTCTGTCAGGCGTTACCGGCACCGGTGGCGGAATATTTCTGACGCCCTTACTGCTGTATTTTTGCTGGGCGCATACGCGCGAAGCATCTGGGCTTTCGGTGGCGTTTGTTTGGCTTAATTCGTTGGCCGGTTTAATCGGGCTTTTGCACAGCCAGCAAACCTTGCCCGAGGCACTGCCTATTTGGCTAATTGCCGTTGCACTTGGCGCACTGCTTGGCACGCAACTTGGCATTCATCGTTGGCCAACCCACCGTCTGCGCAAATGTTTGGCGATTGTACTGGTGATTGCGGCAGTGAAATTGTTGGTTGGGTGACGTAGGGGCGAATGATTATTCGCCCTCGGCATGTGCGTAAATCAACTCAGGGCGAACACAGGGGTTCGCCCCTACAAATTTTTTATCCTAAATTTTTCACCGCTGTAACCACTGCATCCACGGTGATACCGAAATGCGGATACAGTTGCTCGGCTGGGGCTGATGCGCCAAATGAATCCATGCCGATCACAGCACCATTTAAGCCAACGTATTTGTACCAGAAATCGCGTGTGCCGGCTTCCACCGCCACACGTTTGCTGCACGCAGAAGGCAATACCGACTCGCGATAGGCGGCATCTTGTTTATCGAAGCGATTAGTATTCGGCATCGACACCACACGCGCGAACACACCCTGCTCGGCCAATTGCTTAGCAGCTTGAATAGCCAATTCCACTTCAGAACCCGTGCCTATTAAAATGGCATCGCACACGCCGACTTTCGCCTCAAACAACACATAGCCACCGCGCGCAATATTGGCAACTTGCTCGGTATTGCGCGCTTGGTGCGCTAAATTCTGCCGGCTGAAAATCAAACAGCTCGGGCCACCACGGCGCTTTAATGCTTCCGCCCACGACACTGCAGACTCAACTGCGTCGCATGGCCGCCACAATTCATTGTTTGGGATATACCGCAAAGACGCCATATGCTCAACCGGCTGATGCGTTGGGCCGTCTTCGCCAAGCCCAATGGAATCGTGGGTAAACACATGGATGACATTGGCAGGAATCAACGCTGACATACGCAAAGCATTGCGCGAATAATCGGAAAAAACCAGGAATGTGGCATCATACGGCAAGAATCCACCATGCAATGCCAAGCCATTTGCAATAGCGCTCATGCCAAATTCGCGCACGCCGTAATACACGTAGTTGGCATTGGCATTATTGCTGGAAACCGATGTTGAGCCTTTCCATAAAGTTAAATTCGAGTGTGCTAAATCTGCCGAACCACCCACCAATTCTGGCAAATGCGGGGCAAAAGTTTCAATGGCCATTTGCGAGGCTTTACGTGAAGCCACAACCGGGCCGTCAAGCTGAAGCTTGGCGATATATTCATGCGCCAGCTGATCAAAAAGCTTGGGTAATTGCCCATTGCAACGCCGTACAAATTCATCAGCCATGCCTGGATAGATTGATGCATATTCATTAAACATTGCGTTCCAAGCGTCTTCGAATTCAGCACCAGCCTTAACTGCATTCCAAGAAGCATAGACATCTGTAGGAATTTCGAACGGTGCATAAGGCCATTTGAGCTGTGTGCGTGTTAAGGCAATTTCGTCTTTGCCTAATGGTGCACCATGTGCCGACTCTTTACCTTGTTTATTCGGCGAACCGAAACCAATTATGGTTCGGCAACAAATAAGCGTAGGTTTGCCGGTTTCTGCTTGCGCGGTTTTAATCGCTTGCTTAATTTCAACCGGATCATGGCCATTCACATGGCGGATAACCTGCCAATCATACGCTTCAAAGCGCGCCGCCGTGTCATCGGTGAACCAACCATCGGTGTTGCCATCAATGGAAATTTTATTGTCGTCCCAGAAGCAAATCAATTTGCCCAAAGCCCAGGTGCCGGCTAAAGAAGCCACTTCATGTGAAATACCTTCCATTAAGCAGCCATCGCCCATGAAGACATAGGTGTGGTGGTTTACGATGTCAAAATCAGGGCGGTTAAAGCGCTGTGCCAATACTTTTTCGGCCAATGCAAAGCCCACGGCATTCGCCAAGCCTTGCCCAAGTGGACCAGTAGTGGTTTCAACGCCAGGCGTTTCGGAGACTTCCGGATGCCCAGCAGTTTTTGAATGCAATTGCCGAAACTGCTTGAGTTGCTCAATGGGTAAATCGTAGCCAGACAAATGCAATAAGGCATAATGCAACATTGAACCATGGCCGTTTGACAGCACGAAGCGGTCGCGATTGGACCATTTTGGATTAGTCGGATTGTGCTTATAAAAATCATTCCACAACACTTCGGCAATATCTGCCATGCCCATTGGCATGCCCGGATGGCCCGATTTAGCCGCTTCAACGGCATCAATAGCAAGAAAACGAATGGCATTCGCCAGTTCAGTACGTGTGCTCATAAGGTTTTAGCTTCTAGGTTAGGCGTGTAATTTTAACCCGAATTTGCCAATCATAGGAAATAAAAAAGGCCGCTAAGCGGCCTTTTTTATTCGCAAATATTTGATTATTCAATACGCTTAACCGTCTTCAAAATGCGTGGTGTCACGAAAATCAGCAATTCCGCTTTTTCCTTGGTTTTACTCGAAGTTTTAAAGAAATTACCTAAAAATGGAATGTCACCTAAAAATGGCACTTTAGTCAAGTCTTCACGATTCTTGAATTCGTACACACCACCGATAACTACCGTTTGGCCATTTTCAATCAATACTGCTGTGCTAACTTCACGTTTTGCAATCTGAGGAATTGCACCTGTTGGTGAATTAAGAAAGCTTTTAACTTCATCTTTTTGTACAAAGATATTCAAAAAAACTCGCCCATCTTGGGTAATTGTTGGTGTTACTTTTAACTCTAACAAAACTTCTTTAAATGAAACTGTAGATTGGGCAACACCACCTGCACTTGGCTGAGTTGTAAAATAACCAACTTCTTCGCCTTGCTTGATAATGGCCTCTTTTTGGTTTGATGTAATCACGCGTGGATTAGAAATCACTTCGCCTTTACCATTGGTTTGCATGGCTTGCAGTTCAAGATCTAAGCTTGTATTACTACCCAGAAAGTTGAAGTTTAAAATTCCAGCAGCATCAGTTAATGAATTATCAGCCAAGAATCCAGAACTACTTGATTTACCTGGATTTAAAGGATCAGCTGGAATACGATCTTTTATGCCAAACTTTGCACCTAAATCACGCGCAAAGGAATCACCTGCAACCACCACCCGTGCTTCAATCATCACCTGATCTACTGGGCGATCGAGTGTCAACAACAGCTGTTTAATTTCGGCAACTTTCTTCGGAATATCAATTAACAACAAAGTGTTGGTGCGTGGATCAAAACTGACGCTGCCGCGAGGCGAAAGAAAGCCACGTTGCTGCTGTGAACTACCACCACCGCCACCTGAACTGGACTTGCTGTTTTCAGTTAACAGCTTGGCAATCGCTTCTGCATTACCGTAGTTGATTGCAATGTATTCTGTGATCGTTTCTTCACGGGTTTCAATGGCAATACGTGCATCTTCTTTGGCTTGCTCATAGCTTGCTAATTCAGCCTGTGGACCAATCCAAATAACATTGCCATCACGGCGCTTATCAAGGCCTTTGGCACGAAGCACGATTTCCAACGCTTGGTCCCATGGCACATTCACTAAACGCAAGGTAACATTTCCAGAAACTGTGTCGGCAGCCACAATATTCAGATTAGACTCTTCTGCAATCAGCTGCAATACCGTACGAACTGGCACATCCTGGAAGTTAAAGGTGACAGGGCGACCGGAATAACCCATCGATTTTTTACCATTAGCTACTGCACCGGTGTTAGCTAAGCTGGTTTTTGCGTTCTTATTACTTGCAACTAACGCAGCTTTTGGACTAATTTCAACCACATATTCATTGCCTGTTTGATAGGCCAATAAATCTGCTTTATTTTTGGTATTCAGCACCAATCGCGCGTTATCTTTATCGCCACGCACATCGATATTCAGCACTGGCGTTGAGAGACCAGCTACATCCATTTTACGCTGCAGTTCGGCAGGAATTTGGGCATTGCTAATATCTAAGACAATCTCTGTGCCGGATTCTTTTAAATTCGTTGTAGCACCAGTTTCATTGAATTTAAGCACTAAGCGACCAGCTCCATTTTCACCGCGCTTGAAATCGATGGCTGTAACTGCAACAGCATTTTGAACTGAGGCATTGTTATCAATCGTTAAAACCAATGAATTGCCTTTCGACTGGGTGCGATAGCTTGTGTTTTTGGTTAAATCAACCAAAACACGCGTTCTGCCGCCCACTTCCACAGCATTGACTGACTTCGCTAAGCCCGAATTGATTAGAATTTTCTTCTGGGCTAATGCATTAGTCGTATCGGGCAAGTCAATCGCAATTCTTGGCGGACTGCCGGTACTGAAAGCCTGTACATCGCCAATGGGATCTGCAAACTGCATAGTGATGGCTGTTTTGCCGTCTGTCTGGTTGCTATTAATCTCTTTCAAGGTATTCGCAGCACTGGCCTGTTGTGCAATCATTAAACACAGAGCCGCGCTCAGGCAACTTAACTGCATGCGAGTGCTATTCGTTTTTTTGATGAAAATATTTGTCATTTTTTATCCCCACTATTTAATTCGTCCATAGCAATATGCGCTTGTCTTTCAATCCAGCCACCACTGCCATCCGGCACTAATTCAACCAACTCAATTTTGTTGGAAGAAACCGATAATATACGTCCATCACTTTGACCCAAGTAAACACCAGGCGTTACCCGATACGTGACTTTATCAGGCGCAAGTACCAAGCCTTTTAAGTTTGCACCGGAACCAATAGTGCCTACCATGCTTAAACTATCCAAAGTAAAGGCTTCCAACGGCTGGCGGCGGCGATTTAAATCTGGGCTTGGCCCACCATTGCTAGCCATACGATTTAATGGTGGCTTACCAAATGGATCACGCAAGCCAACCGATGAGTACGTTACGACCGGTGGATCTTCAACAATTGGCAGTGGATCTAAAGGCGGTGCTGGCCGATTTTTCACCACATTTATCCATTCACGAAGATCGGAGTCACCTTTGGTGCAGGCTGAAAGCAGCAGAACCGAGGCAAGCAATATCCAATGCTTATGCTTTATCGCGCTATTCATGGTCAATTCATCCTCACTGCAGTGTCAGCTGGAACCGACTGCCCGTCATTGACTTGTTCATCTGGATCAAGATAACGATAGGTTTTAATGGTTCCAGCCATTTCTAGCAAGTCGTCGTTGGTGCCGCGCGGCTTCAATGAAATATCATGCATGGTCATAATCACGACACGCGGCAAAGAAGCCACGCCGCTCATAAAGGCGCCGAACTGATGGTAATTGCCGACCATTCGTATGGAGATAGGTTTTTCAGCATAGAACTCTTTAGGCTCTTCCGGACCAGGCTGAAAAAGCTCATTGGTGATGCCACTTGCCAATGCCTGTTGCGATACATCAACGATTAAATCAGGCATTTCATTTTTGCTAGGCAATTGACGCAACATTTGCTGAAGAATAATTTCCATCTGCGCCAACTGTTGTTTCAACGGCTCCAGATTAGATGCGCGTGCCTGCTTTCCTTCAAAGTCTGCACGCAGTGTAACTTCTTCTGTTTCAAGACCCAGCATTTCATCGCGTTTACTTTTTATAAGCAAAAACCAAGCGGCCAGCATAATAATGAATATCAAAAATGCACACACAATGTATTTCAACTGCAACGGCCAAGAGCCTGAGGTTTTGAAATTAATATCTTTTAAATCAATATTTTTCATGGGCTTGCTCCCTGTTCCGCGGATACATCAGTCACTTCGGACTCTGCGCCAGCAACAACCGGTTTCTTAATCTTGGCATTCAATATAAATTCATATGGCAAGCTACGATCACCGCCTCTGGCCTCAATGACGGTTAAGTCAGGCTGTGAAATAACGGGCGACGCCATGATGTTTTTCATATAACTACTGACACGGGCACTCGATTGCGCGCGACCTTGAATCACTAAGTCTGAACCGGTTTGATTAATGGTCGAAATTTGCGCGCCATCGGCAATTGATTTTGCCAACTCACTAAACAAGCTAACCATTTCATAGCGCTTGCCTTGCAATTCTTCAATAACACGTTTACGCGACAAAAGACCTTCTTTGCGCTTATCTAACTCTTCGATTTCTTTGATTTTTACTTCAACCGCTGTAATTTCTTGGCGAAGTAAATCGTTGCGCTTGATTTGCCCAGAAACCTGACCGGAGTAATACAAATACACCATTGCACTAAGCAACAAGCCTGCTACCAGCGCCAAACCCAACATGCTGTTGAATTGCCGTTGCTGTACTTTGCGGCGTTCTTCACGCCACGGCAGAAGATTTATTTTGGCCATTAGTCAAAACTCCTTAACGCGAGACCGCATGCAATTAGCAAGGCTTGCGCATCGGCTGCTAATGCGTGCGCTTGCACTCTCGGATTAACGGTCATGCTAGCAATTGGATTGGCTGTAATGGTGCTAACACCTAGATGCTGCTCAATCACTTGTTCCATGCCACTAATGGTAGCGCAACCGCCGGCTAACATAATTTGATCAACACGTGAGTAATCGCTACCCGAGTAAAAGAACTGCAATAAGCGACTAATCTGTTGCGCAACGCCTTCTTTGAACGGCTCGAGAACTTCTGATTCGTAGCTTTCAGGTAAGCCGCCAAGTTTTTTCGCAGCGCCCGCCTCATTGAAGCTTAAGCCATAACGCCGCATGATTTCATCGGATAATTGCTTGCCACCAAACACTTGTTCGCGCGAATAAATGCTTCGGCCGTCTTTAATGACATTCAAAGTGGTTAAGTTAGCACCAATATCAACAATGGCCGTTAAGCTGCTGGCGGGCACATCATGTTGCTTTGAGATTAATTTGAAAGCTGCTTCAATAGCGAACACTTCCACGTCGACTACTTTGGCGGTTAGACCGGCAAATTCCAGAGCGGCTTGGCGTGCCTCAACGTTTTCAGTTCGCGCTGCAGCAATTAATACTTGAACAGAATCGGTATTTTCAATCGGACCTAATTCTTCGAAGTCTAAGCTCACTTCATCCATTTGATACGGAATGTGATTCGATGCTTCATCGAACACTTGTTGCTCCATCGATACTTCGTCTAAGCCACCTGTGACGGTAATCACTTTGGTGATAACCGTTGTGCCAGACACCGCAACCGCTGCGAACTTGGCTTTGCTGCCTGATTTCGCAATTGCACGCTTAATGGCTGCACCAACCACTTCAACTTGCGTAATATTTTTTTCGTTAACAGAATTTGGCGGCAATGGCTCAACACCATAATGCTCAACACGATATCGCCCTGCTGATTGGCTCAACTGAAGCACTTTAACCGCCGCAGAACTAATATCTATCCCGATTAACGGCGCTGATTGTTCACCGAATAATTGCACTGGTTCCCCCAATTAGGCACTTAAATGCCATTCTTATGCCATTACATTAAATAACGATTTTCATGTTTTTAGCAAGTTTTTTAACGAAATACTTGTAAATAACCTATCTGAAGCCAAATTCCCTTTAGTAATTATAGAAGAGTTACAATTATTCCATATGTTAAATACATCACGAATATGATAATGCTAAAAATAATTAAATGGCTGATTGGCTTGGCAGTTTTGGGCTTTGTAGGCTTACTGGTACTGGGCGGCATTGTCTATTTTGCGGTGATACCCAGCTTACCGGATGTCTCTGAGCTAAAGCGCGTTGATTGGCAGATGCCTTTATCGGTATATAGCCAAGATGGCAAATTCATCGCGGCATTTGGTGAGACCAAACGCTATCCAATTGATATAAAGAATGTGCCGGCTCAAACCAAAAATGCCGTCATCGCCATCGAAGATGCGCACTTTTATACGCATTTCGGAGTTGATTGGCGCGGTATTGCACGTGCGGTCTGGCTAACTATTTCTACGCATGATGAACGCGTTCCTGGCGGCAGCACCATTACCCAACAAGTGGCGCGCAATTTCTTCCTGAGTAATGAATACAGTTATTTCCGCAAATTCAAAGAAATGTTGCTCGCCATGAAAATGGAGAAAGAGCTCAGCAAAGATGAAATTCTGGGCTTGTATCTTAACAAAATATTTTTCGGCAACCGCGCCTATGGCATTGTTGCCGCCGCGGATTACTACTACGGCAAACCGCTCAATAAGCTGACACTAGCAGAAACCGCCACATTGGCTGGCATTCCGAAGTTCCCCTCCAGCGGCAACCCGCTTAGCAATCCCGCGCGTTCTATGATTCGGCGCGATTATATCTTGCAGCGTATGTTTGAAGAGGGCTTCATTAGCAAACAAGAGATGCTTAGCGCGCAAGCACAGCCCAATACGGCGAAACGTCACGAACAAATTACTGAACTGCACGCCCCGTATTTGGCCGAAATGGTTCGGCTTGAAATGGTGCGCCGCTACGGAGAGTTAGCCAATACTGGTGGTTTTAAAGTCATCACCACCATCAATAGCAAAGACCAGCTGGCTGCAGAGCGTGCGGTTCGCAATGGCTTAATGGAATACGACCGCCGACATGGCTGGCATGGCGCTGAAGCGAATATTGCGCAAACTCAAATGAGCCGAAGCGCGCTATTGGCAGCGCTGAATTTACGGCCTGTGATTGATAATTTGCTGGCCGCCGTTGTGCTTTCGGTAAACAACACCAAAGCCACGCTACTGCTTGCCAATGGCCAAGAACTGAGCATTGGGCCGAGCGCCGCGAATGGCACCGGCAAAAGCCTTACAGGCGCAATTAAACTTGGCGATGTGGTTCGACTGATAAAAACCGGCAATACCTATCAACTTGCGCAAATTCCGTCGGCGCAAGCTGCACTGGTTTCTATACAGCCTGAAGACGGTGCGCTACGCGCTATTGTTGGCGGCTTTTCTTATTCAACGTCCAATTTCAACCGCGCAACAAATGCCAAGCGGCAGCCCGGCTCAAGTTTTAAACCCTTCGTTTACACCGCTTCGTTCGAACGCGGCTATTCGCCCTCTAGCATTGTGCTTGATGCACCAGTGGTGTTTCGCGATAAAAATGGCAATGTTTGGCGCCCGCAAAACGATCGCGGTGGATTTCGCGGCCCGATGCCCTTGCGCGAAGCACTGGTTCAATCGCGTAATCTGGTTTCTGTGCGTTTGCTCGATGGTATTGGCATGAATTTTGCTCGGGAATACATCACTAAATTTGGTTTCAGCAAAGACAGCATTCCCGCCAATCTTTCCATGGCTTTAGGCACCGCATCGTTAACGCCACTGTCGGTTGCACGTGGGTATACCGTGTTTGCCAATGGCGGCTATCTTATTGAGCCGTATTTTATTCAAAGCATTAGCAATTCAAATGGCGTGGTGGTGGCTTATACGCACCCAAAACGTGCTTGTGCCACCTGCCCAGAGCGCTTTGCAGGCGATGTGTCGAAGGCCAGTGTGGTGGATGGCTTTGATTTAAGCTCTGAACGCCCTGCAAGCGAGCCCGGCGTTGTAGTGCCAAGCACTAACTTCGACCCCAATTTTATTGGCCCAACAGCCATTGCACTAGCACCGCACACAGTTGATGAACGCAATACGTTTTTAATTAACGACATGATGCTTGATGTGGTTAAACGTGGCACCGCGGTTGAAGCCAAAGTACTGAATCGTGCCGATATTGGCGGCAAAACCGGCTCAACCAATAATTACCGCGACGCCTGGTTTTCTGGCTTTGGCGGCGATTTAGTCACCACCGTTTGGGTTGGTAAGGATAACTACAAAACCTTGGGCAGCGGCGAATACGGCGGGCGCGCGGCATTGCCAATTTGGATTAACTTTATGCGCGATGCGCTAGAAGGCGTACCCCTCAAAAATATGCAGCCGCCCAGCGGCATTGTTAAATCAGCCAATGGCAACTATTTCAAGGCTGAGCAATTTGATCTTGAAAACCAGAATGTTCCCGCAAGCGAGAATTACCAAGAATATTCAGAGCAGTCATACGATATTTTCTAAATAAAAAAACGCCCCGATTAGGGCGTTTTTCATCGTGTGATAATTGCTTTGTAATCGCGGTTGACTTCGCCGGTATAAATTTGGCGCGGACGGCCGATTTTGTTTTCCGGATCGTTTTGCTGTTCCAGCCAATGCGACACCCAGCCTGCCGTGCGGGCAATAGCAAACATCACCGTGAACATTTCAGTTGGAATGCCCAAGGCTTTATAAATAATACCGGAATAGAAATCCACGTTTGGATACAGCTTGCGTTGGATGAAATAATCATCTTTCAAGGCCGCTTCTTCCAAGCGCATCGCCACTTCTAACAACGGATCGTTGACGCCGAGTTCGTTAAGCACTTCATGGCACATTTCGCGAATGATTTTAGCGCGCGGATCAAAGTTTTTATAGACCCGATGCCCAAAGCCCATTAAGCGGAAGCCCGATTCTTTATCTTTGGCTTTATCAATCGCGCTGCCCACGTTTTCTGGACGGCCAATTTCATTTAGCATCTGCAACACCGCTTCATTGGCGCCGCCATGTGCTGGGCCCCACAACGCCGCTACACCCGCTGCCACGCAAGCGTATGGATTGGCACCGGTTGAACCCACCAAACGCACGGTTGAGGTTGAGGCATTTTGCTCGTGATCAGCATGCAAAATAAATAGCAAATCCAGCGCTTTGGCTGCAATGGGTTTCAGTGTTAAGGGCTCGCTTGGCACCTCAAACATCATGTGCAAGAAGCGATCAACGTATTCAAGATTATTCTTCGGATAGCGGATTGGCCAACCGATGGAATAGCGATAGCAAGCGGCCGCTATGGTGGGCACTTTCGCCAACAAACGGATGGCGGCTAAACGGCGTTGCTCTGGATCTTCTAAATCGAGGTGGCCATGATAGAAAGCCGCCAACGAGCCAAGCATGCCGGTCATCATTGCCATCGGATGCGCATCGTGACGGAAGCCATACAAGAACGAACGGAACGCCTCGTGCATCATGGTGTGATGGGTAACTTCGTGCTCGAACGAACTTAACTCGGCTTGGTTCGGCAAATTGCCGTTCATCAGCAAATAGCTAACTTCAGTGAAATTTGAATGCTTAGCGAGCTGCTCAATGGGGTAGCCGCGGTACATCAACACACCGGCATCGCCATCAATATAGGTAATCGCGCTACGGCAGCTAGCGGTAGACATAAAGCCTGGATCATAAGTGAATGTGCCAGTTTCTTTATAGAGCTTGCCAATATCCACACAATCCGGACCAACGCTGCCTGACAGTAAAGGCAAATCAACGGATTTTTCACCCGCTTGAAGTGAGAATGATTTCTGTGACACAGCAAACTCCTGTTATGCCCATGATAGGGCTTCATCGATATTCAGTGGATTATTATCGCACAGCTCTGAGATGCCGTCATCGGCTAACAACAGGCAAAAAAAAACCACCCGAGGGTGGTTTTTCCAAATTACTTGGCGTAGCGCTTGCGGAATTTATCCACACGGCCGCTGGTATCCAGAAGCTTCTGCTTACCGGTATAGAACGGGTGCGAAGCAGACGATACGTCGATTTTAATCAAAGGGTATTCTTTACCGTCTTCCCACGTGATGGTGTCCTTGGTGAACAAGGTTGAACGTGTTAAGAACGAAAAATTCGAGGTGACGTCCTGAAAGACTACGTCGTTATATTTAGGATGGGTATCGGCTTTCATGGAGAAACTCACTGAATAGGCGTGAATAAAGAGAGCAATTATAGCCTAATTCCGAACCGATGAGCAAGACCTGTTGGGGATTATTCAGTCAAACAAGCCCAGCGCCGCTTGAATGTGTTCGTCAAAGCGCGCTTGTTGCGCTTGAATAATGATTTCGGTTTGTGCCAAATGACCGGTTCGATCCAGCCAATCCACCACTGTTGCGCCACGGCTGTGCTGCCCGGTGGTTTCAATATGCACAAAATGTCTTTGTTTTTCAATTATATACTCAGGATAAAGGGCAGCGAACATAGCTAACGCATCGGCGCTGTGCCAATACTCGCCCCGCTTGCCTTCTGCCCAATGCCGTGTTTTCTGCGAAATTTGCGCGTAGAACTCAGCCAGTGGGTTTTTATGCGCTAACCATTGCTCAATGGCCGTGTGCTTGAAGCCATGCCGAAGCACGGCCTCCCAATCCACCAACGCAATATCGCTAAACGCCTCAAATACGATAACAGCTGCTTCGGGATCAAATGCAAAATTGAACTCTGCAGCTATGCTGGTATTGCCCTTGCCGGTTACCGCGCCGCCCATCACCACTAGCCGTTTAATTTTTTTAGGCAAATCCGGATCAAGGCGCAATGCTAAGGCAAGATTGGTTAATGGGCCGAGTGTGACGAACAACAATTGCCCCGCATGATGGTTTGCTTCGCGAATAATCGCCAATGCTGCGTGTTCGGCTTCCAAGACACGCTTAGCTGGCACATAGGCAACATCACCAAAGCCATCGCGGCCATGCACATACGACGCATCTTCGGCAGCAAACACCAAAGGTTGCGCGCAACCTGCGAACACCGGCACATCGATGCCAGCTACTTCACACAGTTTCAAGGCATTGGCGCAGGTGTGCGCTAAGCCAACATTGCCTGCGGTAATGCATAAGCCCAGCAACTGGTGTTTTTCACTTTTAAACGCCATGAGCAACGCCAAGGCATCGTCCACGCCTGGGTCGGTATCAATCAGTAGGGGTATTTTCTGTGTTTGCATGTACTAAGTCCTTAGGCTTGAGCGAAACGTACGGCGCTTCCAATCCAACGTTTTACAATCGCTTCAGCCAATTCGGGGCGCTCGCTGAGCAATTGATTGGCCACGGCAATGACATCGGGCAACAACCCAGCATCCCGGGCTAAATCGGCAATACGATAGCCCATATCGCCGGTTTGTTTGGTGCCCAACACTTCACCGGGGCCACGTAACTGTAAATCTTTTTCGGCAATGATAAAACCGTTATCGGTTTCACGCATCACTTCTATGCGTTGCTTGGCCATCGCAGACAGCGGCATTTTGTAAAGCAATAGGCAATGCGACGCAATACTGCCGCGCCCTACTCGGCCACGCAGTTGATGCAATTGCGCCAAACCCAAGCGCTCGGCATTTTCAATTACCATGACACTGGCGTTTGGCACATCCACGCCAACCTCAATAACCGTTGTAGCCACTAAGATTTGAACGTGATTCGCTTTAAAGGCCTGCATGATGCGCGATTTTTCATTGGCCGCTACTTTGCTATGCAAGAGTGCAACGCGGCAATCTGGTAGACACTGAGAAATCAGTTCAAAGGCAGCCTGCGCTGATTGCGCCTGAATTTCCTCGCTTTCATCAATGAGTGTGCACACCCAATACACCTGATGGCCTTGCTGGCATAGTCCTTGTATGCGCTCAATCACCTCCTCGCGACGGCTATTGGCCAATGCCACGGTTTGCACTGGCGTACGCCCGGGTGGCAATTCATCAATGATTGACACATCCAAATCGGCATAAGCCGACATCGCCAAAGTGCGCGGAATTGGCGTTGCCGTTAAAATCAGTTGATGCGGTGAATAGTCACCGCCATCGCCTTTATCGCGCAGGCTTAAGCGTTGGTGCACACCAAAGCGATGCTGCTCATCAATAATCACTAAGCGCAAATCTTGGTACTGCACATGATCTTGCATCAAGGCATGCGTGCCAATAATCATCGATGCGCCTGTAGCAATTTGCTTTAGATGCTTTTTTTTCATAGCCGCCGTTTGCCGGCTAACCAAAAACACCACATCAATGCCGAGTGGCTCGAACCAAGCTTGAAAACTACGCGCATGCTGCTCGGCAAGCAATTCGGTGGGCGCCATTAATGCCACTTGCCCACCCGCCGCAATAATCGATAAAGCCGACATAGCCGCTACCACCGTTTTACCGCTGCCCACATCGCCCTGCACTAAACGCAACATTGGCTGGCCCAGTTGCATATCGTGCTGAATTTCAGCAGTTACTTTGCGCTGCGCTTTGGTTAGTGAATACGGCAAAGCAGCAAGAAACTGCCTGAGTACTGGCGCTTGTGCATCACTTTTTTTGGCGGGCTTTGCTTTAATCAGCGCACGCTTCTGCCGTAAGCTCAAATGGTGCGCCATCAATTCTTCAAACGCTAAGCGTTTAATGGCCGGATGCTGGCCGGAATACATGTCGGCAATGGATGTGCCAATTTCCGGCTGATGGATGCTGTGCAATGCGTCCATTAAGCGTGTTAACCCTAAGCGCTGCAGCGCAGTTTCCGGCAATAACTCCAAACTGCCGTCGTCTGGCATAAAGCGCAGCGATTGTTGCACCAATTTGGCTAAGGTGGCTGCACCAATGCCGTCATAATTTGAATACACCGGATCTAATCGATCTTTGCAAATGCCCGCTTCTTGTTCAGTGATAAAGCGATAGCTGGGATGCACCATTTCAAAGCTATTGGCGCCCAAGCGAATTTGCCCGTAACACCGCAGCAATTTGCCCGGCACAAATTGATTGGCTTGGCTACTGGAATAGTGGAAAAAACGCAGGCTGAGTTGCCGAAGTGAGTCATCTTCAACCATCACTTTCAGCATTGGCCGAAACCGAAAGCCGCGCTCAACCGCAAGCACGCGAACCTCAACTTGCGCCACTTGCCCAAGCTGTAATGCATCGAGCGGCACAAGGCGGGTACGGTCTTCAAAAGCAATGGGCAGCTGCAGCCATAAATCTTGCAGCGCAGTGATTCCGCGCTCAGCCAGTTTCTTGCCAATGGCCGGACCAACGCCATGCAATACCGAAAGGGATTGCTGGCCTTGAGGATTGAAATCAGCTTTCGGCAATCTCGCTTAACTCAGCACAAGCACAGCATCCACTTCAACATGGGCACCGCGCGGCAAGGCCGACACTTGAATGGTTGAACGAGCCGGATACGGTGCTTGAAAATATTCTGCCATCACTGCATTGACCACCGCAAAATCGGCCAAATCGGTTAAATAAATCCCAACCCGTACGATGTCGGCTAAGCTGCCATTGGCAGCACTGCAAACCGCTTTCATGTTGTCGAAAACTTGCCGTGTTTGCGCTTCAATATCGCCTTCCAGCAAAGCGCCGGTGCTTGCTTGCAACGGTATTTGGCCAGACAAATACACCGTTTGCCCAACCCGCACCGCTTGCGAGTAAGGGCCAATGGCCGCCGGCGCATGATCTGAATGAATAATCGTTCTTGACATAGATGTTCCTGGCTGTTCCTGGTTATACTCGCTCAACCGAATAAACCACATTCAATCGGCGCGTTCGTCTAATCACATCCGCTAAGTGCTTGCGGTCTTTAACTTCAATGCAAAATACCATCACTGAAATACGCGTGTCGCGCTCTTTGTAGTTCACCGAATCAATATTGGAATTGCATTCGGCAACCGCAGCCGCCACTTTGGCCAGTGCGCCCGGTTTATTTTCAGTTTCAAAGCGTAGCTCAACACGGAAATCACCTTCCACTTTTCGATCCCAGGCTATCGGCACCCAACGCTCTGGTTTCTTTTTGTATTCCGTTACATTTGTGCAATCCATGCGATGCACCACCACACCTTTGCCCGCGGTGAGAAAACCCATGATGTCGTCGCCAGGAATCGGGTGGCAACAGGTTGAAAAAGTCAGTACGCCGCGCTCGCTGCCATTGATAAGTATTTCTTCGTGATAACTCGAGCTTGATGTGCTACTCAGCAAAGACTGCTGATTCGGTTGCAGTGCTTTTGCCACGTGATCGGGCATCCGATTACCCAAGGCAATATCGGCCAGCAATACTTCTAAACGCGGATAACGGTTGTCGTTAAGAAATTGCTGAAGCTGCTCAGCGGAGACATTATCAAGCGATGCGTCGAGCTGCTCAAGCGCGCGATCCAACATACGGTGGCCAAGATTAACCGCATCTTCGTGTTCAATACGTTTTAAGAAATGCCGAATCGAGGTGCGTGCTTTCGAGGTGACCACGAATTCAAGCCACTGCGGGCTAGGATTAGCCGATGGCGCCGTGATGATTTCAATGGTCTGGCCGCTAAGCAGCTTAGTGCGCAGCGGCACTAAACGGCGGTCAACCCGGCATGCCACGGCATGATTGCCAACGTCGGTATGCACCGCATAAGCAAAATCGAGTGGCGTGGCGTTTTTAGGTAAGGATAATATTTCGCCTTTCGGTGTAAAGATATACACCTCGTCGGGGAATAAATCGATTTTAACGTTTTCTAAAAACTCTAAAGACGGCAAAGCAAATTCATCGCTGTTGATTAAATCTTTGACCCAGTTTTGCGCGCGTGTTTGGGCATTGCTGCTCACCGAGCCGCGATTTTTATACACCCAATGCGCGGCAATACCACGTTCAGCAACCACATTCATTTCTTCGGTGCGAATTTGCACTTCAACCGGCGAGCCGAGTGGGCTGAATAAAAGCGTATGCAGACTTTGGTAGCCATTGGCTTTTGGAATGGCAATGAAATCGCGGAAACGGCCTTCCAGCGGCTTCATCAAAGAATGCACAGCGCCCAGCGCTTGGTAGCATTGGGTGACTTTCTTAACCACCACGCGAAACCCGAACACATCCATTACTTCGTTGAATTTTTTTTGTTCGTCGCGCATTTTGGTATAAACGCTCCATGGCCCCTTAACACGCGACACCAAGCGAAATGGAATATTTTCTACTGCGATACGTTGCGCAAGCTGCGCTTCAATGGTGGCCATTGCTTCACGGCGCAGTACCGGCTGGTTGGCCAGTTGTTTGGCGATAATGGCAAAACGAAGTGGATACAAGGCTTTAAAACCTAAATCCTGCAACTCGGCTTTAATCACATTAATACCCAGCCGCTGTG
The DNA here is from genome assembly GCA_043744535.1 of Arenimonas sp. GTDB lineage: Bacteria > Pseudomonadota > Gammaproteobacteria > Xanthomonadales > Xanthomonadaceae > Arenimonas. The sequence goes on from JAYTVJ010000001.1 coordinate 22,788, forward strand.
CAATGGGTGCATAAATTTCCAGTGTTTCTAGGGCAATGCGGCGGCGAGAATCAGCACTTTTGGAATCCAGCGTGCGCATATTATGCAAACGATCGGCAAGCTTGATAAGAATCACGCGGATATCGCGCGACATAGCCAACATCATTTTCCGGAAACTTTCGGCATCGGCTTCTTGGCGGTTGTTGAACTGAATTTTATCCAGCTTGGTCACGCCTTCAACCATTTCCGCCACACTTTCACCAAATGTTTCAGCAATAAATGTGCGCGTTAAGCTGGTGTCTTCAAGCGCATCATGCAAAATGGCAGCACACAACGCCTCACCATCCAAGCGCTGATCGGCCAGAATTTCGGCAACGGCAATCGGGTGCGTGATATACGCTTCGCCGGAATTACGGGTTTGCCCTTGGTGCGCCAAAGCGCCAAGTTGATAGGCGCGGCGGATTTTTGCCAGCATTTCTTCCGGCAAGTACAAGGCCGCTTTTTGCAGTAAGCGCTCGGCTAGCTCCGGGCACGGATCCGGGCACGGCATATCAAGATCAAGCATTGGCGTAAGTGGCGCATTCATCCTTCAATCGTACGCAATAAATGCTTTTAAAACAAGCATTTCGTTAATAGTAGGCATAAAAAATACCGGCTAAAAAGCCGGTATTTTTTAGACAAGCACGAGGATTTATTCGTCGCCGGCTTTGGCTAAATCGTCATCAACCACTTCTGCTGCAGCCCATTCAAGCGCTTCGCGCTCGCGGCGTTCGCGTTGGGTGCGCTCAACGGCATTAATCACGCCATTGTCAATCGAACGATCGGCAATTTCGCGCAAGGCTAAAACGGTTGGTTTTTCTGTTTCAATATGTGCGTTTTCCAAGGTGCTTGGTTCGCCTTTGGCCAATTGACGGGCTCGCTTGGATGCCATCAATACCAACTCAAAACGGTTATCTACCACTTCCAAGCAATCTTCAACGGTAATACGCGCCATAAAATCTCCGTGCGCCAGTTAATTTAACCAGCAATCAATTAGTTACGTGAACTGGGCATTATAGCCTAAAGCAGCTTTAATACCAAGCACAGCGCACTTATTCAGACAGCAAATGTTCAATCAGCGCGTGATGGCGAAGCGTTTGCTGCGCCACTTGCAGCCGTTGCGCCGTGAAGATAGCGGTAACTTCTTGAACGGCTTGGTCAAAATGCTCATTGATGACCACAAAATCGAATTCGTGATAATGGCTCATTTCCTCGCGGGCACCCGCTAAGCGTTGCGCAATGGTTGCTTCGCTGTCTTGGCCACGGTTGCGCATCCGGTTTTCTAAAGCTTGCGTTGATGGTGGCAAAATGAAAATGCTTTTGGCCTCAGGAATTTGCTCCCGAACCTGGCGCGCACCCTGCCAATCAATTTCCAACAAAACATCCAAGCCTTTGTCGAGCAATGGCAAAACCGAATTGCGCGCCGTGCCTTTGTAGTCTTTGTGGACCAGCGCGTATTCGAAGAATTGGCGGTCGGCAATCATCTGTTCAAATTCTGATTTGCTGATGAAATGGTAATGCTGGGCGTGACGTTCACCGGGCCGCGCCGCGCGCGAGGTATAGGAAATGGACAGCGCAACACCGTCAACACGCTTCAGCACCGCATTCACGATACTGGATTTACCCGCGCCCGAAGGTGCCGCCACAATGTATAACGTTCCTCGCATCATTCGAGATTTTGCACCTGTTCACGAATTTGTTCAATCAGCACTTTCAATTCTACTGAGGCTTTACTGGTTTTTTGATCAACCGACTTGGAGCCAAGCGTATTGGCTTCGCGGTTGAATTCTTGCAACATAAAATCCAAGCGTCGCCCTACCGCTTCGGGCAGGCTTAAAATACGCCGCGCTTCCGAAATATGGCTGGTTAGGCGGTCTAATTCTTCATCGACATCCATTTTTTGCAGATTCAACACCACTTCCTGTTCCAAACGGCCAGCATCGAGCGGCAGCTTTAAATCTGCTAGTTTTGCTTCTAGACGGGCTTTTAATACCGCGCGTATTTCAGGCAGATAGTCTTTAACTTGCTGAACAATCTGCTCAATGCTTTGCAGCCGATCCAACATCACCTGCGCGAGCTTGCCGCCTTCACGGCCACGTGCTTGAATAAACTCCTCCAAGGTATTCTCAAGCTGCTGCTTTGCGAGCACAGCCAATTCGTCGGTGGAAGAAACCTGCTCTTGCATTACGCCAGGAAGGCGGAGTAATTCGGTGAACGAGCTGCGCAAGCCGGGAAATTTATGGCTCAGCTCAAGATTCAATTTGGCATACGATTCCAACGCCAACGGATTAACTTGCGGCTCAGTGCTTTGCTGCTGCGAGGGCTTGAAGCGAATCGATAAATCAATTTTACCCCGTGAAATTTTTTGGCTGATGCGCTCGCGTAAATAGTTTTCTAAAGCACGCAGCTCCTCGGGCACCCGCAAACTGAGCTCCAAATAGCGGTGGTTCACCGAACGCATTTCACAGCTAAGCATGCCAAGCGCGCTGGTCGATTCTGTTTGGGCATAGGCGGTCATACTTCGGATCATGAGAGGCTTTATCGCAATGAGTTGTTGATGAATGGTAATCTATTCGCCCTGTCTTTGCTAAAAATGAGCCGAAAATGACCCGCCCAAGCGCACGCACTGCCACCCAACTTCGCCCAATCAGCATTGTCCGCCATTACACGCGCCATGCCGAAGGCTCGGTGCTGATTTGTTTTGGCGACACCAAAGTGCTTTGCACCGCTAGCGTTGAAAACCGCGTACCGGGCTTTTTGCGCGGCAAAGGCGAAGGCTGGATAACCGCCGAATACGGCATGCTGCCACGCGCCACCCACGACCGCAGCAACCGCGAAGCCGCTTCCGGCAAACAAGGCGGGCGCACCTTAGAAATTCAGCGCTTAATTGGCCGCGCCTTGCGCAGCTGCGTAGATCGTAAAAAACTCGGCGAACGCACCATCACCCTCGATTGCGATGTGTTGCAAGCTGATGGCGGAACCCGCACCGCGGCTATCACCGGCGCCTATGTGGCCTTATGCGATGCCATTCAAAGTTGCATCAACAAAGGCTTGCTCACCGAAAGCCCGATTATCAATGCCGTAGCCGCCGTGTCGGTGGGTATGTATCAAGGCGAAGCCGTGCTGGATTTGGATTACCCGGAAGATTCCAACTGCGATACCGACATGAATGTGGTGATGGATGGCAAGGGCGGCTTCATTGAAGTGCAAGGCACCGCCGAAGGCGTGGCATTCTCCCGCGAGCAATTGAATACACTGCTTGCATTGGCCGAACAAGGCATTGGCGAATTGTTGCAGCATCAGCAGGCTGCACTTAAAGTATGAGCATGCACATCAGTAGCTTTGCCTTGTTGGTTAGCGATTACGACCAAGCCATTGCCTACTACACCGAAAAACTCGGCTTCGAATTAAGAGAAGATTCACCGCGCGAAAACGGCAAGCGCTGGGTGCTAGTTGCGCCGCCCAGTGCACAGACCTCTATTTTGCTTGCGAAAGCCGCAACAGATTCACAAAGCCCATTTGTTGGCAATCAAACCGGCGGGCGTGTTGGGTTTTTTCTGCATACCGATGATTTCAACCGCGATCACGCGCTATTTATCGAACGCGGTGTGCACTTCTGCGAAGCGCCACGGCACGAAGCGTATGGCTCTGTAGCGGTGTTTGAAGATTTATACGGCAATCGCTGGGATTTACTGCAATTACACACGCTATGAAACTAGTCCTAGCCACATCGAACAAAGGCAAACTGGCCGAAATTTCGCCCATCGTGCAAGCATTTGGGTTTAACGCTTTACCGCAAAGTGCGTTTGGTTTTAGTGATGCCGAAGAAACTGGATTCACATTCGTTGAGAACGCGCTGATCAAGGCGCGGCATGCCTGCGAGCAAACCGGCTTGCCAGCCTTAGCCGATGATTCAGGCATTATTATTGATGCGTTGAATGGTGCGCCGGGCTTGATTTCTGCGCATTATGCCGGCGTACATGGCGATAGCGCGGGCAATATTGCTAAGGTATTGCACGAGCTATCCGGAATTAAAAATGCGCCTAAAAGCGCGCGTTTTTACTGCTGCATGGTGTTACTAAAACACGCCAACGACCCGCAACCAATAATTGCTGATGGCATTTGGCATGGCGAAATTTTAAGTGCCCCGTTAGGCGAACACGGCTTTGGCTACGATCCCATTTTCTGGGATCCTATCCATCAACAAAGCGCCGCACAAATCCCTGCTGAACTCAAAAACCGTATCAGCCATCGCGGCCAGGCCTTGCAACAACTGCAACAAAAACTGCACGCCCGTGCCTGAACTGATGCCGCCGCCGCTGGCGCTGTATATCCATATTCCGTGGTGCGTGAAGAAATGTCCGTACTGCGATTTTAATTCGCATGGGCAAAAAGGCGAATTGCCAATAGCCGAATACATTGCCGCACTCACCCGCGACATAGAACAAGATCTGCCCTTGGTGTGGGGCCGAACAATCAGCAGTGTGTTTTTCGGCGGTGGCACACCGAGTTTATTTTCTGGCGCAGCCATCGGCGAAATTTTAACTATGGCCAGCGCGCGTTTGCGCTTTGCACCGAATTGCGAAATCACCATGGAATGCAATCCGGGCACTGTTGAACATGATTGCTTTGAAAATTACTTATCAGCCGGCGTGAATCGTTTAAGCTTTGGCGTTCAAAGTTTTGATGACGGCTGCCTTGAACGCTTGGGCCGCATTCACAATGCCGAAAAAGCCCGTGAAGCAGTTTGCAAAGCGCAGGATGCAGGCTTTAGCAATATCAATCTCGATTTGATGTATGCCCTACCCGAACAAACCCTAGCCATGGCCTTGTACGATGTGCAGCAAGCTATTGCATTGAATCCGCAACATCTTTCGCATTATCAACTCACGCTCGAACCAAATACTTTATTTGCTGCAAAACCTCCAAAAGGCATTCCCGAAATGGATGATGCTTGGGATATGCAAGAACAGTGCATCGCGCTGATGGCCGAACACGGCTACGCGCAATATGAAGTATCGGCCTACGCCAATCCGGGCAAGCGCTGCCAGCACAATTTGAATTATTGGCAGTATGGCGATTACTTGGGCATTGGCGCAGGCGCGCATGGCAAAATTTCGTCGGGTGAAAGCGGGCAAATTCTGCGCCGTTGGAAACCCAAGCATCCAGAAACATACATCGCGAATGCAGGCACAACAGCAGGCATTGGCGGCGATGAAACCATAACGCTGGAAAATCGATCGTTCGATTACATGCTGAATGCGCTGCGCTTGGTGGATGGCTTTTCACTGAATGATTTTGAATACCGGACTGGCTTAAGCCGCGCGAATATTGCCAACGAACTGAACCAAGCCTTTAATCAGCAATGGCTTAGCCAAGATGGCGATTGGGTGAAACCCACCGAACTGGGCATGCGCTTTGCCAATGATGTGATGGGCTTGTTTTTGATCGACCACAACGCATGATTGTAGGCTGGGCTAAGAGGATGTAGGTTTTTAACGATTGAATATTTCCTGCTCACTAATTTATTTCTACATTTGCTTTACTCCACCCCGCTATCTGCTGATAATGAAGATATAGCCCCAAATGTGGGGTATAAATGTTGTTAGAAGTCAGGAGACAAGTGCGTGAAATTAAGCAACAGCTTCAGAGGCGCATTGAGAACATTTGCCTACTTCATGTCCAGCGGGACTCAATCCACTCTCGATGGAGTGGACTACCTTTCTTTGTACGGAGATGAGCCTAGCGCCATTGAGCAGGTGTATGCCATCTTCGCCAATGTTCTAGAACTCGACGCAAATGGCCAAGTATTAAATTCCCACTATGCACAAAAGAGAGCAACTGATTTTCTGCGAGCTTATTGCGACCCAAACTTTAAAGTTGACCCTCCATATGAAGATTGGGAGACAGAATTGCATGCCCCTCCTCCACGGAATGATTTGGCGTGACTTCTAACTACGCAATCAAGGGGACCTCCGTGGAAACATGGCATTCAAGCGAGTTATCATCCGGCGCGTCGGTCCCTTATTTTGGTTGTTAGAGCAATGAAAATTAATATTCTTCCTTTTATTGCCACATGCTTCTTTTTGTTTGTCGGCTGCAATTCGATAAAACCCTTATCGAATCAATCTCAAATTCGTGATGTTGTCGGGAAAGATGTCGTGACAATAAGGCCCGTCCTATTGTGGCGCTTAACCGAGCCGCTGCATTTTGATCCAAGCGTTCCGTATTTTCTTTACGAGAAAGATAGTGGTAATAGCTGGAGGAAAGATGGCTGGTTACCTGTTGGCACCACCATTAAGATTCTTGAAGTAAATCGTTATGTCACAAATGAAGCAGGACCTTGGGTTGGCGTCGTGGGCACGGCAGAGTTGCCAAAAGAGGGCCGAGTTAAATTTATTTATAAATGGCCTTCGAGTAAGTATTCTCTAAATCGTGCCGCCTGGGAGAATGACCAGACTCCGGAAAGCCGTCCGCTTAATGAGCTGCGCTAATTCTCCTGCTACTCCGTTTTAGCTTCATCGCAATGCTCTAACTACGCCGTAAGGAGCTTCCTGTCATGTTATGAAAACTCAGTCGTTGGGCTTCGCTTCACTCAACCCAACCTACGGCTTTTATTGACAAAAACAGCATTTTGGCATTCATTACACATATAGTTCATGTATGCATAGGTGAATATGTTTCAACTGCCGTCTTAGCTGCCAGATAAAATAATCCTAGGAAAATTCACGCTACCTTGCTAGACTTTCATTTCCTTGAGTGTTCGGGAAGTTGGTGAAAGTCCAACACTGCCCCCGCAACGGTAAGTCAGATTTTCCATTCAAACAGCCACTGGGTAACTGGGAAGGCGAATGGAGTGCAGTACTGATAAGTCCGGAGACCGGCTTTAGGCTAGCGGCGATGCGTAAGTATCGTCATTTTTTGCACGTTGCGGAGGGCAGCGCGGCCAAATTATTGTCTGCGGTTTTTTGCTACGCAATGGTTTTGTCGGTTCCTCTTTAATGTGCAGCGCGGGTGCGCGTAACTTTACTAAGAGAACGTCATGATCACAAAGCAGCACACTGGCTTATTAGCCGCCTCCATTGCATTGGCTATTTGCCAATCGTCCCAAGCAGCAGATTCCGTACAAGTACTCGACACGGTGCAAGTCACCGCTAATCGATTTGCACAGCCTGTTAATCAAACCACGTCGTCGGTAAGCATTATTGACCGCGAAGCCATCGAAAAAAGCCAAGCGCTGGATGTTGCCGATTTGCTCATCAAGCAAGTGGGTATTGATGTGGTTAGAACCGGCGGCAGTGGTTCGCTGAATACTATTTTCATGCGCGGTGGCAACTCCAACCACACACTCATTTTAGTTGATGGCATTCGGGTTAATTCGGCTACACAAGGCTTGTTCGATATGGCGCATATGCCGCTAGCATTGATTGAGCGCATTGAAATTGTACGTGGCCCGCGTGCGGCATTGTGGGGCTCAGACGCACTGTCCGGTGTGATTCAAATCTTTACTCGCGCACCAAAAGCGTTAAGCGCAGAATTGCGTGCAGGCAGCTTCGGGCGCTATGGTGCCGACATTGGCTATGGCTTTGGTGATGAGAAAAGCAATATCGGCTTTATTGTGGGAACTGATCATTCCGAGGGCTTTTCATCCACCAACAGCAATAATATTTATAGCTACAACCCAGACAAAGATGGCTATCGCAACACGCATTTCGCGTTAAACGCACAAACCCAGCTGGGCTCGCAAACACTGAAGTTCGCTGGTCTTGCCACCGATGCACGCGTTGAGTTTGACCAAGGCGTTACTTTCGCTAAAAATCATTCGTGGAGCACGGCGTTGTTCGGCACAATCAATGAGCAATGGAGCCACAATCTGACCATTGGCCAAGCCTATGAAAAAAACGATACGCCTGCCTATGCCAGCGTATATGGCAGCCGTCGCAGTAGCGCGGATTGGTCGAATGCAATAGCCGTTTCTGCGCATACGCAACTAGGCCTTGGCATAAATTGGGTCAATGAAAAAGGCTACTCTAACGATTACTCTGGTGAAGTGTTCAGCCGTTCGCGTAACAATGCCGGCATCTTCGGCACCGTAAGTAGCCAATGGCAAGCGCATACCTTTGAATTAGCCACACGCTATGACGACAACTCCCAGTATGGCTCACACAGCACATCCAGCGCAGGTTGGGCGTTTCAAGCCAATGCCAACAACCGCATTCGCGCCAGCTGGAGCCAAGGCTTCAGAGCGCCTAACCTCAATGAGCTTTACAACCCAGGCTATGGTGGCTATTACGCGGGCAATCCGTTGTTAGATCCTGAGCGTTCGCACAGTGCAGAACTTGGCTATTTGTTTAGCAGCAGTGCCGCATTTACAGTCGAAGTTTCTGCCTACCAAAGCAAGGTAAATGATTTAATTAGCTTTGCTGGCATCAAATCGCAAGCCATCAATATTAGCCGCGCCAATATTAAGGGCTTTGAAGTGGATTTACATGGCCAAGTGAATAACGTCAACTGGCGCACACAGGCCACCTATACCGACGCCATTAACGAAGATACTGGCAATGCCTTATTGCGTCGCCCTAAACTGAAAGGTTTGGCCAGTTTAAGCTATGCCTTCGATAACCAATTCGAATTGGGAACCGAACTAACCGGCTACAGCGACCGCCCAGATGTTGGCACGCAATTACCCGGCTACGGGCGTCTGGATTTAACCGCAAGCTGGCCACTAACCGATTCTTTACGCTTAGAAGGCCGTCTTGAAAACGTGTTGGATAAGGACTATCAATTACTGGATGGCTACAACACGCCGGAACGCAGCATATTCATTCGTTTGAGTTACCAAGCAAAATAAAACAACTGGGCTGGGCAACCAGCCCTATTGCTTTGCGTGCAAGCTGAGTTATGCTATTCACAACAGCAGAAACAGAAAATGCATGGATAACGCAGACCACCCGCAATATAGCAATACCCTAAGCCAATCCGGCTTACCGGAGCGGGTGCTAAGCTTGTGCGATGGGCTGCTTAAAATTAATTCGGATTTCTTTGACTGGCACTTACAAAGTTTGCTGAATGACTTTGAAAGCATCTTGTTTAAAAATATCGAAAGCAATCCGCACATTGAATCGCAATCTGAACAATTCGCGCATTTACGGAACCTGCAAAGAACGCGGCATGATTTCATCCCGCGTTTTCTTGCCGGCGTTGAACATCAATTAGCTGATATTCGAAAAAAAACGCCCTTGGCTAACGGCAAATTGCCGTCAACCCCGTTTCAACACAAAGAACTGAATTTGGTTGATCACAATTCATTTGATGAAAACCAAATCCAATTTGAAATATCCTCACGCTGCGAATCACAGAACAGCTTTGATATTTTCCTGCTTGGCCAACGCTTTGGCGTATTAGCGCAGCAACCTGCATTTGATGCCGACCACTTGCCACTCGGACCAAGAAAATTATGCCTGTGTTTGCAAGAAGCTATTGTTTGCTTGAATTTAGACACCAGCAGTAAAATACAAATTTATTACTTATTTGAGCGCTATGTATTCACCAATTTTGCTGATTTAATTTCAGCGTGCAACATCTATCTCATCGATAAAGGTGTGCTCTCAAACTTAACCTACGTGCCATTCAGGAATCCTGAGTTACGTCATAAAAAAACGCCGATTGCACTGTTAGGCAAAACGCCGGTTTCGCTGCCGAACCAAAATAATGAGCCTGCCTACTTAGGCGACAATGTCATTGCGTTCAAATCAGTGCAAGAAGGTGCCCCATCTGCTGAGCCAGATGCACCGAATGCGAACGCGCTCGAGGGTGATTTTGCAGAGCTTCGGCATTTATTAGCCAAGCGCAAACAGTTATTGAATAAACTGAATGCGTTCTCATCAACCTATGTAAACGAAGCCGCAGCGCAAGACATAGATGCACCACGCGCCACTGATGCATCGCCCGAGTTGCTGAAATCGATTATTAAAGATTTCCAACACAGTGCCATTGCAAATCCAAATGCTCGAGCCAGTGTTCAGCATTTAAAACACGATCTGTTAGCACAGCTGCGAAATCAGTCCACGCATGATCAAGAACTACGGCTTAATGATGAAGACAGCGATGCCATCGATTTAGTTGGCTTGCTAATGGATAACGCATTAAAAGATGTTAGTCCAAGTTCAGTAGCATCACAATTAATATCATTAATGCAATCGCCGCTTATTCATGTGGTGTTGCAAGATAAGAGCTTTTTCAGCAACACCGTGCATCCGGCCCGACAAATGCTAAACATCATCGCAGAAACAGGCTTTAACTGGCTAGATGAAAATACCGGCGATGATACCATGCATGAGAAAATCTCGAGCATTATTAATAAGACCGTTAAAGACTACGATGGCAATAACCAAGAGTTTATTAATGCCTATGAAGAAACCAATGGCTTATTGCAAGCGCTTATCAAAAAGGCTGAAGCGGCCGAGCGCAGGCAAATTGAAGCGGTACGCGGTAAGGAACGTCTTACCTTAGCGCGCAATCGCGCGGCTGGTGTCATGCTAGAACTCACCGAGCTCAATGACATGCCAAGTGGCACGCGCATTATTCTCAACAAAGCATGGACCGATGTAATGGCGCTCACTGAACTCAGAAAAGGCTCCGACTCGGAAACCTGGAACGAACAAAAATCAATCGCAGAACGCATCATAGCGATGAATGATGTGAATGCCGAAAAACTCAGCGAAGCCGATGCAAGCGCTCTAAAAGACCAAGTACAAAGTTCTTTAGCATTGGTTGGCTATCATCAAGCAGAAGCAAAAAATATTGCTGAAAGTCTGATCACCGATAACCCCTTAGATGGGCCAAATAGCTTAATGAAAATTCCGGATAAAATCCGCTTTGGCGAACATACGCAATCGGCTAATATCCCTGTCTATGAGCTTACTGATAGTCAAGTCGAGTTGGTCGAGCAGATTAAAACGATCTTGGTTGGCACCTGGTTTGAATTTATTGTTGCTGAGCACCCCAAACCGGTTCGGCGCAAATTGGCTTGGAAAAGTCTAGTCACTAATAATATTTTATTTGTCAATCAACGTGGCCAGAAAACGGCCGAAATGACTCTAGAAGCATTCGCGATTGAACTCTCAGAAGGCCGAGCACGTCTACAGATTGAAGACAAACGCAATATCATTGAACGCGCCTTTTCAAATGTGATTAGCTCGCTTCGCAGTCTTTTACCCACTCGCTCAAGCAAAGACACATGACCGAAGATTTTCGCCGCCTTAAACGCCGCAAAGCGAACGCCGAAATTCGCGTGCTGGACTGCATGACACAGCAGCTAATCGGCCTTGTGACAGATCTTTCTGAATCTGGCATGATGATAACGTCAAATTCGCCCATCAGCACAGATGGTCTGTACCAATTCGAGCTTTTTTTCGCGAAGTCCACACCAAGCAATAAAACCATTCATGTTGGCGCACACGAGCTTTGGTCTGAACAAAACAAGCAGTCTGGTCAAATGGAAGTTGGCTTTCGATTCATTGATATTGCCCCCGCAGACCGCGCTTGGTTGCGCACATGGGTAAGCGAGCCTGGCAGCCGCTACGCCTGAATTCTGGCGAATGGTTCAAGCAAAATGCATAACATACAACACAATACGTCTCTCTTCTCGGATGAATTAAACATGGATATTTTTCAAGAACACATAGCATTTGTTAAACAAACCGCTGATACTGCCTTAGCCAAAACGGGCTTTGATTGTTTAATCATTGCTGCGGGTATTGAAAAAATCCGCTTTCTTGATGATTCGCCGTATCCTTTTAAAACCAATCCACAGTTCAACTATTGGGCGCCGTTATGCCAGCATCCGAACAGCTGGATTGCCTATACGCCCGGCCAAAAACCGGTATTAGTGGTTTACCAACCCGATGATTACTGGCATGTTCCGCCAAGTGCGCCGAATGGCGAGTGGGTTGAACATTTCGATATACGCGTTATTCATGAAGCGGCCGATGCTGTGCAACAGCTTCCGAACCCGGCCCGCGCCGCCATTATTGGCGAAGCAGATGCGGCGTTAGGCGCGTACATACCTAACAACCCGAAAGCGCTGCTTGATTTCATGCATTATCACCGTGCTTACAAAACAGCCTATGAATTAGCACAAATGCGTAAAGCCCAAACGAAAGCGGTGCGCGGCCATCACGCTGCTGAACAGGCGTTTCGCGCCAATGGCTCGGAAGCACAAATCAATGCCGCATTTTTAGCCGCTGCCGGCCACACCGATAGCAACGTACCGTATAACAATATTGTGGCCTTAAATGAAAATGGCGCCACCTTGCATTACCAAATCAAAAGCTTTAACAAGCCTGCACATCATCGTTCCCTACTGATTGATGCCGGTGCCGAGTACAACGGCTATGCCGCTGACATCACCCGTACGTATGGCAATGGCTTTGAATTATTTGAGCAACTAATTGCCTGTGTAGAAAAAGAACAGCTGGCCTTGTGCGCGCAAGTTAAAGCGGGGCTTGATTACCGCGAATTGCACATGCAATGCCATTTACGTTTAGGCGGTGTATTACGTGATCTTGGCATTGTGGATATGGAACCAAGCAGCATGCTGGAAAAGGGTGTCAGTTCAATATTTTACCCACACGGCCTTGGCCACCCCATTGGTTTGCAGGTGCACGATGTAGCTGGGTTCTCCGATGAAAACGGTGTACTCATCCCTCGCCCAGAAGGCCAGCCGTTCTTACGCATGACGCGCACATTGGCAGCGGGCATGGTGGTTACTATTGAACCAGGCCTGTACTTCATCCCCACATTGTTAGCGAAACTAAAACAGCGCCCCGAAGCGAAGTCGGTCAATTGGCAGAAAGTAGAACAGCTTATGCCATATGGTGGCGTGCGTATTGAAGATGAGGTGCATTGCACCGATGCTGAGCCAGAAAACATCAGCCGTAATGCGTTTGCGGCGCTTTAAGAAATATAAACTTATTCATGAGTCCATCTATGCTTCGACCATTTTGTGCTGCATTATTGTTATGCCTATCTATTCCAGTAGCGGCAAAGCTGCAATCACGCACTGAGCTTGCCAGCGGGGAAGGCGCGGTGATGTTTCAGCTTAGCAATGATTTTCCCGCCTATTTACCTGGCAGCATCGGGCCATTAATTTCGGTTGCGCGTACAGAATCTGGCGAAAAAGACCTCTATTTTCTTGAAGCGGGACGCAAAGGATTCCGCACAACCCTCTCGTATTTTGGTGCATTGCCAGCTGGCCACTACCGTGTCGTTGATTTTCAAGGCGTGCCTTGCAAGATTCTTTGCACTGGCCCTACATTGCCACCGCCGGAAGGATTTCCGGAATTCGAGGTAAGTAACGGGCGTGTGCGCTACTTGGGCACTATTGGCCTAGCCATACTCTCAAATTCATTCACTACAGGCAAAGCTGAATTCAACAAATACTGGAGTTGGCAAAGTAGTCCAGATGCAGTTGAAGGCAAGCGCCTGATGGCGGCATACCCCGCGTTGGCAACGTATGCAAACACTATTGATGTCGGTTGGATAGGCACGGATAGCAGCAAAAGTGAACTAGACCGTCTGCGCATGAAAACC
>JAYTVJ010000002.1:0-2774 GCA_043744535.1 Arenimonas sp.
GCACGAAATACACGGGCGAACACAAGGTTCGCCCGGATGTTAGGTTTTTACGGATTAGGTTTTCTTCGGCCGAACGTACATCACCAAGCTGTGGTCTTCAATGTCGTAGCCGTGTTGTGCGGCAATTTGCTTTTGCAATAATTCGATTTCAGGGCTGGTGAACTCGATGACTTTGCCACTTTCAACATCAATCATGTGGTCGTGGTGTTGGCCGCGGTCCAATTCATAGACCGCCTGCCCGCCTTCAAAATTATGCTTTTCCACCAAACCCGCGGCCTCAAATTGCGTCAACACGCGATACACGGTGGCCAAACCAATGTCTTCGCCATCGGCAAGTAAACGGCGGTACAGGTCTTCAGCGCTTAAGTGCCGCACACCATCCGAGCCCAGCAATTCCAGAATACGAATGCGTGGGTGGGTGACTTTTAAGCCTAGTTTCTTAAGATCATCGGTTTCCAAAGTCAATTCCTTGCAACTTTTGCTAACATTTTCAGTCGAAGCCTAGTGTATCATTGAAGGTCAGATTAATAAGTGAATATTGCCATGCGCCCTGTTTATACCCTTGTTCTCGCTACGTTGCTGATGACAGCTTGCTCTACTATCTACAAACAGCCTGTATTTCAAGGCAATCTTTTGGATAAAGCCAATGTCGATCAAGTGGCCACAGGCATGACTCGGCAACAAGTATTTGCATTATTAGGCTCGCCATCGGTTGAAGATCCTTTTCATCAAAACCGTTGGGATTATGTGGCCACCCAACGCCGTGGTCATGGCAATACTGAAATAAAAACCTACACCGTGCATTTTGAAGGCGATACAGTGGCCCGCATTGAAGGCGACTATTTTGCCGAGCAAGACGCCCAGCTAGCCAAAGAAATGGCCAAATTCGGCAATCTGCCGAAAGACAAAGACAAGAAAAAACGCCGTTAATCCGTAGGGGCGTATCGCGATACGCCCGAATATTGCGTGTATCAACCACGGGCGCATCACGATGCACCCCTACCGTTTCGGTTTTTTCAAGGGATTTAATTCAGCGCGTTGCCGACGATTGTCTTTCGGGTCGTGCACGAGTGGCCGCAAAATTTCGATCCGATCGAATTCATACAATCGATCCGATAATTTGGCTTTTTGCCCGAAAACCGCCAAGCGTTCGTTATCAATCTGCATGTTGTTCGGAAATTGTGCGCTATCCAGTTGCGCAAGCGCCTGTTCAAGCGTGCAATCGGCTGAAACACGCAAAGCCTGCACCCACGCCTGCTCTGGCAAGGCATACACGATTTCTATGTTTATCCATTCAGTCATCGCGATCAGCTTGTTTACAAAAATCGTCAACCATTTTATCGGCTAAGCCTTGAAAACCTAATGCAAATGCCGGTGCCAATAAGCTGCTGGCTTCAAAATCCAAGCTTAAGCTGACTTTGCAGGCGTCTTCGCTTAAGGCATGAAATATCCACTCGCCGCGCAGATGTTTAAACCCGCCTTGTTCAAGTTCCATAACAATTTTATGGGGTGCGCTTAATGTGTTTCGTGTGGTGAATGCATTGCGAATGCCGGCTATACGAAGCTCAAGCGTGGCACGCATCAGTTGTTCTGTTTGTTCAAGAATTTCCGCTGCAGCGCACCATGCAAACCAATCGGGGTAGCGCTCAACGGCATTAACCAGCTCAAACATGCGTTTGGCAGAATGACGAACTAAGGCATGGCGTTGGATTTGCGGCATAACAGCTTCCTGAAAGGTAAGGAAATAAGCGACAATAGCACTATGTCGAAAAAGAATACTGATAAGAATAGCGCAAGCGCAGGGCAAAAAACGATTGCCTTGAATAAAAGCGCGCGCCACGAATACCATTTGGAAAGCCGCTACGAAGCGGGCATAAGCTTGCAGGGCTGGGAATTAAAAGCCATGCGTGCGGGCCGCTTAGCCATGAGCGAAAGCTATGCGGTGGTTAAAAACGGTGAAATTTTGTGGTTTGGTGCGCAAATTACGCCGCTATTGCAAGCCTCAACACATGTGATTGCCGACGATCGACGGACACGCAAATTATTGTTGCACCGCGCTGAAATTGACAAATTAGTCGGCAAAGTGGAGCGCGATGGCTACACGCTTATTCCAACGGCATGCTATTGGAGCGGCAATAAAGTGAAGTTGGAAATTGCGCTTGCTAAAGGCAAGCAAGACCACGATAAACGCCAAGCCAGCAAAGACCGCGACTGGCAACGCGAGCAGCAGCGCACAATGCGCCGCCACAATAAAAACGCGTAATTAGCGCAGCACGTCCATAATCACATCAGCGATGAGCTGATTGGTGGAATTTACCAGCACTAAATCGCTGCCATAGCCACGCCATTCGTAGCCGTTATAACGTGGCAGTTGGTTCACATAGCCGTTGGGCAAACGGGTCATTGCAATACCTGGTGGAATCGCCTTGCCGCGTGCTAAATTCTTGCGAATGCCCGGTGGCAAAGGTTTATATCCACCCACATGGTATTGCGAAGCATAGCGCTTGGCGTCGTTTTGATTGATGCCGGCATAGTGCATTTCTTGGTGTTTATCTTTATTTTTAGAATGATCCTTCTGACTATTGCCATAGTCCTTACTATTTCCTTGACCATAACTTTTGCCTTGGTTATCAGAATTCTTAGCAATAACAGGCGACGCACTTAAAAAAGCTAGCACTATGGCTAAACCTACAGTTTTCGATACAGTATTCATAAAATTCTCCAATCCACGAAAACTCAAATTAACACAACAATTCAACGATGTTTGTGCGCTA
>JAYTVJ010000003.1:0-2768 GCA_043744535.1 Arenimonas sp.
GCAAAATATCCAACTGGTTTGGTTCAAACGCGATTTACGTACGCACGATCATGTACCGTTGCGAGAAGCGGCACTGCGCGGCCCAGTGTTGCCACTGTATATTGTAGAACCAGAATATTGGCACGGCGCCGATACCAGCGGGCGTCATTGGGAAGTTGTGCGCGAGTCACTGTTGGAATTGCGCGAGGCTTTGCATCAACTTGGCTTGCCGCTAATCATTCGTACCGGCGATGCTATTAGCGTATTGGAAAAAATTCGCTGCGAGCAGGCCATACAAGCGCTATGGTCGCACGAAGAAACCGGCAATGCCTTCACCTATCAACGCGACAAACGCGTGGCTGCTTGGGCAAAAGCGAACGGTGTGGCGTGGACTGAAATTCCCCATTTTGGTGTAATGCGACGGCTTAAACAGCGCGGTGGTTGGGTGAAGCACTGGGAAGCGCATATGAACCAGCCTGTGCAAGGCATGCCTGCAAGGATTGAAGCCGTGCAACATTGCACCAGTGAAGCCATTCCTAGTGCGGCAGAACTGAATATTCAAGACGATTATTGCCCGCACCGACAGCGCGGCGGCAGAAAGCTGGCACTTAAATATCTTGAGAGTTTTTTTGCCGAGCGCGGCCTCTCGTATCATTTTCAAATGAGTAGCCCGAATACTGCACCACAGGCTTGCTCGCGATTATCGGTGCCGCTTTCTGTGGGTGCAATTTCGATTCGCGACGTGTTGCAACGCACCGTGTATGAGCGAGAGCGCGCCAAGAACAGCGAACGTTATCGCGCTTTCACAGCCTTTGAAGCGCGCCTGCATTGGCATTGCCATTTCATCCAGAAATTTGAATCCGAGCCCGAGTTGGAATTTCAGAATATGAATCGCGGTTTCGACGGTATGCGTGAACATCAATTCAATCTCGACTATTTCAATGCGTGGGCTAAGGGCGAAACCGGGCTGCCATTTGTGGATGCCTGTATGCGGCGTTTGCAAGCCACCGGATGGATTAATTTTAGAATGCGTGCCATGTTGGTTTCGGTGGCATCGTATCAGCTGTGGTTGCATTGGCCATTAGTAGCACAACATTTGGCACGATTATTCACCGACTACGAGCCTGGCATTCATTATCCACAAATACAAATGCAAAGCGGCACCACCGGTATCAATATTCCGCGCATTTATAATCCGGTGAAACAATCGCAAGACCAAGACCCGCGTGGTGAATTTATTCGCTATTGGTTGCCGGAATTACGCCGCTTACCTAACGAAATGCTTCACACGCCTTGGTTGATGGATGCAGATCAACTGAAGCGTTTTGGCGTGACGCTCGGTGAAAATTACCCAATGCCGATTATCGAACACGAGCAGGCCGCGCGCGACGCAAAAGCCAATTACACCGCGTGGCGGCAACGAACCGAAACCCGTGAGCTGAGCAAAGTTGTGCTAAACAAACATGGTAGTCGAAAGAAAAATAATCGAAATTTTAATAGTCCAAAACAAAAATCTGCGCAGAAAGATTTGTTTGAATGTTAATCAATATATTGATGGTCTGGATGCGCCAGAATAACCGTAGGGGCACGTTGCACATGCTTAATGGGTTTGTCGGATTGTGGGCGTGCTTGGCGCACGCTCCTACGATCAGGGCATAGATTATTCTTTCAACACCATATCGATGCACATGACTGCAGCAAGCAATAAAGGCCGAATGCTATCGTCTTCAGCCATGCTGGGCGAAATGGACAGCACGTAATTATCCGCACTGGTAAATAGCTCTTTGCCCAAGCCATTCCATTTTTTACTGACATTGCCTAGCTCGCGCGTGCCGTGAATGAAACGGAAATCCCAGCTGGTCCATTTTCCGGTGAGTGTGCAAAGTGTTTTTTCTTTTGCGTCAAGCACATCAAATTTCCCACCAATAGAAAAAAGTTTTTGCTTGAACATGCCAAGCAAGCGGCCCGTTTCATCCAGCACTTCAACTTTTGATAGAAACAGCGAGAAACCACGTTTTACCGTTAATACGATTTGGCCATCGGGTGTTCGAATTTCAATATCGAACGGCGTTAAACGTTTGTAATCAGTGAAACGAAAGAGTTTAGTGAAAATGCCAAGATTAGGTTCTCGACATTCCAGAACTTTCAAACCAGTGGTTGGGTCAAAAATATCGTAGTTGTTGGCGGCGCGAAACATACCAACTTGTTCTTTAACCAGAAACAGATTATTGCGAAGGGTGCTGTGCATAGTAGGTTGGGTATTTAAAGTTGAATTTAAGATTCTAACGCAACTTAGAATCATACAACGGAAATGATTGCAATGTTGCGTGTTGTTTGGTTATAGCCAACGCTGAACCTGTGACGAATAAAATGATTCGCCCTAGGTAAGTAAATGATTGAGGGCAAATGTCATTTGCCCCTACAGTCTGTTTCGATTTATTTCTGACAAAACCCACACCACGCACCAGCGCGGTTGTTCAAGCGTGAATCGCGTAGTGGCCGGCCGCATTGTTTGCAAGGTAAGCCTTCGCGGCCATACACGTCCAGTTCTTGCTCGAAATAGCCTGGTTCGGAGTCGGGGTTGATGAAATCCCGCAGTGTGGTGCCGCCACGTTCAATGGCATAGGTGAGGATTTGTTTTGCCGCTTCGGCCAGTTTTTCATAGCGCGCTTTTGAAATACTGCCTGCTTCGCGAAGTGGCGAAATACCCGCGCGAAATAAACTTTCTGCGGCATAAATATTACCCACACCCACCACAATGGCTTGATCCATCAAAAAGCTTTTCACGG
>JAYTVJ010000004.1:0-35891 GCA_043744535.1 Arenimonas sp.
GGCCATTGAAGAACGGCTCGTTGACAGTGACATTTTTCAATGCACGAATCCGAACATTCGGTTCTAACTCGATAACGCGATCTACCAGTAAAAACGGATAACGATGCGGTAATAAATTCTGTATGCAGACAACATCAACCGGCAATTTGACAGTATCAAAGGCCATAGGTTATTCCTTAGTTTTGGTGAGATTTTTCAGCGTTCGGGCCATGCTGTCGAGCTGCTTAAAGCGCACGGCATTTTTAAGCCAATCGTGTTTGGTTTGGAATGGAATGCCTGATGCATATTCACCAGGCTCACGAATAGAATGGGTAATGATGCTAGCGGCTGCTAGGATAACTTTATCGGCTATTTCGATATGGCCAACCAAGCCAACACCACCAGCAATTAAGCAATATTTGCCAATTGTGGTTGAACCGGCAATGGCTGAACAACCAGCAATAGCGGTGTGCGCACCAATCTTAACGTTGTGACCAATTTGAATTTGGTTGTCTAATCGCACATCGTTTTCCAATACCGTGTCTTCAATCGCGCCGCGATCGATGGTGGTATTGGCACCGATTTCGCAATCATCGCCAATTTGAACGCCGCCTAATTGCGCTACTTTAATCCAGCCGCCTTGATGCATGGCAAGCCCGAATCCGTCGGCGCCCAACACGGCGCCGGAGTGAATGCGCACACGTTTGCCAAGTCGCACGCGTTTCACCAGCGTGACGCGCGGCATAAGGACACACGACTCATCAACATGGCAGTGTTGACCAATACTGCAATGCCCGTAAATGCGGGCATGATCGGCGATCACGGCATGTTCACCAACAACCACAAAGGCGCCAATTCTGGCGCTCGGGCTAACGATTGCGGTGCTATGAATGACCGCTGTGGCATGAATGCCAACATCAAGCGCTTCGTCGCTATCAAATAGCGCTGAAATACGCGCAAAGCTGGTGTAGGGGTCTTTGCTGATTAAACAGGCGCATGGGCAGGCATCCGCATCTGCTTCGCGTAATACCACAACACTTGCGTTGGTTTGATGCAATTGCTGGGTATATTTGCTGTTTGCCAAGAATGCTAATTGGCCTTGCTGGGCATTGGCGAGTGTGCCAATGCCGGTAATCATTGTTTCAGCATTGCCTTTGTAGGCAAGGCTGAATTGTGTGGCAAGCTCTTTAAGCGTCAGCATGTCAGCAATTAAAACTGTTGTCCAAACGTGAACTGCAAGCGCTCAACACGGTCAAACTCACCACTGTTTAGTGGCAAAGCATAACTGATGGAAATTGGGCCAACAGGCGCCTGCCACTGCAAGGCAATACCGGCAGACGCACGCAAGGATTTAAAGCTGAACTTATCGGCACCATACACCGCACCCACTGAAGAATTGGTATACGCGCTGTAATCGAAGCTTCCGGCAAATACATTGCCGTAATCTAAGAATGCAGATAAGCGTGTGCCACGGGCATTAAATAATTTTGGGAACAGCAATTCAAACGAACCGGCCACTTTCACCGCGCCGCCCAAGGGTTGCAAGTAAGACGGTACGCATGGTGCAGGCGTTGGATTGGTTGGTGTTGGTGCTGGTGTTGTGCAGCTGCCGTAGCTTGGCCCAAGCGTATTAGCCTCGTAGCCACGAATGGATTGCGGACCACCGGCGTAGAAGTTTTTAAAGAACGGCAAGCCAGCATTGCCAGTTTTGCCATAGCTGCCACCGTAGCCAATATCGGTGGCCACTTTTAGCACTAACCAAGAGTTTAGTGGACGGTAATGTTCAAATTGGTAGGTTAATTTGTAATACGAAATATCTGAGCCTGGGAACGAGAATTCTGCACCCACGCGATTGTATGTGCCGCGTGTGGGCAGCAAATAATCGTTGCGCGAATCGCGTGACCAGCCGGTTTGTGCACGAAATTGATTGATCGGCCACTTTTGATTGAAGCCACAAACATCTGGATCGGGATTCGCAGGATCGCTATCGTCGTTAGTTGACGGCGTTAACGGATTGCTATCATCATCCACAGATGGGAAGCAAGGGAAATATGGTGACGTGCCTAGGATGCCGTCAAGATAATCAATCAGGGGTTTAGGTGTTGAACCGAGTGTGGTGGTCAAATCGGTTTTATCGTAGCCAAGCGAGAACTGGATATTGTCGGTTTCGCTTAGAGGTATACCAATAACCGTTTCGGCGCTCAAGTTTTGAGAGGTGTAACGGGCGGTATTGTTATTGCCTTGGTCAAAATTGCTGAACGACAAATTGTAGCCGACACTTACACCTTGTTCAGTGAAATACGGATCAGTGTATGAGAAGCTTAATTTCTTGGAGTAACTGTTATTTTGTACCGAAACCGCCATACGATTACCGGTGCCGAGAAAGTTGTTTTCGCTTAATGAAACAGACGCCGTTAAACCATATACTTGCTGATAACCCAAGCCAAATACGAAGCTACCGGAGTTACGTTCTTTAACATTTAATACGACGTCGACTTGATCAGGGCGGCCAGCAACTGCAGGTGTTTCAATTTCAACGGTTTCGAAAAAACCTAGTCGCTGCAGGCGAATTTTGGAGCGATCAAGCGCTGCCTGCGAATACCACGAGTTTTCAAACTGACGCAGTTCGCGGCGCACCACTTCATCGGCAGTACGCACATTGCCTTTCACTTCAATGCGGCGAACTTGTACGCGTGGGCCTGGAACCACTACAAAATCCAAGCTGATTTCTTGGTTGTCACGGCTGATTTCAGGCACCGGATTGACTTCGGCAAAGGCATAGCCAATATTGCCCAACATCGCCGTAATGCGGTCGTTGGTGGCAGTGAGTAATTGACGAGAAAACGTATTGCCGGTTTTGATGAGCAACAGTTTTTCGACTTCTTCTTTCGGCACGATTGTATCGCCACTAACTTTTACCCCGGAAACTTTATAAATTTTACCTTCGGTAACATTGGCGGTAACAAACATATCCTTTTTATCAGGGCTAATATCCACCTGCGTTGAATCCACGTTGAAATCGACATAGCCGCGATCTAAGTAATAATCAGACAGTTTTTCTAAATCGCCGGATAATTTTTCACGCGAGTATTGATCATCGCGCTTATACCAAGACAACCAGTTGCTGGTGTTCGACTCCCAGCCTTCACGAATCACATCATCTTGGTATGTGGTGTTGCCCACAATATTAATATCACGCAGACGAGCACCTTTGCCTTCGGTAACGGTGATGCTGATATCAACTCGGTTACGGTCAATTTCTTTCACGGTTGGCTCAATGCTAACGCTGTATTTGCCTTTGTTGTTGTATTGGCGAATTAGCTCTTGGGTAACGCGGTCTAAATTCAGTGGGTTATAGGTTTCGCCTTCACTCAAACCAATGCCTTTCAAACCTTTTAACAGGTCCTCAGTTTTAATCTCTTTATTGCCTTTCAAGCTTAAGGTATTGATCGAAGGGCGCTCCACCACATGCACCACAAGAATATTGCCTTGCCGTTCTAAGCGAATGTCGCTGAAAAATCCCGTTTTGTACAAGGCGCGAATCGCTTCGGTGGTTTTCGCACTATTGACCTGGTCACCTTTTTCGATCGGTAAATAGGTATATACCGTACCGGCGGAAATGCGCTGCAAGCCATCAACGCGAATGTCGCTGGCGGTGAATGTGTCTATATTTTGAGCGAAAACTGGCTGGCACAGGGCAGTTGCCAATGAAATACACAACAAGCTTTTGCGAAGAGTAGTAGGGGTCATTAGGGTTCCAAACGAGCGCTTAAAGGTGAATTAGGAAATGATACGAAAAAAATCGTTGAAAATGGCTATTCCGAACAAGCCAAACAGTAAAACGAGACCGATGGTTTGGCCAACTGCTTGAAACGACTCGGATACCGGTTTTCCGGTAAGCCATTCTAAAACGAGATAAAAGAGATGCCCGCCATCTAAAACGGGAATCGGTAGTAGGTTCATGATACACAATGCTAAGGAAATCGCGGCTAAAAACGCCAAAAAGCTCGAAAATCCCCATGCCGCCTGGTTGTCTGCAGCCTTGGCAATGCTGATTGGGCCAGACAGGTTTTTCACAGATGCTTTACCAGTCAATAAGCGACCAATCATGGCAAAACTATCGCTGGTCATTCGTTTGGTGTGCTTACAAGCTTTTACAAAAGCAGGCAAAGGTGCGTATTTAATCTGTGTTGTTGCCGTCAAGCTACCAATGCCTATTCGCCAGTTTGTGTCATTTTTCAGAGGTGAAATTAAGGTGGTTAGGCTTTGCTGCCCGCGCTGAACATCCAACCGTAGGTTTTCACCAGCGCGCGCTTGTTTAGCAATGACTGCTGATATTTGCTCAAATTTCTCGATAGCAACACCATTTATGCGCAATATACGGTCACCGAGCTGTAGCACATTAGCTGATGGGCCATCGGTCTGAATGGACCCCACAATAGGTTCAGGATTGGCGGCGTAGGGTTTGATGCCAATGACATCAAGTAATTTTTCTTGGTCAAAATTTACATCAAGCGAACTAAGCAGTAATTTATGAGTTTGCAGTTTGCCATCAACATTTTGCACAGTTACTGGAATATCACGACGATCAATAGCTGCCAAAGCAAGTATAGGTAGTGCATCATTCCAGCTTTGCACCAACTCTCCATCAATGCTTTTGAAGTTATCACCGGCCTGTAAACCAGCCTGCGCTGTTAAACCATTGGGAGTTGCAATCATTGGTTTTAGCTCTCGGTTTCCTATGCTAAATACGGCCCATGAAAATGCAATGCATAAAATAAGATTGGCCATTGGCCCTGCAGCCACAATAGCAAAGCGTTTTTGTACTGATTGCCGATTAAATGCAAAAGGCTGCATGGCTTCCGGCACTTCGTGCTCGCGTTCATCAAGCATTTTCACATAGCCGCCCAGTGGAATCATGGCGAGTTGGTATTCGGTGCCGTTTTTACCGATTTTTTTAAACAGCGCCCGGCCAAAACCAATCGAAAAACGCTCAACATGCACACCACACATTCGTGCCACAATAAAATGCCCCCATTCATGCACCGTGACGAGAATGCCAATGGTGATGATGTACCAAAAGATGGGGCTTACAAATGTGCTCATAGGGAATTACGTAGCCCAGCAAAATGGATGGCGTGTGTGCGAGCGTTTGCATCGCTTGCCAATAGGACAGCCAAATCGGTGGCAGGTTCCCATGCAATTGCATTAAGGGTTTGATCAATGATGTCAGCAATGGCTAAAAAAGGCAGACGCGCGTTTAAAAATAACTCAACCGCTACTTCATTGGCCGCATTGAGCACCGCAGGCGCATTGCCAGCTGTTTGTGCCGCTTGATAGGCAAGCGTTAAGCACGGGAAGGTGACTGTATCGGGTGCTTGAAACTGCAATGGCCCAACTTGGCATAAATCTAAGGCCGGCACACCGCTTTCAATGCGCTCCGGATAGGAAAGCCCATAAGCAATAGCGGTGCGCATATCGGGATTGCCCATTTGTGCCAACACTGAGCCATCCACGTAATCAACCAACGAATGCACAATGCTTTGCGGGTGCACAAGCACCTCGATTTTATCGACCGATGTGTTGAACAAATGCTGCGCTTCAATCACTTCAAGGCCTTTGTTCATCAGGGTAGCGGAGTCCACTGAAATTTTGCGCCCCATCGACCACTTAGGATGTTTGCAGGCTTGTTCTGGGGTGATGTGCTGTAAGTCGGCGGTGCTTTTGCCAAGAAACGGGCCGCCCGATGCAGTTAACAGCAAGCGCCGCACGCTTTTGCTGTAATCAGCACTTGGCAAGCATTGGAAGATGGCGTTGTGTTCGCTATCAATTGGGAATAATTCTGCGCCATTTGTGTGCGCTAAATCCATTAAAATTTTGCCAGCCAGTACAATCGATTCTTTATTGGCCAGCAAAACGCGTTTGCCGGCCTTAACCGCCGCTAAGGTTGAAGCAACACCAGCCGCGCCTACAATGGCGGCAACCACGGTGTCGCTGCTGCTGTCGGCGGCTAGCTGCTCTAGTGCCGCATTGCCGGCTAAGGCTTCCGTGTTTAGGCCGGCTTGCGCTAAGCCTTTGCTCAGTGCAAGTATATGCGTTTCATCGCTGATGCAAGCAAATAACGGCTTATGCTGAATGCAAAGTTCAATTAATTTATCAACTTGACTATGTGCGGATAAAGCCGTGATGTTGAATCGCTCAGGGTGTTGCGCAACGATGCTCAAGGTGGATTGACCAATAGAGCCGGTTGCGCCCAGTAAGCAAATGTTTTTCATAGCGCCAGCCAAAACTTAAGCAAGGCAAAAATGCTTAAGCCAGATAGAATGCTGTCTAAGCGATCAAGCAACCCGCCATGCCCTGGGATGAGCGCACTGGAATCTTTAATTTGCGCATGGCGCTTCAGCAGGCTTTCGAACAAATCACCAAGCACTGAAAACACCCCAGTTAGCAAACCGAGCAATGCAAATTTAGTGACATACTGGCTGCTCTGTTCAAAATAAAACGAGCATGCTATTGCCAGTGCAATGGTACAAAGCAAGCCGCCCCAAAATCCTTCCCAACTTTTTCCTGGGCTAATGTTTGGTGCCAATTTGTGCTTGCCAAAGTTAACTCCGAATACATAGGCACCACTATCTGCAATGGCGATTAAGCCAATCGCAAATAGTGTCCATGCTGGGCCGTTATTACCGCTGTGAATCCATACCAAAGCGGCCCATGCCGGGATGCAGGCTAAGCTGCCAGCAAGAAGTTTCAGGGCATTGTTTGGGGCGGTATTTTCTTTTGCGAAGGTAAACCGCCATAGCCAGAGCGCAGCTATTAGCCAAAACGCACCGCCAAGTAATACCACTTGGTATAAAATCACATGGCTTGCCGTATCGAGCCAAGCAATTGCCGCAACAAGCGCTGCATTGGCTAATAAATACCCGAGTATGTGTGCTTTATTTTTACTGTGCGCAAGGCTTGCCCATTCATGCAAACCCGCCAACAGCAATACAGCCATCAGTGCGCCCATATACGGCGTTGGTAGGTAAAGGATAGCCAGAACAGCCAGCGGAATCATCCATAAAGCAGATTTAATACGGGCTTGATGGCTCATTCAGTATATCCTTGAACTTGCGCGCTAATTAATCCAAAGCGCCGTTCACGATGGCTAAAATCCTGAATGGCTTGCGTGAGCAAGGCTTGATTGATGTCCGGCCATAGTGTGTCGGTAAACCAGAATTCGGTATAGGCCATTTGCCAAAGCAAAAAATTGCTAATCCGGCAATCACCGCCAGTACGAATCAATAAATCTGGCTCGGGTTGATCGGCGAGTGCCATATAGCGCGCTAAGGATTGCTCGGTGATTTGTTCGGCTTGCAAGCCAGCTGGCCCGGCATTTTTCAACAGCATTTGGCAGGCATTAACAATATCCCAACGGCCACCATAACTGCCGGCAATATTGAGATTTAGCCTTGAATTATGCTGGGTGAGTTGCTCGGCCCAGTGCATCTTTTCTTGAATCTCGGCGGAAAAATCACTGCGATTGCCAATGAATTGGATGCGAACCCCTTGCCGATGCAGCTCTTCAATTTCAGAATTGAGCATGCGCAGAAACAACTTCATCAAGGTGCTAACTTCTTCTTCGGGGCGCTTCCAGTTTTCACTGGAAAAAGCGAATAGGGTAAGCGCTTGGATGTTTTGCGCCAAGCAGAACTCGATACTCACTTGCACCGCTTTGGCGCCAGCACGATGACCAATACTGCGCAGGCTATTGCGTTGCGCAGCCCAACGACCATTGCCATCCATAATGATGGCTAAATGCGTTGGTTGCCGTTGTGTTGCCGTACGAATGGGCATAGTGGCTTAAACAGCCAGCAATTCGTGTTCTTTAGCTTTGGCTACATCATCAATGTCTTTAACGAATTTATCGGTGATTTTCTGAACTTCATCTTCCGAGCGACGTGCGTCGTCTTCGGAGATGGTTTTTTCTTTCAGTAAATCTTTTACACCGGTGATGCCATCGCGGCGGATATTTCGCACAGAAATTTTGGCGTTTTCCGCTTCGGCATGCACATGCTTAATTAAATCTTTGCGGCGCTCTTCGGTAAGTGGCGGCAGATTGATGCGAATCACTTGACCAAGGGTGTTGGGTGTGAAGCCCAAGTTGGAGGCCAAGATGGCTTTTTCAACCGGACCAACCATGGCTTTTTCCCACGGGGTAATAGTCAACGAACGGGCATCGGCAACGGTCACTGTGGCCACTTGGTTTAGCGGCATATCGGAGCCGTAATAATTGACTTTTAAATTATCTACCAAACCCGTGCTGGCGCGGCCAGTACGAATGGAGCTTAATTCATGTTTCAAGGCATCTACGCTTTTGGTCATGCGTGTTTGCGCATCTTTTTTAATTTCATTGAGCATGTTGAGCTCCTATTCGCAAAACAAGCTTTGATTATAAACCGAGTTGGCTGCAAAGGCTCAGAAAAGATTGAAAAAATCAATAATGCGGGGCCTGATCGTGGCTGTCATGCGCGCAGGTTTGGCCTAGTTCAATTTGCAGGGTGGCATGATTAATGCCAAATTCTTTTGATAGGCCCGCGCTCGTTGCATCGATAAACGCATCGTGGCCTTCAGCCGTGTTTCGAACAATATGTGCAGTGAGCGCAATTTCTTCAGCACCCAACGACCATATATGCACATGATGCACCGCTTTAACCTGTGGCAAACCGAGTAAATAGGCTTCTACGTGCGGCAGGGTAATGTTTTCAGGCACGCCATCCATCACCTGCAATAGGCTGTTTTTCAGTAAGCTCCAGCTACTCACCGCAACTACCACCGCAATTAGGATGCCAGTTGCAGGGTCGAGCCAATCCCAGCCAGCAAAGCCAATACCAAACCCAGCAATAACTGCTGCAACGGAAACGGCGGCATCGGCCAGCAGATGCAAGTAAGCGCCACGTTTGTTTAGGTCGGTACGTTGATCGCGGTGAAATAAGCCGGCGGTGCCAAGATTAACCAAAATGCCCAAACCAGCAATCCACATCACCGCAAAACCGGGCACGGCAGGCGGTTGTTGCAGTCGGCCGATGGATTCCCATAATAATGCGCCGCTGAAACCGACTAATAGCAAGGCATTGGCCAACGGCGACAATAACGTAGCTCTGCGCCAGCCAAAGGTAAGCCGCTCGGTGGGCGCGCGGCTCGCCATCCAGGCCGCTAACCATGCTAGAGCTAAACCCGCGGCATCGCCAAGATTATGTGTGGCATCTGAGAGCAGCGCCATCGAGTTGTAGTAAATGCCGAATCCGGCTTCTAGCGCAGAATAGCTAAGGTTAATTGCCATCGCCCAAGCAAAAACTTGATGCGTCTTGGCATGGCCGTGCCCGTGAGAGTGGCTATGCATGGCTTAGCGTGTGACTAAAGTGCCGATCTCTTCGCCTTTCAGAATGCGCATTAGGGCGCCTTCTTGGCTCATGTCGTAAATGCGCAAGGGAATGTTGTTGTCGCGGCACAGCGCAAACGCGGCGGTGTCCATCACTTGCAGATTGCGGCTAAGCACTTCGTCGTAGGTGAGGGTGTCAAAGCGGGTCGCATTCGGGTTTTTCTTCGGGTCGGCATCGTATATGCCATCTACTTTGGTGGCTTTCAGTAATAGCTCGGCATTGATTTCGGTAGCACGCAACGCGGCAGCGGAGTCGGTGGTGAAAAACGGGTTGCCGGTTCCGGCTGCGAATAGAGCAATGCGGCCTTTTTCCAAATGCCGAACAGCGCGCCGGCGAATATAATCTTCGCAGATTTGGTTGATTTTAATGGCGCTCATGACGCGTGCATAGGCACCGTGTTTTTCCAGCGCATCTTGCATAGCCAAGGCATTAATAACGGTTGCCAGCATGCCCATATGGTCGCCGGTAACGCGATCCATGCCTTTGGCGGCTAAACCTGCACCACGGAAAATATTGCCGCCGCCAATCACCACGCCCACTTCGGCGCCCGCTTGCTGCGCTTCGATGATTTCTTTAGCTAAGCCGTTAATGATGTCTGGGTCGATGCCGTAATCGCCATTGCCCATTAAGGCTTCACCGGATAGCTTCAACAAAATGCGACGGTACTTTAACTGGCTCATAACTGGCTCCAAAGGCGCGTAAACGGGTTTATTCTAACGTACTGTGGGAATTTCTCCCACGCTTTATTCACAATTGCTTCGGTTCAAAAATAACGTACACTTTTTTGGCATAGGCCAAGACTTCCCAAACGCCTTGATAGCCCGCTTCAATTACAAAACGATCACCTTTCACCACCGTCTGTTCAAGGCCGTTGTGGTCAATCATACGGATTGTGCCTTCCAGAATTTCGCAATACTCAAATTCGGTGTAGTTGACATTCCAACTGCCCACCTCCGCTTCCCAAAAGCCCACATGGAATTCGCCGGAGCCATTGCTAAAATGGTTGCTGAGTATTTGCTTCGGGCTTCCAGAAAGCATTTTATCTGAAGCGACTTCATAGGCTTCGTGTGTTGTTGTAGCGTAATTGAGTAAACAAATTTTGCTCATCGGAATACCTAATTTTTGGCTAGACAATTTGTGAAAGTAAGGCAAAAAAAAGCCACCCGAGGGTGGCTTTTTAAATTAACCCGCCATCGCTTTAGCGACTTCTGCGGCGTAGTCTTCAACCACTTTTTCAATGCCTTCACCAACCACTAAACGTTGGAATGAAACGACATCAGCACCAGCCGCTTTAACAGCCGCTTCTACGCTTAAATCGGAGTTCAACACAAAGGGCTGACCATACAGGGTGACTTCATTAACAATTTTAGCAATCTTGCCGCTGATGATTTTTTCTAAAATTTCAGCAGGCTTGGCTTTGTCTTTATCAGTCATTTTGGCCATTTCGATGTCTTTTTCCTTCTGCACAAATTCAGCCGGCACATCGGCGGCTTTGTTGTACGGAGGATTCATGGCTGCCACATGCATGGCAATACCGCGTGCCAATTCCATATCGCCGCCGGCCACATCAACTAATACGCCAATCCGGCCACCGTGAATATAGGCGGCCACATGATTGCTGGATTTGATGCTAACTAAACGACGCACTTGCACGTTTTCACCGATTTTGGCAATTAACGCCGCGCGTGCTTCTTCAACCGTGCCGCCATTCATAGCAGCCGATTTCAAGGCTTCAACATCAGCAGCGCCTGAAGCTAATGCCGCTTCAGCAACAGCATTTACAAAAGCAATAAAGTTTTCATCTTTGGCAACGAAATCGGTTTCCGAGTTCACTTCAACCAACACGGCATGGTTGCCATTGCTGGCCATACCAACACGGCCTTCAGCGGTGATGCGGTCGGATTTTTTGTCGGCTTTCGATAAACCGGTTTTGCGCAAGTATTCCATGGCTTCGTCGATGTTGCCATTGTTTACGGTCAACGCTTTTTTACATTCCATCATGCCGGCGCCTGAGCGCTCGCGCAGTTCTTTTACCAGGCTAGCAGTAATTTCCATGATTCACCTCATAGTTAAAATAGGGACTATCGACCAAGCCGACAGCGTAGGGTGCGCCTTGGCGCACCCTAAAACAATTATGCGTCGCGTTTTTCGTTACGGCGTGGCGCATCTTTTTTGGCTGGTGCACGGCGTGGCGCCGCTTTTTTGTCGACTTTAGCAACCGGATTGCCTTCTTCATCCAGCTCAACGAATTCATCGTTGTTGCTAGCAATGATTGGCGCAGCAGCTTTGCCTTCCAACACCGCGTCGGCAGCAGCGCGAACATACAACTGCACAGCGCGGATGGCGTCGTCGTTGCCTGGGATAGCGTAATCCACCAAGCTTGGGTCGTAGTTGGTATCAACTACCGCGATGACTGGAATGCCGAGTTTTTTGGCTTCAAGAATGGCGATGTTTTCGTGGCCGATATCAATTACAAACAAGGCGTCTGGCAAGCGGTTCATGTCTTTAATGCCGCCTAACGAGGCGTCTAATTTGTCGCGTTCGCGGCGCATAGTTAGCACTTCGTGTTTAACTAATTTTTCGAAGGTGCCATTGGTTTCAGCGGCTTCTAATTCTTTCAAGCGCGAAACCGATTGTTTCACGGTGCGGAAGTTGGTTAAGGTGCCGCCTAACCAGCGCATGCTCATATACGGCATATTGCAACGGCTAGCTTCTTCTTTAATCGAATCGCGGGCCGAACGCTTGGTGCCAACAAACAAAATGGTGCCGCGTTTTTGTGCAATGGCCGAGATGAAGTTCATCGCGTCAGTGAACAAAGGCATGGTTTTTTCTAAATTGATAATGTGGATCTTGCCGCGGGCACCGAAAATGTACTGACCCATTTTGGGGTTCCAGTAACGGGTTTGGTGACCGAAATGCACGCCGGCTTCCAGCATTTGACGCATTGTAACTTGTGACATGGTAATTCCTTAAACAAGGGAACTGGCCTTAAATAGGCTACGAGTTCCGGGGTTGGGCCTCCATCGAATCGCCGCGTCGAACCTGAAACAAAACGAGTCAGGCACCCCGATGCGGGTAATTATTCGATGTGTGAATTCGCCGATTGACGCTCAGCGTGGGCGGTAAAGCCTGTGAATTATACAAGAAAGTGCTAATTTCGCGCAAGTATTGGATAATAGCCGTATGAAGATAACCATCAAATCCGAACAAGATATCGAAAAAATGCGCATTGCCGGCCGTTTGGCCGCTGAAGTCCTGCAAATGATTGGGCCGCACGTGCGTCCGGGCGTTAGTACCGCCGAGCTAGATCGCTTATGCCATGAACATATTGTTCAGGTTCAGCATTCAATTCCGGCCAACGTGGGCTATAAAGGCTTTCCAGCCAGCATTTGCACTTCGGTCAACAACGTCATTTGCCACGGCATTCCTTCGCCCGCCAAAGTGCTTAAAGACGGCGATATTGTCAATATCGATGTGACCGTCATCAAAGACGGCTGGCATGGCGACACCTCGCGTATGTATTATGCTGGCGAGCCGTCAGTAAAAGCCAAGCGCTTGGTGGATGTTACGCGCGCCGCGCTATTTGCAGGTATTCGAAAAGTTCGGCCTGGCGCAACGCTGGGCGATATTGGCCACGCCATTCAACAGTTAGTGGAAGCCGAACGTTTTTCTGTGGTGCGCGAATATTGCGGGCACGGCATTGGCCAGATTTACCACGAAGATCCGCAAGTGTTGCATTACGGCCAGCCTGGCACCGGCGTCCGTTTGGAAAAAGGCATGGTGTTCACCATTGAGCCAATGGTCAATGAAGGGGCGCGCCACACACGCTTAATGCCCGATGGCTGGACGGTGGTTACCAAAGACCGCAGCTTGTCTGCGCAGTGGGAACATACGCTAGCCGTTACCGACGACGGCGTGGAAATCCTGACGCGTCTTGATGGCGACGACAATGATTTCTAAGATGCTAATTCGCAAAATATGGGATTTGTGAGCGACAACGCAGCAACAGTGCCTCACAAACCGGCTTTGGCTTATACCCAAGCCAAAGAGGGTGCTGAATTTGCCATCTGCGTAAAACAAGCATTAGCCGAACAACGCAGCGCTTTATCCGAACGATTAGCGCGCGCTGCACCCATTGAAGCCTTATTGCAGCAATATCTGCAATGCGTTGACGACATCTTACGCAGCGCATGGCGATTATGCATCGATGCCCAACACGATGTAGCCTTAATTGCCACCGGCGGCTATGGCCGCGGCGAGCTGTATCCGCATTCAGATATTGATTTACTGATTTGCGCCGATGAAGCAACGCAAGCAAGACTTGAACCCGTATTCAGCCAATTTTTTTCTCTGTTGTGGGATTCGGGCTTTAAGCTTAGCCAAGCGGTGCGCAGTGTGCCGCAATGCATAGAGGCCAGCCAGCAGGATGTGGCCACATTCACGGCTTTACTAGAAACGCGTTACTTAGCTGGCGATGATGATGTGTACCAACAGTTAAAGCACGCTATGCAATCACCCGATGTGTACGGCGCGGCTAGCTATTTCAGTGCCAAGCGTTTAGAGCAGCAACAGCGCCATGCAAAATTTCACCACACCGCCGATAACCTCGAACCCAATTTGAAGGAAGGGCCGGGCGGCTTGCGCGACTTTCACACGCTAAGCTGGCTGGCAAAGAAATTGTATGGGGTGAATTCGTTGGCCGGCTTAGCGCCTTTGGGGCTGCTGGGCGATGCCGAGTGGGATGCGCTTCGACATAACTGGCGGGTTGTTGCGCGGCTGCGTTTTGGCTTGCATTTAATTAGTAAGCGCGCTGAAGAACGGCTATTGTTTGATCATCAGAAAAATATTGCTGAGTTATTCGGTTTGCAAGACAATGCGGAAAGCTTGGCTGTTGAGCAGTTGATGCAAGAATTTTTTCGCTCAGCCGCCATTCTTTTACGCATCAATGACCGATTACTACAACGCTTTGAAGAACATTTGGCTGCCGAGCAGCTGATCGAAACCCTGAACCAACGATTTGTGCTTAAAAATGGCTATCTGTTGGCGCTGGATAATCGCTTTAATGCTTTAGGCATGATGGCAATTGTTGAGTTGTTTTCGATTTGGAGTCAGCAAGGCTATTGCAAAGGCCTGCATTCTGACACGGCGCGCGGCTTAGCCGAAGCGCTGGGCAGTATAAAACCGTATTTAGAACAAAGCGAGCAAGTTCGTGCGGCGTTTATCAGCATGCTCAGCGAACCGCAGGGCGTGCTCAGCTTGCAGCGTATGGCGCGCTTAGGAATTTTGGCGCGCTATCTGCCAGAGTTTGGGCAAGTGACCGGACGTATGCAGTACGATTTATTTCATGTTTATACCGTGGATCAACACACCTTAAACGTGTTGGATTTTATGCGCCGTTTTGAGCAAGGCAAGCAACCCGGATTTTCCTTGCCGCACGAAGTGTTTCCGCGGTTGCGCAAGCCTCACTTAATTTGGCTGGCTGGATTATTTCACGACATCGCCAAAGGCCGTGGCGGCGACCATGCCGAATTAGGCGCAGATGATTTTTTGCGGTTTGCCAAAGTGCATCAGCTGCCAGTAGCCGATAAACAATTGGTACAGTGGCTGGTAGCACAGCATTTGCTGATGTCATTCACTGCGCAGAAATTCGATATTTCTAATCCAGACATCATTAACGAATTCGCCAAAAAAATGGCCGATCGTGAACACTTGGATTATTTGTATATTTTAACCTGCGCCGATATTGCCGGCACCAGCCCAAAGCTTTGGAATGCTTGGAAAGACCAGTTGCTAGCGGAGTTGTATACCGCCACGCGCTATGTATTGCGTGTGGGCTTAGAGCATCCATTAAATGCGGAAGATATTTGTGCAGAAACACGTAATATGGCGATGGCTAAATTGATGGACATGAGTTTCCACGAGTCGGAAGTGAATGCGCTCTGGAATAGCTATCCAAGCGATGCCTTTCTGCGTTATCGGCCCGATCAATTAGTATGGCAAACCCAAGGCGTGTTGCATGCCTTAATATTTCCGGCACAAATTTTAGTGCGCGAATTGGCCGGCAATGATTCCTTAGAAATATTCATTCGCACGCCCGATAAAGACGGGATTTTTTCTGGCTTAATGGCAACCTTAGACCGCTTGAATCTAACCGTTTTGCATGCACGCATTCTGCCATCAAACGATGGCTATGCCTTGGATAATTTTATTACGCTTAAAGGCAGCCACACGCCAGATAACAAACGTATAGCACAAACATTATCGGCAGCATTGAAAGACCCTGAGCACATTAAACCTGCTAAGCATATTTTGCCGCGCCAGCTTAAGCACTTCAAAATTCCGACTCGTATTGAGTTCAGCCAGCAGCTTGATGTGCAGCGCACGCAGATGAGTTTAATTTGCGCAGATCGCCCGGGCTTGCTAGCCGATATTGCCTATGTGCTGTTGCAAAAGAAAGTGCGTGTGCACGATGCCCGCATTGCCACATTCGGTGAACGCGCAGAAGATATTTTTGTGTTGAGTGACCGAAACAACAATGCCATTATGGATGCTAAAGAGTTAGACGCAATACACGCCGCCTTATTTGAATTTTTAGAAGGAAGAAAAAAATGACCCTGCAACTGCAACAACGCATTGAAGCCGCCTTTGAGGCTCGTGCTCTATTGAATGCGGACAGCATTGATCTACTAAAACCGGATTTATACCATGTGATTGCCTTGCTGGAGTCGGGCCAGGCGCGCGTTGCCGAGCCTGCTACCGATGGTTGGAAAGTGAATGAATGGCTGAAAAAAGCGGTGCTGCTGTATTTTCGTTGCCATGATATGGATGTGATGGGTGATGCCACCAATCCGTATTGGGACAAAGTGCCGCTGCGTTTTGAAAACTATGAGGCGGAAGAATTCAGGCAGCTTGGTGCGCGTGTGGTGCCAGGCACAATTGCACGTGCTGGCTCGTACATTGGCAAAGACGTGGTGCTGATGCCGAGCTTCATCAACATCGGCGCGTATGTGGGCAGTGGCACCATGGTGGATACTTGGGCAACGGTGGGTTCCTGTGCGCAGATTGGCGCGCGTTGCCATATTTCTGGCGGTGCGGGAATCGGTGGCGTGCTTGAGCCTTTGCAGGCTTCGCCAACCATCATTGAAGACGATTGTTTTATCGGTGCACGTTCGGAAGTGGTGGAAGGTGTGATTGTTGAACGCGGTTCGGTGATTGGCATGGGCGTATTTATTGGCCAAAGCACGCGCATTTATAACCGCGCCACTGGCGAAGTTAGCTATGGCCGCGTGCCAGCGGGTTCGGTGGTGGTATCGGGTTCGTTGCCTTCTGCTGATGGTAAATATTCGCTGTATTGCGCTGTGATTGTGAAGCAGGTTGATGAAAAAACCCGCGGCAAAACCTCAGTGAACGACCTCTTGAGAGGAGCTGTGGAGTGAGGCGCATTTCATCTAAAATGACCTTTTTTACGAAAAAAGTATTTCCAATTATCTGGTTTGGTTTTGTTGCATTTTTCTTTTATTCAATATGGATGAAATCCGGTAACCTAAATACAGTACAAATTATTTTCCTAGTTTTATTTTGTGTAATTGGATTTATTACTGTTAAGCGATATGCATGGATTTTAGCCGATGAAGTTTCTGATGGTGGAGATTTTTTACTAGTAAAAAAAGGCTCTATAGAAGAAAAAGTAAAATTGGATAATATAATTAATATCAATTTTGAAAGAACAAACCCGCCACGTATTGTTTTAATGTTGCGAAATCCTGGTCAGCTTGGGAGCGAAATATTTTTTAGTCCTATTTCTAGCTTTTCATTTTCCCCATTCGCAAAAAACGCTGTGGCAGAAGATCTGATACGGCGTATTGATAAAATCCGAACTTCGTAAAAACTGAGGAAATATTTATGTTGCTCATATATGGCCTTTCAAACTGCGATACCTGCAAAAAAGCGCAGAATTGGCTAAAGCGGTTCAATCATGAATTTACCTTCATTGATTACCGCGTTAATCCGGTTTCGCCGCACATGCTTAGCCAATGGGCTGAACAGCTTGGCGGGTTTGACGCCTTGCTCAACAAAGCCAGCACAACCTGGCGGAATTTATTACCGAATAAAAAAACACCGGGCTCCAAGCCGGAATATCTGATGTTGTTGAAAGAATATCCGGCCTTGATTAAACGCCCGGTGTTGGTGCTTGGCAATGGTCTGGTCGTGCTAGGCTTTAAAGACGCAAACTACACGCGCGTTTTTGCTAAGAAGGAATAATATGAGTGCGGTACTCGATTTAACCCTTGATTTAATCGCCCGAAATTCGGTTACACCGAATGATGCGGGCTGTCAGGACGTGATTATTGAACGCTTGCAAAAAATTGGCTGCAATATACAGCGCTTGGATTTCGGTGTAGTAAAAAACCTATTCATCACCCACGGGCAAGGTTCGCCAGTGCTGCTTTTTTTGGGCCATACCGATGTAGTGCCGCCGGGCGATTTAGCCGATTGGCAATCTCATCCATTTGCGCCAGAGATTCGTGATGGTGTGTTGTATGGCCGCGGTGCTGCCGATATGAAAGGCTCAGTGGCAGCGTTTGTGCTGGCGATGGAGCAGGTGATTGCTGAACATTCCGAGCACACTGGCACCTTAGCGCTGTTGCTAACATCCGACGAAGAAGGTGTTGCCATTGATGGCGTGCGTAAAGTGGCTGAGCACTTCAAAACCAGCGGTCAAAAAATCGATTACTGCATCACCGGCGAACCGTCCTCGATGGAAACATTGGGCGACTTAGTGCGCGTTGGCCGGCGCGGAACGCTTAGCGGAATGTTAAGCGTGGAAGGCATTCAAGGCCATGTGGCATACCCAGAGCGCGCCCGTAATCCGATTCATCAAGCCATGGCGCCATTGGCCGAATTAGCGGCGCGGCAATGGGATGAGGGCTATACCGATTTCCCAGCATCAAGCTTTCAAATATCCAACATCAATGCTGGTACTGGCGCCAATAATGTGATTCCTGGGCGCTGCGAGGTGTTGTTCAATTTTCGCTACAACCCAACATGGTGCGCCGAGCAACTTGAACAACACGTGCACGCGGCGCTCGATAAACACGGCCTTAGCTATCAGCTTAAATGGCATCGTGGCGGTGAACCGTTTTTAACGCATGAAGGCGCGCTGCGCAAAGCAGTTCGTGCGGTGATTGCCGAGCAATTGGATTTAATCCCGCTGGAAAATACCGGTGGCGGCACCTCCGATGCGCGCTTCATTGCACCGTTGGGTGCCGAGGTGATTGAATTCGGGCCAATCAACGCCAGCATTCATAAAGTTGACGAACATGTGCGGGTGGCCGATCTGCAACGTTTGCCGATGTTGTACGCTGAAATGGCCAAAAAATTGCTACTGTAGGAGCGCTGCTTGCTGCGCCCAATTTATTTTTTATTTTATTTAATCAATAATGGAGAAACGTATGACAATTACACAATGGTGCGTTTTGGCAGCCTGTTTGTTGCCGATAATTACGATGGGTGCTGCCAAGGCTAGCTTTGGTCGAAAGCCTCGCAGGGAAGGCGGCTACGACAATGCAAGCCCGCGTGATTGGGAAGCAAAGCTAAGCGGTTGGCATGGCCGAGCCTATGCGGCACAAAATAATGGGTTTGAAGCCTTGCCACTATTCATTGCCGGAGTGTTGTTTGCACAAATAAGTGGTGCAGAGCAAGCACGCATCGATATGCTAGCAATGGCTTTCGTTGCTATTCGCTTAGCATACACATGGGCATATTTAAGCAACCGCGCAACACTGCGCTCACTGATTTGGGCCGCAGGTATCGGCGTGAGCGTGGCTCTGTTAGCGGCAGGTTAATGTTTGGACTGTAGGGGCGCTGCTTGCCGCGCCCTGCGTTCTGCAACAAATTACGGGCGTAGCAAGCAGCGCCCCTACGTTATGCGCTTCAGAAGGGATATTGCATGATTAAACCTATTGGGTTTATTGCACTTTGTTGCGCGGCACTTACAATGCCAAGCAGTGCGCAAGACAAAGGCACGCTCACACCTGAAGTGCTGCCGCCATTGGCATCACCGCATGATATGGCAACGCCAGCCAAGCAATTATTCGGTCGCGCCGTTTCTTCCGCTGCCTTGCCTGCAGCCTCGGTTGGGTTTTATGCAAAAGGCTGTTTGGCGGGTGGCCAAGCCTTGCCGATTAACGGCCCGAACTGGCAAGTGATGCGGCTGTCGCGCAACCGCAACTGGGCGAATCCGGCGATGATAGATTTCCTGCAGCGTTTTGCTCCAATAGCAGCACACGCCACTGGCTGGCCGGGCTTGCTGGTAGGCGATATGTCGCAGCCGCGTGGCGGGCCCATGCTAACCGGACACGCTTCGCACCAAGTGGGTTTAGATGCCGATATTTGGCTTCGGCCAATGCCAACACATGAATTTTCACGCGCAGAACGTGAAAACGAATCGTCGGTGAGCGTTGTTCGTAGCGATTGGCTAGATGTGGATGAAAAAACCTGGAGCAATAGCCATAGTGCGCTGATCCGCAGCGCCGCCCTGCAACCAGAGGTGCAACGCGTGTTTGTTAATCCGGCCATTAAGAAAGCGCTGTGCCGAACCGAAGCTGGGCAAGTATGGATGAATAAAGTTCGGCCAACCGCCGGACATAATTACCATTTCCACATTCGCTTGTTTTGTCCTATGGGCGATACATCCTGCGTCGCGCAAGAGCCTACGCCCGCTGGCGATGGCTGCGACACATCACTGGATTGGTGGTTTACCGAGGAAGCCTTGCATCCAAAACCCAGTCCGCCAAAGCCGCCGTTACGTATGACGGATTTACCGGCACAATGCCGTGCGGTGTTAGAGGCAAAATGAATAACATAGGGGCGCATCGTGATGCCCCCTATAAAATTAATGGACTCTATGGCTGTAAATTTATTCCTTCGCCCATTCTTGCGCGCCGTATTCCCACGCCCAAGGCATACCAGTCTTCCCCAGAATGCTAGTCACAATCGCGGGGAACAACGCTTCGGCTCGAACGTCGTTGGATAAGATGACCACGCATTTACTGCCTTTTTCCACGCACACCCACATATTACCGGTGGAGTCGTTGTGGCCGCCCTTGAAAAATCCGCGTCCCATAGGACCGTTAAATGTAACAACCCCTAGACCTGCTGCCAAGTCTTTCAGACGTGCATCAGGTGCAAGTTCGGGTTGTAACGATGGAAACTGCGAAGCCGTTGTAATTTGCATCTGTGCTGCAGTCAGTTCACGGCGCGATTTTTTCTTGAGTCCATCACCACGCACATAGGCGGCAGCAAACTGGGCGAAATCGTGGATGCTGGTGTCCATCGAACCGGCGGCGCGGGTTTTGCTGCGTTCGTCATGTGGCTCGATACTGCCATCCACTTTCCAGCCATCGGCAAGATTGCTCGAAAAATCAGGTCGCCAGGTCATACTGGTTGTCTGCATGCCAAATCGATCAAAAACCCGTCGTTGCATTTCCTTGCCTACGTCAAGTGCCAAGCCGCGTTCGATAACAAATTGCAGCAAGATAATGCCATCACCTGAATAGGCGTAGCGCGTGCCTGGATCAAAATGAAACTTCAGCTTGCCATCTGGTTCAAGAAAGCCAAAATTGGAAAAACCCGAGCTATGCGTCAATAAAATTCGAGGAGTTAATTTACGCCAGCGTTCGTCCCCCGCCAAATATTGCCATCCAGCATATTTCTCCTCCTCATCAGCATATTCAGGTAAGGGTTTTGGTAAATAATCAGCAATCGATGTGTCGAGGTCAATTTTTCCCTCTTCGGCTAATTGCATTACCGTATAGGCGAATACCGCTTTGGTCAGTGAAGCGCCATACATGACGGTATCGGCTGTCAGAGGTTCACCCTTACCGTTGCGCTTGCCCCAGGTTTTCAGTTGCGTTACTTTGCCATTATCAATAACTGCAATCGCCAAGCCCTGCGTTTGGGTGTGCAGCATGCCGTCTACTACCAAGGCGTTAAGCCGATCAACGGAATTTCCCGCCATAGCAAGCGCTGGAAAAGCCAAGAGAGCAAGAGCAAGCAATCTATTGCAAGTAAAACAGAACATGGCATTTCTCCAGCGTTATTTTGATTTAAGGGTCATCGTATAAACCGTTTTACCCGGCAAAAATGGCGTGGGTTTATGTTGCACCCAATCGCTGTGGCCAGCGCCCCAAAATGGCGAAAGAATATGCCCGCTTTGGCCGCCAGGCATATGAATAATGCCGTCTTGTTCATGCCCAGGCGACACCACCATGCGCTCGGATGCGCCGAATGTGGGGCTAACCACCAAGGGCATATCGGTATCGCCTTCCAGCTGATCTTTCGACATGCAAAGCAGCGGCTTCACCAAGCTAGGCAAGGCAGCAGCCAGCGGGTGGCAGAAATTGGCGGTGTTGCGCGCGCCCCAGGTTTGTTCGGCAAGTGGCCCCGTTTCAATCAGTTTGGCTTGCACCGTTTGCGCGGCTTGCTCAAGTAAATCATCCCAGCTTTTGTAATCTCGGGTTAGCAGGTGTTTGGGTTTCTGCTGAAGTAAAGCCCAGGCCACATCTTCAAAGCCGGTAAAGCCGGGCGCTTCGTAATCAAAGCCGGTGTAGCCGGGCTTGCTAGAAGCCACGCCAAGCTTATCGATAGCTGGCGCTAGCAGCATTTCTTCAATGCGATTGCTGACTTCCAAACGCCAGGCGCGCACAATGCGATAACTGACCGAATCAACACTGGCTTTTGCTGGCCAATTTTTATCGGCATCATTGAGTTGCTTCATGGCAGAGCCTGCAGGTGCGTTTTGCGCCTGTTGTTGTAGCAGTTGCCACCAGCGTTTTAAGAACAGCGTACGGCCATCGGTTTGAATAGCGAGCAGATCTTTTTCAGTGAACTGCTTTTTGGCGAATAAGCCATCGCGAATTTGGCTTGCGCGTGCGCCCAATGCATAGCCACCATTGCCGACTAAATTTTCCCATGGTCCATCCACTACCCGCGCATTGGCTGTCCATAAACGATGATTGGGTGGATCAATCAGTACTGGATTTAAATCGCCAGCAAGCCAACCATTCCAGCCACAACCGAGTTTTGGATCAACCGGTGCGGTTTTATCGCAATCGCCCACACGCTTTGGCATTTGCGCAGTCAAGCGCCACGCAATGCGGCCATGTTTATCGCCGATCACTAAATTCTGACCCGGCATACCAATGCTTCGCGCGGTCAATAAAGCCTGATCAAGATTTTGGCTTTTGGCCAGTTCGTTCAAGCCCATATTCAGTGCGCCGGGCTGTTGCGCCGTCCATTGCAAGGCCAATGCGTAAGAGGCATTTAAGTCTCTGGTTATTGGCCCCCAAACGGTTTCGCGCACGCGAAACGCTTCGGTTTTGCCGCCTTTCACGTGAATCGGCTCATCGAATAACTGCACCTGCTGACGATGCCCGTTCTGATCAAGATACTGTGTTTTTTCGGCGTCAAGCCATTGCACGCGCACAAAATCGGCCCAATCGCCATAGCTGTTGGTAAAGCCCCACGCCACATGCCGATTGCTACCTACAATAATCGAAGGAATGCCAGGCAAACTAAAGCCGGATACATCCAAATCTTTACCGGTGCGTAGGCGCGCGCGAAACCAAATATTCGGTGCACGCAGGCCAAGATGCATATCATCGGCCACAATCGCACGGCCATCTTTGGTGAGTGCGCCATCCACCGCGAAATTGTTGCTGCCCACTGCTTCAGCTAATTTGTTGGGTTGAAAAGCGAGCTGCGGCGCAGTGTATTGATTTAAATTGACTTGCTCTGCGCTTGGCACCTGCACCGAATTTTTCGGCTCGCCGAATAAGGGTGCATCCCAGCCAGATTGTGTTTGGGTTAGTAGGGCATAAAGTGGTTCGGGCAATATGTTTTTCAGTTGCCAGAGTTTAAACTCGCGTTCGTTGTCTTCATCTTGCAAATCGAAAAACATCGCGTAGCCAACCAAAAACGAATCTTCCGGTTTCCAAGCCTGGGGTTTTGTGTTGAGCAGCAGATACGGCCACGGCCTAGCTGATAAAGCATTCAAACCAGCATTCACACCCTCGGCATAGGCTTGCAACGTGGCGGCTTCGGTGCCGGCCATTTGCGCATAATGCTGCTGAATGCGGGCACGCAGGCGGTGCACGCGAATGGATTTATCTTTCTCAATAGCGATTTTGCCGAACAACTCCGACAACTCGCCGCTGGCCGAGCGGCGCAGTAAATCCATTTCAAAATAGCGTTCTTGGGCATGCACAAAGCCCAACGCGCGCGCCGAATCCAAGGCGTTTTGTGCAGTGATAGTGACCGTGCCGTTAGCGTCGCGTTCAATGCCGGTGCTATCCGATAAGCCCGGCAATGTTTGTTCACCATCTAGTGTGGGCAAACTGGCGCGCAGCAAGAAATATCCGATTAAACCCAATAGCAGCACTAAAGCAGCCAGACCAAAAAAAACTTTCTTCACCGTAGATTTTATTGCCATAGATAATTTCGCCGATTAATTACTTTCAATGCTGTCAACACGCTGAAACCCGCGCGGCAGGGCGTGCCCACGTTGCGCACGAGTTCCTTGGTACGCTTGCAAATCGCGCCAGCTTAAAACCAATTTGCGTTGCCCGCACAGCAAGGTAAGCTCGCCGCCTTGTTTTACGCAAGTAACGGCAATAATATTTTCTTCGCCGGCTTTAAGCTTGGCAGGCGGAATTTGCAGAATTTTATTACCTTTGCCTTTGTCTAGCTCGGGCAACTCACTGGCGGGAAATGCGAGCAAATTGCCGCTGCTGCTAATTGCCACCACAAAATCAGTGGCAATATCGTGCACCGTGGCAGGCGGCAAAATATCGGCTTTTTCATCAACATTCAGCAATTGCTTGCCGGCTTTTTTCGCGCTCAGGAAATTTTCGAAACTGGTGATAAAGCCATAGCCGTAGCTGCTGGCCACCACAAATTTTTGGCTTGCTTCGCCAGAGGCTAAGCCGACAAACTGCGCGCCACTGGGTGGCGCAAAACGACCGCTGAGTGGCTCGCCATTGCCGCGTGCAGAAGGCAGGGTGTGAGTTAAGCACGAATAGCTGCGGCCAGTGTTATCGAGCACCGCCACGTGCAAGGTGCTGCGGCCGCGTATGAAGTCGAGCAGTTGGTCGCCGTCGCGATACCCGAGCGCAGAAGGGTCGAGCTCATGGCCTTTGCCAGCGCGTATCCAGCCTTTTTGCGAGAGTACCACGGTCATCGGCTCACTAGCCACCAAGCTAGATTCATCAATGGCCTGCGCCGATTCGCGGGTAACCAAGGGTGAAAGTCGGGCATCGCCGAATTTTTTCGCATCGGCGAGCAGTTCGTCTTTCAATAATTTTTTTAGTTTGGCATTTGAACCCAGAATGGCGATGATTTTATTGAGCTCTTGTTCCAGTTCTTCCTGTTCGCCGCGAATTTTCATTTCTTCCAAACGGGCCAGCTGTTTCAGTTTGGTGTCGAGGATGAAATCGGTTTGATCTTCGCTAAGCTCGAAGCGTGCCATTAAGGCGGCTTTGGGGTCGTCTTCAGTGCGGATGATGTGAATCACTTCATCCAAGTTTAAGAATGCAACGAGCAAGCCTTGCAATAAATGCAAACGGCGTTCAAGTTTTTCTTTACGGTGCGTTAAGCGCTTGCGAATGGTTTCCATCCGAAACGCCAGCCATTCGTTGAGCAGTGTTTTTAAATTTTTAACCTGCGGACGGCCATCCAAGCCAATAATATTGAAATTAACCCGATAGCTTCGCTCTAAATCGGTAGTGGCGAATAAATGCCCCATCAACGAATCGATATCAACGCGGTTTGAGCGCGGCACTAACACCAAACGGGTCGGCGTTTCGTGGTCGGATTCGTCGCGTAAATCTT
This sequence comes from Arenimonas sp., assembly GCA_043744535.1. Classification (GTDB taxonomy): domain Bacteria; phylum Pseudomonadota; class Gammaproteobacteria; order Xanthomonadales; family Xanthomonadaceae; genus Arenimonas. The sequence goes on from JAYTVJ010000004.1 coordinate 25,293, forward strand.
CTAGCCACGGCAACTTCTTGGCGCGCATTTGCTGGGCAATTTGCTCCATCACTTTCGATGGCGACACCTGATACGGCAGTGCATTAAGCACAATGTTGTTGCCTTCTTTCACATAGGTGGCGCGGGCACGCACCGAGCCGCCGCCACTTTCATACATGGCAATCAGATCGCTGCGCGCGGTGATGATTTCAGCTTGGCTTGGGTAATCCGGGCCAAGCACGTGTTCGCACAAATCACGCACGCTGGCTTGTGGATCATCGAGCAAACGAATACAGGCGCTAACCACTTCATTGAGATTATGCGGAGGCACATCGGTGGCCATGCCCACCGCAATACCAGTGGTGCCGTTCAATAAAATATGCGGCAAGCGCGCAGGCATCCAGGTTGGTTCTTGCAAGGTGCCGTCGAAGTTCGGATTCCAATCCACCGTGCCTTGGCCAAGTTCGCCCAATAATACTTCAGCAATCGGGGTCAGTTTCGATTCGGTGTAACGCATCGCTGCGAACGATTTTGGGTCGTCAGTGGAGCCGAAGTTGCCTTGTCCTTCAATCAGCGGGTAGCGGTAGGAAAACGGCTGCGCCATTAACACCATGGCTTCGTAGCAGGCCGAATCGCCATGCGGGTGGTATTTACCAATCACATCACCAATGGTTCGTGCCGATTTTTTCGGTTTGGCATTGGCGTTCAGCGACAATTCGCTCATCGCATAAATGATACGACGTTGTACCGGTTTTAAGCCATCGCCCAGAAAGGGCAGGGCTCGGTCTAGCACCACATACATCGAATAGTCTAAATAGGCGCGTTCGGCATATTCGCGCAGCGGAATTTGTTCAAAACCGTGGAAGCTAGGGCGGGTTAAATCAGTCATGCGGCTTACTCAATAAATCGATGGTTTTATTCTAGCGAGAATTGCTGCAAATAGGTTGGCTATCTCGCGCTTTTTACACTAAGCTAAAGCCATCGCCAAGGAGTGTTACACATGTCATTGATGCTGGGCTTAGTGGCCCTTTTGTGTTTGTTCTTTTTCTTTAAAGTCACCAGTTTCTTGCTTCGCCTTGCCGTGCTCATTGTTGTTCTTGGCGCAGCCTATTGGTATTTGGCGCCGCATTTTGGCTGGCCTGTATTGCACTTTTAATGCGCATTTTTATTCGGCGCTGAGTCTTTAATCGCATGACATTGAATCATTTATCGATCTCGCGCCGCCGCTTGGCCATGATACTTGGCATGTTGGCTATGATTGGGCCCTTTGCGATCGACAGTATTTTTCCGGCCTTTCGGGTCTTGGCGCAAGAACTGCATGTGGACGATGCCGCCATCCAGCAGGCGATTAGCATTTATTTGCTGGGCTACGCCGTGATGTCTTTGCTGCACGGCGCGCTGTCGGATGCTTTAGGCCGAAAGCCAGTGATTGTGGCCGGGCTGTGTTTGTTTTTAGCGGCTTCGGTGGGCTGCGCCTTAGCCACCGATTTACATATCTTGCTGATTTTCCGTTTTATCCAAGGCTTATCGGCTGGCGTTGGTTTGATTGTGGGCCGAGCGGTTATCCGCGATGTGTATCAGGGCAATGACGCGCAAAAGATGATGAGTTTGGTGTCGATGATTTTCTCTATCGCGCCGGCCATTGCGCCGATTATTGGCGGCTACATTCTAAACTGGAGCCATTGGCAGGGCATTTTCTGGTTTTTGGTGGCGCTGTCGGCGCTTATGCTGATTGTAGTGGCAGCACTATTGCCCGAATCGCATCCTGCCGAACAACGCGTGCCTATCCATCCAGTCACCTTGTCGCAATCGTATTGGGACATGGGCAAGAGCAGCGCGTTTCGCATGTTGGCATTCAGCGGCACGTTTCTGTTCGGCGGGCTGTTTTTATACATCGCCTCGGCGCCGGATTATGTGTTGCTGCATCTGCGCCTGAATGAAACCCAGTTCGGCTATTTCTTTGTGCCCACTATTGCCGGCATGAGCGTGGGTGCATTTATCAGCGGCCGATTAGCAGGCAAATTTTCCGGCCGAAAATTAGTCAACACCGGCTATTTAGTCTGCGCCATTTCCATGCTGGTTAATTGGCTGTATTGCGCTAGCGTGACGGAGCTGCATTTACCGTGGGCGGTATTGCCACTGACCGGCATGGCATTCGGCATCGCCTTGGTATTCCCCATTGTCACCATCGCGCTGCTGGATTTATACCCCACCATCCGCGGCACCGCATCATCTATGCAAGCATTTGTGAGTTTGATGGCCAATGCCATTATTGCGGGCGTTTTGGCGCCATTGGTCAGCAAAAATCCAACACACATGGCGGCCATCGCGTGTGGCTTTGTAGCCATATCGTACTTTTTCTGGTGGCGTTATCAACGCAACTGCCAAAGCCCGCCAAGCTGCCCAGATCAGCCCATGGCGTTTGAACCGACGGATGAGTTGTGAGCGCGTCACCGATTCAACGCCGTCGTACGATTCGGCTGCTGGGTTACGATTACAGTCGGGCTGGTGCATATTTCGTGACGGTCTGCACACATGGCCGGGCATGTCTTTTTGGCGAAATTACGGATAACGAAATGCGTTTGAATGATGCGGGACTGGTGGTTGCCGATGAATGGCTGAAATCGGCCACAATCCGCAACGAAATCCTATTGGACGAATGGGTGGTGATGCCCAATCATTTCCACGGCATCGTGATCATCACGGATGGTAGGGGCGACCGGCGGGTCGCCCCAATCAGTGCAGCTGATCATTTTCCGGGCGACCAGCCGGTTGCCCCAATCAGTGCTGGTGATTATTTTCCGGGCGACCAGCCGGTCGCCCCTACAATCGATGGGTCTACCCGCACAGACGGAGGTAATCGTGCCGGGCCGCCATCAGGTTCGGTCGGTGCGTTAATGGCTGGGTTCAAATCGGCTGTGACTAAACGCATCAATATCCTGCGCGGCATGCCTGGAGTGCCCATTTGGCAACGCAATTACCACGAACACATCATCCGCGATGAAAATTCACTTGCCCGTATCCGTCGATACATCGCGGATAATCCGCGGCAGTGGGCAATGGATCGCGAGAATCCAGCAATGGGGAATAGGTAACCCGCAAACAAATGGGACGGAGGTAATTAGCGTTTGAATAATATTTCATTGCGGAAATATATTCTAATCAGCCGGTCGTTTTTTCACAAACAGATGCGTTGTACCGCCGATAATCCGCCCGCAATAATTCCTGAAAATGATGCAGCGCGTTTTCGCGCAGCGGGTTCAGGCGGCCAGCCGTATAAGAGCCGCTGTCTAATCCTTTTTGTACGTCTTGGCAGATTTGTACATCTTCGTCTTGCACCACATCAGAAAATTCCAGGTCGCGAACGCGGCGTGCGTCGTCTTTATCGCCTTGGCTTGCGGTATAGAAAAAATCGAATTCAACCCGGCAGCGATTATTCGGCAATGGCAATACGCGGTTGGTTTGCAGGCGGCCGGGCAAAATATTCAGCATGGTATTTGGGTACATAAAATAATACAACGCATCGCCGGAGCCGTACAAATCATCGCCGCTTTCCAGCGGGCTAAATTGCATGGAATGCCACTGGCTGGTGGTGGTTACGTAGCTGCGGTAATCGAGTAATTTATTCAGCTCCGGGTGCACGTGCGGCACATGGTAGCCTTCCAGATAATTATCGACATAGGTTTTCCAGTTGCAGTCAATGTCGTAGCTTAAATGCTGATGAAAGTGCAGGTCGGCGAGTTTGTAACCGCTTTGCGCCAGTCGCTCGGCGATGCCTTCAACGTATTGTTCAAAATCCGGTGCGTCATCAACCGCGGCAAATACTAAGCCTTCAAATTCGCGCACCTGTAATTCGGGTAAGCGAATTTGGCTAATATCAAAATCTTCCACGTCTTTCATTTCAGTGGCGGTGCGCAGGCTGCCGTCTAAGTTATACGTCCAGCCGTGATAGCGGCAACGCAGCTGTTTGGCGCCTTTGCCAGAGCATTGTGCAATCGGTCCGGCGCGGTGCCGGCACACATTATGGTAGCCGCGAATGCCTTGCTCGGTGTTCACCAAAATAATCGGCAATTGGCCCAGCACGGCCACCACGTAATCGCCCAGTTCGGCCATCTGCGATTGATGACAAACATACTGCCAATGCTTGTTAAACACCGCCAGTTGATCGACGGTGTTCATCTTAAGGCCGCTGTAAAAGCGCGCGGGCAGGGCGGTGGCGGTGGCTAATGGCTGCGGCGCAAGGTCGGCAGCGTGAAATGAAAGGCTCATTGCGTGTTCCTAGAATTAGATGTCTAGCCTAGTGCTTTGCGCCTTGTTCGGCAAGCGCTGCAACGCCGGAATGTGTTGATTTGAATCAATCAAGCCGATGTTTTGCAAGAAAGCGCGGGCGTCTTCGGCATCATTTTCAAACCAAGCCCGCGCCGAACCCAGCCGGAATGTGTAGCCCCACAAATCCATATCGGCACACGCGCGTGCAAAGCCAAAGCCATCAATCCAATCGGCCAAAAGCAATTGCAGAAAACAGGTGGCATCTTCTTCAGCAACCGAGTCGCTGGCATCGGTATGAATGCTGGCTCTTTGTTGTTCAGGCAAAACGATTAAGTGGCAGGCCTCGTGCAGTAGGGAATGTACCGGCGTGTCGCTGCGCACATACACAGTTGAGCCGATGATGCCGGCCTCGCATTCGCCCCAGTAGCTGCCGGGTATGGCTAAGCCGTCTTCAATGAGGCACAGCTGTAAAGAAAAACAGCCCAGCAGAAACTGGGCTTGTTTAAGGTGTATATCGCGAACGCGAACAACGGCGGCGCTGAGTTCAAAAACCATTGCTTAGTGTTTGTCGGGCAGCACAATTTGAATGTCGAGCATTTCTTGAATGCCGTCTTTGTCTTTTTCGAAATTCACTTTCACTGCTTCTTCGTTAACCTGCACATATTTTTTGATGACTTCCAGTAATTCGCTGCGTAAACGCGGCATGTAGTCGGGTTGGTTGCGGTCGGAGCGGCTTTGACTGACTAAAATCTGCAAGCGATTTTTCGCTGTGGAAGCCGAGCTTGGCTTGCTGTCGAGTTTTTCTAACTGATCGATGATGTTGCGCAATAATCCCATGGCTTATGCTCCAAAAATCTTTGAGAAAAACCCTTTTTTCTCAACGGTGGTGAAGCGCATCGGGCGATCTTCGCCCAAAATCCGCGCCACGGCATCGGTATAGGCTTGCCCCGCTTGCGATGCTTCATCAAGGATGACTGGATTGCCAGAGTTGGACGACTGCAACACTTCTGGTGATTCTGGCACCACACCCACTACTTTCAAGCCAAGGATTTCTTCCACATCGGCAATCGACAACATTTCGCCTTTTTCAACACGCGCTGGATTGTAGCGGGTTAAGAGCAGATGCTCGATGATGCGTTCGCCGTTTTCAGCTTTTTTGGTTTTCGAAGCCAAAAGGCCTAAGATGCGGTCGGAGTCGCGCACCGAGGATACTTCTGGATTCACTACCACCACTGCTCGGTCGGCATAATACATGGCCAAGAATGCGCCTTTTTCAATGCCGGCCGGCGAATCGCACAGAATAAATTCAAAGCCTTCGTCGCGTAAACCGTTCAACACTTTTTCCACGCCTTCTTTGCTTAGCGCGTCTTTGTCGCGGGTTTGCGAGGCAGCCAACACATACAGGTTGTCGAAGCGTTTGTCTTTGATCAGCGCTTGTTTCAAGCTGGCTTCGCCATGCACCACATTCACAAAGTCGTACACCACGCGGCGCTCGCAGCCCATAATCAAATCTAAGTTGCGTAAGCCCACGTCGAAATCGATGACCACGGTTTTTTTGCCGGCTTTCGCAAGGCCACAAGCAAGGCTTGCGCTGGAAGTGGTTTTCCCCACACCACCTTTGCCGGACGTCACTACAATAATTTCTGTCAAAACTGCTCTCCTTGAGGTTTTAAATGTTTTTATTTGGATTAGGGTAATTCTTCAATGCGTAACTGGTCTTTCTCAAGCCAAATTTGCACCGCTTTGCCGAGCAATTTCTTCGGCACTTCATCCAGCACGCGATAGGTTCCAGCAATGGCGACCAGTTCGGCATTGAACTCGCGGCAGAATATGCGCGCTTGGCTATTGCCCGATGCGCCGGCTAAGGCGCGTCCACGCAAGGGCCCGTAAATATGGATGGAGCCATCGGCGATGGCTTCTGCGCCCGCGCCCACCATGGCACACACGGTTAAATCACGATTGGCGGCATACACTTGTTGGCCCGAACGCAAGGGTTGGGTTTGCAGCATGCCAGGCTCTTGCGGCGCGGCAACACTGGCGACAACTGGCTCGGGTGCCGCGGGAGCGGGTGGCGGTGCTTGCGGAATGGGCGGTAGTTCGGGGTTTGTGTCGCGTTCGTAGCTGGCACGAAATTTAGCCAACAGCGGCAAACCCACTTGGTTGGCCAATTGCTCGGTTGCCGACGTGCCATAGGCGATAGCCACTGGATGCACGCCGGTAAGGCGTAGGCCGTCAATCAGCTGCTCGGTAACTTCTACGCTAGGGCACTGCGACAACGCACTAAAATCTAGAATAATCGCGGTGTTTTGGAACAGCTTTGGCGCGCGCGAAACGCGCTCGCGCATTTCTGCGCATAAAGCGGCAATATCCAAGGTTTGAACGCGAAGGTTGGCGATGCCGACTTGCCCGAATTTTACTTCCCCAGATTGTTCGTAGCTCACCGCTTTGCTCGGCATATCAAGTTCCCGTGGCTAGCTGGGTGTGATGGATAGGCCGCTGGCGATCGGCCAGCCAAGGCATTTGAGGCAGTGCTTGGGCATAGGTTTGATGCACATATTCAAAGCAACATAAGGCTTTAAATAACATCACAGCGCGCAACGGGCTTTCATGCATTTGATGCTGGCCCACTTCATGAAAGCCAAAACTGCCATGAAACAATAGCGCAGGGTGCGTGCTTTGTTCCATAAACACTTCAGCCACAATGGCAGGCGCGCGTACTTCAGCAAAGCTCAATACATCGGCGTAAAACAAGCGGCCAATACCGGCATTGCGCTGGCCTTTGGCAATCACAATGCGGTCAACGTAAATAAATTGGCTATAGCGTTGCTTAAACCAATGAAAATTGCTGCTGTCGTAGGTTGCGTTTTGGTTTAATGCAATCAGAAAGCCAACCAAACAATTATCCGATTCGGCCACACGGAAGTAATCGGCATGTTGCCAAAAATACTGAATTTGCGTTTTATTCATCGGCAAGATACCGCTGCCGGCGGCGTTATTCATGGCCAAAATGGCGTCCAGCTCGTGCTCTTGCACGTCGCGGATCATTATCGACATCGAGACTACTCCAACAAAGTAAAAACACCCAAAACACATCGTGTATTTCGGGTTCAAGGGCAAATTATCGCATGGAGTTCACAAGCACAGTTAGAGTTTTCACGTAAAAAACAGCCAATCCATGACTTTTGGCTATCTCTTGTGTGAACATTTAGGATTATCATAGACTTATGAACACACGATTTAACCACCAGCAGTTATTACGTTACGCAGGTCTGTTTACTTGGGTAATGGTTGGCATTCCGCTGATTTACGCGTGGCGCCAAGGCTTAGCTGAAAACGGCCTGTTAGCGCGTTCCATGATGGGCTGGGTGTTGTCGTTCTTGGCGTTTGGTGTGTTGTATGTGTTGGTTGCGTCTAAGCTGAGTGTTTACCGGCGCGGTTGGCGCGATGGTCTGTATTTGTTTTTCTTAACGCTGTCGGCCGTAGCGGTGAGTTATTACTCATCCACAGGCCTTGGCAGCGTGCTATTAATGGTGATTGCCGGCATCTTGCCATGGATATTGCCTATTTCATTCGGCTTGGTATGGCTAGTAATCAGCCATTTAACGGTTATTCCGGTGTTTGTGTTTGGGCCGATGGATCTCACCTGGTGGGAAGCCCTGATGCAAAGTTTGCTGTATGCCGGCTTCTCCACCTTTGTGTTTGTGACCGGCTATGTGGCAAAACTGCAAGCTGCCGCCAGAGAAGAACAACGCCGTTTAAATGCCGAATTGCGCGCTACCCGAACCTTATTGGCGGAAAATTCGCGGGTCGGCGAGCGCTTACGCATTTCACGCGAATTACACGATTTATTGGGCCATCACCTAACGGCCTTGAGCTTAAATCTAGAAGTGGCGGGGCATTTAACCGAGGGCGTGGCGCAAGAGCATGTTAAGCAAAGCCATGTGTTGGCTAAGTTGCTACTCTCGGATGTACGCGAAGCGGTATCAGAAATGCGTCATGGCGGCAGCATTGATATCTTAACCAGCATTGAGCCGCTGTTGCTGTCGGTGCCGAATTTGCAGATTGAGCTGATAGCCGATTCCAGCCTGCGTTTAGAAGATCCTGCTCAAGCCCAAGTATTATTGCGCTGTGTGCAAGAATTAATAACCAACACCATTAAGCATGCTCGAGCAAAAAAATTAGAACTGACTTTACAAAAACTAGATAATCTATTGATTTTAAAATCAGAAGATGATGGAGTAGGGGTAGATTTGGCCAAGCTGGGCAATGGTTTGCAAGGGATGAAAGAACGTGTGGCCGAATTAAACGGCCATATGGTGATACGAACCTCGCCAAATCATGGTTTTAGCGTCAGTATTACCTTGCCATTGGGGGCATAAAATGATTAAAGTGATGTTGGTGGACGATCAAACCTTGGTGCGCCAAGGCGTTAAGTCCTTGTTATCCTTAGCAGATTCTATTGAGGTTGTGGCAGAGGCGAGCGATGGCCAACAAGCCATTGCGCTGATTCCTAGCATTAAACCCGATGTGGTGTTGATGGATATGCGGATGCCGGTTAAATCGGGCCTTGAAGCCATTCAAGAGCTAAATGCACTCAAACAACTGCCGCCCACCATCATCTTAACCACCTTTGACGACGATGAATTGGTTTTGGCCGGCGTTAAAGCGGGCGCAAAAGGCTATTTGCTGAAAGATGTGAGCCTTGAGCAATTGGTCGATGCGATTCATGTGGTTTCTAAAGGCGGTTCACTGGTTCAGCCAGCCATGACCCAACGCTTGTTGTCGGGCCTTGAGAGCATGAACAATCAGTTTGTCAGTTTAGATCGTCCCGATCCGCTTACTGAGCGAGAAACCGAGATTTTGCGGTTAATGGCAGGTGGTTTTTCCAACAAGGAAATCGCCAATTCACTGCATGTGGCGGAAGGCACCATCAAAAACCACGTGTCCAATATTTTATCCAAACTGGGTGTTCGCGACCGAACGCGAGCGGTACTGAAAGCCTTTGAAATGAAAATCGTTTAAGTGCGGGTGGCTAAAAAAGTGCGGGTTAGGGGCTAACTCTTTTGGATTTTAGGTGGTATCCTTAAAGGCTGATTGCCCAGTAGGGGTGATTTGTTCTTGGAGAGAGTGTTTAATGAATCGAATTTATGAATTTTTGATTTCTTTGGTCGTCGTCGTGGTTTTATTCGCTACCGTGGCATTGTTTCTGCCCGCGTCACGTACCGTTGTTAATAAAATTGAAAGTAATCGCCCAATCGGCACCGTTTATGATGTGCTGAACGGATTTAGCCGCTTTGATGAATGGAATACCTTGCGTTCAGATCGCATGCTGAAATCGCAAGTCAGTGATCCTGCCTCAGGCGTTGGCGCAACCATGAGCTACAGCTCATTGAACCGCTCAACCGGCCAAGGCAAATGGCAGTTGGTTGAAAGTGAGCTTGAAAAGAAAATCAAATTCGCGATTGACGATAGTTCGCAAGGTAACAACAAGACCTTAACCATTGATTTGGAGCGCACTGGCCCATTGAATAAAAATGTGTCCATCGTACAAACGTACAAAGTGAACTACGGCTGGAACTTGCTTGGCCGTTATGCCGGTTTATATGTTGAGCGCAATGTGGGCGATCAAATGAAAGCGGGTACTAAACGCCTCAGCACATTTTTAGCCACGATTCCAAAGCTTTCCTATGCCGACCGCGAGCAGCCGATTAGTTTTGTTGATGTGCCTGCAACCAATGCCTTGGTATCCACTGTTATTGCAAAGCGCGACAACAATGAAATTGCCACGGCTATCCTAAATAAAATGGCTTGGATAAACAGAATTATTGCCGCAAATGGTTTGCAAGCCAATGGCCCAATGCGTATTGTCACCAACGAATTCACCTCGGACAGCTACAGTTTTGACGTGGTGCAGCCGGTTACCAAAGGTGGTCAGTCTGAGGGTGAGTGGAATGTTAAAACCGAACAGGAAGTTACGCTTGAGCAATTTCCTGCAGGCCGCGCAGCAACCACCGATTACACCGGCTATGCAACCGGTTTAGAATCTGAGCGTCAAGTGGTGCGTGCTTGGGCTTTGGTCAACGGCGCTTCAACGCGAGATCGCGCCTATGAAGAGTATTTGGTGCCAGTGCAACAAATGATGACCGAAGATGCGAAATTTAAGGTCTATTGGCCGATTAAGTAAGTTAACAAAAAAAGCGGGCTTAGCCCGCTTTTTTTATGAGCAGTTTTTTTTCACGCGGCTTTTCTATACACTGAACAAAAGCACTGGGAAATCTGCATGATTCAGGCGCAAAGCCTACGAAAAAAATTTGCCGCAATCTTTGCCGTCCAAGACTTTTCATTTCAAGT
>JAYTVJ010000005.1:0-9134 GCA_043744535.1 Arenimonas sp.
CAAACATTAGCCGCTATTCACTCTGTTTCAGTCGAAGATTCTGGATTGGCCGATTACGGCAAGCTTGGCAATTATTTTGAACGGCAAATCACGCGCTGGAGCAAACAATACCGCGATTCAGAAACGCAAACTATTGCCGCAATGGATTCACTCATTGATTTATTGCCAGAACGCTGTCCAGAAGATGATGGCAGCGTTTCATTAGTGCATGGTGATTATCGTATTGATAATTTGATGTTTGATAGCCAAGGCGAAAATATTTTAGCCGTTGTAGATTGGGAGCTCTCAACACTCGGTCACCCGTTGGCTGATTTAGGCTATTTCTGTATGGCCTTGCGTTTGCCGCGCAATCCAGCCCTGCCCGGCTTAGCTGGCTTAAACCGCGCCGAATTAGGCATACCCGATGAACAACAGATTTTGCAACGCTACGCACAATTAACCGGGCGCGCTATTCCAGAAGATTGGTCTTTCGTGTTGGCGTTCAGTTTTTTCCGTTTAGCGGCCATTGCGCAAGGTGTGGCTAAACGCGTAACACAAGGCAATGCTTCTAGCGAACAAGCAGAGCAAGCCGGGCAAATGACCATATTGCTAGCTAAGATGGGCTTACAAGCACTAAACGCACAGCCATGAGTAGCGGCGGGCTTAATACACAAACAGTGACTATATTGGGTGGTGGCAATGGCTGGGGCAAGCGCATTGCTGATGCATGTTGCAGCTTGGGCGCCAAATCCCTTGTGATAGAAAAAGAAGCGACACCTGCGGATTGTATTGCAGCTCTTGAATCATCCCACATTGTCTTTATCGCGATTCCAGACCCTGCCATCAACGAATTCTTGCTTGAATTCAAGGAATTCTTACAAGATAAAATCATTCTAGATTGCGCTACCAATAAAAGTGGCTTCAGCGATACACTGCTGCAGCTTAGCAATAGCAGCGCAAGCGTTTGCTCTACACACCCAATGGCCGCGTCAAACGGTGCATTGCGTGGTCAGAATGTTTTAATCATGCCGATTGGAATGCATTCCGCCATTGCTGAACAAATTGCTGTGCAGATTTATTCGCATTTAGGCATGCAGTGCAGCGCGTTAGATTTTAAGCAACACACCGATGTTATGTGTATTGTGCAAATGCTGCCGCATATTATTCAACGCTTAACCATTGACGCGCTAGGCCAAGGCCTGCTTGAACATAAAATAGGTATTGAAGCACTGGAGAATCTGGCGTCGGCTAATTATTTACTCGCCGAATTGGGCTTAGGACGCGTGGCGGCGCAACGCGCTGATGTGTCGGCAGGGATTATTTCTAGCGCATTGCATGCGCCATTTGGCCAACAGTTGTTAGAACGAATGCAAGCCAGCTTGCAAAGCATGAAACGTTCTAGTCAATCACGCGAAGCACTCAGCGCCTTATTCAACAACAGCGTGCAACAGCTTGACCCAAGCGGTGAGTGGCGATTACAAATGGCCGATAAATCCGAAGCAGCGCTGATTCGACTCGGCAATTTGCGGAGCCGCTCGCTAACTATTGAAGCGCCAAATCGTATTGGCATGTTGCGCGATATTCTCACAGTATTAGCGAATCATCAGATTGATATGACCGCACTGGATTCGCAATTGATTCAGCAAGAAGATGGTAGCCAACGCGTGCATTTCGATATCGCAATTAGCAATGAACAAGTGCCGTTTTCAGTAATGGCTGAGGAATTGGCGGCAATAGATGCGTGCTTCAGTCGAGCCTAAATGGCTCTCCTACAAATATAAAAACCCGTTTGGTAATCAATAATGAAAAACGGCTCGCATAACGAGCCGTTTATGGATTACCCATTGCTTACTGCACTCAGAAGCGATAATTCAGGCTGAAACGAATAGTGTCTAAATCGTACTCTTGATGAATCGACTCGCTATAACCTGGAAATGTGCTACCTGGCAGATAGGCCAACACGTAATCAGCATCGCCACCGGCGTAATCTAAGTATTCCAACTGGCCACTCCAGTTATCATTGAACTTAAATTCAAGACCAGCGCCCCAAACGGTGCCACTGAAGCGATCAGATGCACCACCCGCTTTTGCATAGCCGCCGCTGGAAGCAAGGCCGGTCGCAAATTCTACTTTGGTACTGGCATAACCCAAGCTAACATACGGCATCACGCGCTTGCCGCCATAGCCTAAACGGCCACGCAAGGAATACGAGTCTTTCACGTCTAAGCCTTGCACAATGGTGTAATTAGGTGAGCCAGTGGAAGAAGTCGTATCGATTTGTTTGGCATTAAAATCGTTGTAATCCAGCACTAAACCGAACACCGCTTTGTCGGCGAAGCTCCAATCATAGCCGCCCTGTATGCCCCACGAGGTGCCATTAGCATCGAATGAGCGCGACAGGCTGTCTGTAACGCGTGTTTGCAAAGCGGGTGTTTCAATTGTTGACCAATTGCCACCCAGTGTTGCTGCTTGGGAGCTGTCGGCATTAGTTTGCCCAACACTCAAGCCCACATAAGCGCCTGTCCATGTATCGTCAGCGGCTGCTGTGCCTGCTGCAGTTAATGCCATCATGCTTACTAATAAATGCTTCCGCATAGTGTTTTCCTTTTGTTGTGTTATCCATGAATTTAAAATTGCTGACTTTGCATAGAACCTGCATTGCCAACAGGTCTTTTATAGCATTGTCTAAATGCAGTGGCGAATGCCGTTTTTTTCATTCAGGATTGAGTAATTACACGTTCATATTCACACTAAAGCTGTTGGTTAAATTGCGTGAACTGGCGCGTTTTGTTAAAAAAATAGAAATATGAACAAGATTGTAAAAATCGCTAGGGCAATTTTTAAAGTGCGCAAAACCACTGACGCTCAAAAGTCGTTTCCTAGGAATTGAATACTAATCATGACCAAAGCCACATGCTTTGCTTTTTATCGCGCTGTAAAATGTGTTTAAGATTTAATCAAGGCGTAGCCATATGAAATTTTTACTGCTCACACTCGGCTGGTTCTTACTGTTTGCGATTAGCTGGCCGCTGGCACTGCTGGCCTTGGTGCTGTGGCCGATTATTTGGCTACTAATGCTGCCATTTCGCTTGTTTGGCATTGCGGTGGATGGTGTGTTTGCCTTGCTTAAGGCGATAGTGATGCTGCCTTCAAGTCTATTGAATCGCCAACAATCCACATAGGGCGTGCCTTGGCACGCCATTGCGACATGAAACATCACTTCGCCGTCTCTTTTTTCATGCGTTTCAGCATGGCAGCCACTGAGTCTTTATTGTTAGCAATCACCTTCGACGAAACTTCTTGGTTAGTCACACAAAACCGCAGCTCCGGCAACAGTTTCGGATCTTTCAGGTACGCGTCAAGCACCGCTTGCGCATCGGCTTCCGACATTGGCGATTCGCAATCGAGCAAATATTGTTCGGCATAGTTCGGCTGGTGATGGCATTTGGCCCAAATCTGCTTGGAAACCACGGATAGCGTTATTGCCATAATTGATAACCTGACGCCAAAACACATCCCTCCGCTGAATCGATTGCAGGTCGGTATTGAGGTTATCTTCAATGCGCGCCAAATAGGCTTTAGCGCGAACATCATCAGCACGCGCGGCATTCCAATTGGATACTTGAATACCCAAAAACACACCAGCCACCAGCAAAATAAATTCAATCCAAATCGCAGTCCAGTTTTGTGTTTTGAGCGATTGCGATAAACGGCGCAGGATCATTTTTTCCTCCCGGTTATTTCTTGGAAAGCCTTTACAATAACCGGCCTATTTTCCAAACCACTAATCGTTGATGAAACATCTGCAAACCGTAATTGCAAGGCAGGTAGCATATTCTCTTGCGCGCGCAAGGCTTTTGTAGCTGCAGCAATTTTTTCCGTCGGCAGCGCAAGTGTGCACGGGTAATTTAGTGGGTCACGAATACTCGAATAGTCCAAAACTTTTACGGGCTTATCACCGCAATGATCGAACAACGCTTTCTGAACGTCTTTTGAAACGGTGCGTCGAAATAGGTTTCGATATTCGGAATACCTGCCCTCATTGAATAAATTATCGAGAAAGGGGATATTGAAAACCTTAATCGCCGTGTTTCGCAAGGTTTGATCTTTAATCAGATCGATTTTGCCCGTTGAAATTAATTCATCAAAGGTTGCTCGTTTCCGATCTAAGGGTCGGTATTGTGTGGCACGGAATGCATTAATCACAAATTGCTCATCCGAAAGCATAGCCTCACCTTCCAAATCTGCCAGCACACGATCGATATTAGCCAGCACATCTTTGTTGTACTCAATCACCCACTCATAACTCCATGCTTCTTCACGCAAGTCGGCTTTGAGTCGTTCTGTGAATATATCCGATTGTAAATTGCGTTCGCGCTCTTCATTCCAGTTCGATACTTGAATACCCAAAAACACACCGGCTACCAACAAGATAAATTCAATCCAGATGGCGGTCCAGTTTTGTGTTTTGAGCGATTGTGATAAGCGGCGCAGGATCATAAGAATATTCTCGTGTAGGAGCGCCTTCTAGGCGCGACATGGCATGGTGTGAATATCATGGGGAAGCCTCTTTCCGTGTGCCACCAATCTTGGCATCAATTGTTACGCGCAGTGCCATTGCTCTTTCTATCCGGGCATTCGCGAATAGAGCCGCAACATGCATGCCTGACATCCAGTAGCGAAGTTCTTGCATCAAGGTCTTGTCCTTGCGGATAGCATCAACAATCACTGCGGCTGCCTTCTCATCAATCGGCGATTTGCAGGGCAGCATTTTCTGAACACTCAAGGTACTCGTTGAATAACACGCGGTCCAGATATAGGTTTGAACCTCGAGTGGAATGATGCCACGCACATTTTCGCGGTAACGCGGCCGCTCGGTTAATAATGGATTAAACCCAAGTGAATAATATTGCGAGAGTTCGTAGCGGAAGCGCGTGTCTTTAATCAAGCCAAGTTCGCCGGCGCTTTTTAATTCTTCAAAGGTTGCATCGGTGGTGTAGAATTCCGCAACCTGACTCGCTTGAAAATAGGCTAGCAACAGATCCCACTGCGTAGCGCCTTTTGCATCACCCGTTTCTGCGAAAGCCAAGCCTTTTGCACCATAAGCTGACACACCACTCCAGAAACTAATTCGGTCATGATAGTTGCTAAGATCAGCATTAATATCATCACGAATCCGTTCAAGGTATGCGGTTGCCCTGGTTGCATCCACTCGCGCAGCATTCCAATTCGATACTTGAATACCCAAAAACACGCCGGCCACCAGCAAAATAAATTCAATCCAGATGGCGGTCCAGTTTTGTGTTTTCAGTGATTGTGATAAGCGGCGAAGGATCATGGTTTGTCACCTACTATGGCTTTAAGGCTATTTCTAGAATCTTGGTTTGTAATCGTCCAATTACTAATGATGGTTTTAATATCTGCAATTCTAAAGCGTAATAAGGGAACAATCGAAGCATCGGTTCGCAGGATATTGGCGGCATTATCGATATCGCTTTGGGTGAGTTTGGATGAACAAGGATAGTCAATTGAGCCTTTCAACTCATTAAAGTTTCCGATAGTTACGAATTTATCACCGCACTGATCAGCAATAGCATTTTGTACATTGGTTGGAACATACATTCTGAAGGCCGCTCGGTAACGCGAACCCAATGCTTCATTGTTTCCAGTGTCTAATATCGGGTTGGTATAAACAAGCGCGGCCGCTAGACGTAGCGGTTGGTCAGTGACTAGGCTAATGGTTCCGGTCGATGTCATTTCATCATAGGTGCCGCGGCGACGCGATGGCAGATTATATTGAGTTGCGCGATACGCTGAAACGAGCAGTTGCTCATTGGATTGCTCGTTCCTTCCTTCAAGAGTATCAAGTGTTTTTTCAGCATTTGATAAAACTTCTTGGTAATACTGAATTTGAAACTCATAAGACCATGCTTCAATCTTCAAGTCGGTCCGCAAGCGCTCGGTTAGTATCGTAGCCAATTTTTGGTTAGCGCGATCTGCATTCCAATTACTAACCTGAATACCCAAAAAAACACCCGCCACCAACAAAATAAATTCAATCCAAATGGCGGTCCAGTTTTGTGTTTTGAGCGATTGCGAAAGGCGGCGTAATATCATGGTTTTTTCCTTCCCGCATCTGGATAAAGGATGTTGATGGCGGGTAGCTTCCGGTAGTCGCGCCACTCCCCGATGGGCAAGCCCTTTGTCTTGCAAAAATGTGGCATGCCGGAGAAATCGGCCCCGCTCGGATTCTTGCCAGAGGCATTGAGGAACCGTTCGACCATCTCGTCCGGCGGGGCGATGCCAGCATCGGTGATCACGCGCATCCGCTGCTGGGCGTTCAGCCCTTCAGACGCCGTCAACGATCGCAGGTTGTTGATGTCGCTTAGTAGGTCCGAGCGTACGACGGGGTCTAGCGGAATCGGATCACGCATCCGCAACAGATTGCCGCCCAGGCGTCGCGTTTCCACTTCGGATGTGCGCGACATCGCCATGCCGTCGCTGATGCGGGCGTACAACGCCTGCCGCTGGGTTGCGAAATGCGATGCGGTGCCATCCGCGAGCAAGGCATCCCAGACCGGGAAGCGATAGGGCCGGTTGGGTATGCGTACCACCATCTGCAGGTTCTGCGAACCAAGCACCATCGGCTGCAGGGTGTCCCCGCTCTCGAGCACGTTGCGGGCCATCGCTGCCAGTTGCGCATCTATGCAGGGTTGGCTGGCGGATTTCTCCGCCGCCCACAGGAACGCCCATGCGATATCGCCCTGCAGTCGTACCTCGCCGTCCTCCACCTTGTTGTGCCAGCTCCAATCCTGCACCGCTTCATTGGCAGCCAAGGCAATCACCACGCCGAGCACGACGATGACAATCTCGCTCCAGAACGCGCGCCAGCCCATCGAAGGTGAGAAACGCTTCCAGCGCGAGCGTTGTAAAGGTTCTTGCGCAGCGACTGGACTGTCGTTCTGAGACTGGCTCATGGTTTTTCCTCAGCAACAGCTCGAAGTCCTTGCAATAGGTCTTTATTATTTCCGGTCATGTCGGTCAAGCGTGTACCAATATCGGCAATGCGCACGCGCAAATACGAAACGAATAGGGGATTCGAGCGCAATGCGTATGCCGCTTCATCAATTTCATTTTGTGGTAAATCAAGCGAACAAGGATAATCAATCACATTCATAATGGCCTGGTAATCGCCACGCTCAACATAGCGGTCGCCGCATTGTTTGTTTAGCGCGCGTTGCACGTCATTATCAATGCTCATCCGGAAGGCTTCTCGATAGCGTGATTGCGAGCCTTCACGGACCATATTGTCCATGGTGGCAACGTTGTAAACCCGCATGGCCGTTAAGCGCAACTTCTGATCTTTAATCAGCC
Source organism: Arenimonas sp. (assembly GCA_043744535.1). Classification (GTDB taxonomy): domain Bacteria; phylum Pseudomonadota; class Gammaproteobacteria; order Xanthomonadales; family Xanthomonadaceae; genus Arenimonas. The sequence continues at coordinate 7,354 of JAYTVJ010000005.1, forward strand.
CAATATTTCCGGTTGAGATTAACTCGTCGTAGCTAGCGCGAAAGCGTTGCGGTTGCTTATATTGGGTTGCACGATAGGCGTTGATCAACAATTGTTCGTTCGACAGCGGCACTTTGCCGGTCAGCGCATTGACCGCATTTTCAGCACTGGCCAGCACGTCGCGGTTGTATTCAATCAAGTATTGGTAGCCGAACGCTTCTTCGCGTAAATCAGCTTTCAGGCGCTGGGTGAATACCGCGGCTTTCTGCTTTGTTTCGCGCTCAACATTCCAATTACTCACTTGAATTCCCAAAAACACACCACTCACCAATAAAATAAATTCAATCCAAATGGCGGTCCAGTTTTGTGTTTTGAGCGATTGCGATAAGCGGCGCAGGATCATGGCTCGGATAATTCCTTATTGATAGCCGCTTGCAGGGCCAGTGTTTCAAGATTGATGTTATGCACCAGATTGTAGTTTAGGATTCCCCATTCGCGTTGGCTACGCAAGTATGCGGCGAATCCACGGTTTTCACGAGCCAAGGCCACAATCTCGGAGGCAGGACGTTGATCGAACACAGATAACCCGATAGCGTATTGATCTTGCGCCCCTTGATTGCGGAATGGCCGGAACACATTGGCTTGCGTGTCGAGCAGATCATCGTAATTGCCGTAATAGGTTTGAATCTGGCTGGCGAGTTTGCGGTTGCGGATCAGTCCTATTCTGCCGGAACTAACCATCGACTCGTAGCCGTTGCGCGCACGAACCGAGACCCGCGTAAGATTCACTGCACTCAGCAGTTGGTTAAGCTTATTAGCTGGAAACGGCATGACGTTGGGTGCTTTCCAGGGGTGCCCTGCAAGCACAATGGTGGTCGGCAATCGCGTTCCGAAGGCTTGGGCATGGATGTAGTCAACGGCGCTGATGCGTTGCATCGCCGACAGCTCCAATTCGTGGCTAAACGAGATATGCGTATGCAGATCCCGAGCAATCTCGGACAAATGCCCGCGCACCAATTCGCGCTCAACCCGCACTTCGTTCCAGTTCGATACTTGGATACCTAAAAATACACCGCTTACCAATAAAATAAATTCAATCCAGATGGCGGTCCAGTTTTGTGTTTTGAGTGATTGCGATAAGCGGCGCAGGATCATTTTTTTCTCCCGACAATTTCCCTCAGATTTTTTATTACGACTGGGTTATTGATTTGTAAATCAGCGAGCCCTGTTTCAACATCGGCAAAGCGTAATTGCAAGGCTGTAAGTAATTTTTCTTGTGATCGTAAAGACGTTGCCGCAGCACTTATTTTTTCAGCCGAAACATCCAGCGTACACGGATAATCCAGCGATTTATTAATGCCCTTATAATCCAGCGGCTGTATGTAGCGATCACCACAACGCGCAAGCAATGCGTGCTGAACATCTTTCGATACAGAGCGACGAAAAATCTCTCTATACTGGGCCGCCTTACCTTCCGCACTTATTTCGTCGAACAAAGGTGTGGTAAACAACACGATAGCGGTTTTTCGCAAGGTTTGATCTTTGATTAAATCGATTGAACCGGTGGATACCATTTCATCGTAGGTTGCGCGCTTGCGATCATTGTATTTATATTGTGTTGCCCGGTAGGCGCTAATCACGAACTGTTCATCGGACATTACTGCTTCGCCATCCATCACTGCAAGCACTTTTGTAATATTCGACAACACGTCTTTGTTGTATTCAATCAGGTATTCGTAGCCCCAGGCTTCTTCACGAAGATCGACTTTAAGACGCTCGGTAAACACAGCCGATTTTTTATT
>JAYTVJ010000006.1:0-35498 GCA_043744535.1 Arenimonas sp.
AGGCTATCGGGTGTTTGAAGATGCCGATGGCAAAATGAACCTATCAGTGCAGGCGGTGCAGGGCGGGGTGTTGTTGGTTAGCCAGTTCACCTTGGCGGCCGACACCAACACCGGCATGCGCCCAAGTTTTACCAGCGCGGCAAAGCCCGAGCAGGCATTGCAAGGCTTTGAAACATTAGTTCGCGCGGTAAAGCAAAAACATGTGCACGTTGAAACCGGTCAGTTTGGTGCCAACATGCAAATTAGTTTGCTGAATGATGGCCCAGTGACATTTTGGCTAGAAACATAAAAACGTGGCAAATCAAAACGATACACATAAATACAGATAAACTTAAACAACTGGAATCGGTTATAATAGTCGGTTCCCCCAACCGTGGCCCTTGAGCAATTATGAGCACAGTACGCAACGTAAAATCGGAAATTGAAGAATTAATTGCCAAAGGCATGGATCAGGGATACTTGACCTTAGCAGACGTGAACGACCACTTGCCAGAAGATTTGATTGATCCTGATGAATTGGAAAACATCATCAGCATGATCAACGATATGGGTATTGTTGTGCATGAGTCTGCGCCGGATATTGAAACATTGATGTTGTCGGGTCGTACCGGCGGCAGCAGCGTTGATGCCGTGGCCGCGGAAGAAGCGGTTGCGGTGTTGTCATCGCTTGAAAATGAAGCCGGGCGCACCACCGATCCTGTTCGCATGTATATGCGTGAAATGGGCTCGGTTGATTTGCTGACCCGCGAAGGCGAAATTGTTATTGCTAAGCGCATTGAATTGGGCTTAAGCAAGCTGCATACTGGCTTGGCCAATTTCCCGTGGATTACTCAGCAAATCTTGGCCGATTACGACGAACACAAACAAGGCCGCAAGCGTTTATCGGAAGTGGTCGTGGGTTTCTTGGATTTGGAAGATGCTGATGCCGGCTTGCCGCCCGTGATTGAAGAAGTGGTGGTTGAAGATGATGCAGCGGATGGCGAAACGGCTGTGGTTGATACCGGCCCAGATCCTTTAGAAGTAGCACGCCGTATGGAATTACTGGCCGATTTATTAGGTAAATTTATTAAGTCTGCCGAAAAGAATGGCTTGGATAATGATAAAACTCAGAAAATTCGTATAAACATTGCCGATGAAGTGTTGCACCTGAAATTTCCTTTAGTGCAAACCGATTCTTTGTTGGGCCGTTTGCGTGAAGTGATTGCTGAAATCCGCCGTCAAGAATCCGCCATTTTGAAGCTGAGCGTGGATGCCGCCAAAATGCCGCGTAAAGATTTCTTGAAAGCCTGGAAAGGCAGCGAAACCGATTTGAAATGGGCCGATAGCGTGATTGCCCGTAAGCAAAAATGGTCGTCGGGTATGCGTGAGCATAAAGATGCCATTGTTGCGCAGCAAGAAAATTTGGTAGCCATCGAAAAAGAAATGTATGCGCCTTTGCAAGAAATTAAACGCGCCAACGATGAAATGCGTTTCGGCGAAGAAATGGCCCGCAAAGCCAAAAAAGAAATGGTTGAGGCCAACTTGCGTTTGGTCATCTCGATTGCTAAAAAATACACCAACCGCGGTTTGCAGTTCCTCGACTTAATTCAGGAAGGCAATATTGGTTTGATGAAAGCGGTTGATAAATTCGAATACAAGCGCGGTTATAAATTCTCTACTTATGCCACGTGGTGGATTCGCCAAGCGATTACCCGCTCGATTGCCGACCAAGCGCGCACCATCCGTATTCCGGTGCATATGATTGAAACCATCAATAAGCTCAATCGTATTTCGCGCCAAATGCTGCAGGAAATGGGCCGCGAAGCCACGCCGGAAGAATTGGCCAAAGCCATGGAAATGCCGGAAGACAAAATTCGCAAAGTGATGAAAATTGCTAAAGAACCAATCTCCTTAGCCACACCAATTGGCGACGACGAAGATTCGCATTTGGGCGATTTCATTGAAGACAGCAATATTGAGTCGCCAATGGAAAATGCCACCAATATTGGCTTGCGTGAAGCCGTGAACGGTGTGTTGGCCGGCTTAACGCCACGCGAGGCGAAAGTGTTGCGTATGCGTTTTGGCATTGACATGAACACCGACCACACGCTCGAAGAAGTTGGCAAGCAATTCGATGTAACCCGCGAGCGTATTCGTCAGATTGAAGCCAAGGCTTTGCGCAAACTGCGCCATCCTTCGCGCGCCGACATCATGCGTTCGTTCCTGGATTCGGATAATCAATAAGCTAATTAGTCTTTAAAAATTCTATGGCTTCATTGATAATAGTTATATTGGGCCCATAGCTCAGCGGTTAGAGCAGAGGACTCATAATCCTTTGGTCCTAGGTTCAAATCCTAGTGGGCCCACCAATTAAAACCCTGCTGAAAGGCGGGGTGTTTTTAAAAGTAGTCTGTGTCCAAAGACCCCGTTAGGAAATGCACATAGATATAATGGCTCCCAAGAACCATAAGTTATATGAAGTATTCGCCAATCAAATTAGCGAATATGTGCAAGCGCATTTAGAAGACGACATAAATCTTGATGTTTTGGCGCTAAAAGTGGGTGTTTCCAAATACCATTTGAATAGGTTGTTTAAAGCGACAACTGGCTTTCAGTTGGGTGAGTTTATTCAGCGTAGGCGTTTGCAAAAAGCGTACTCATTATTGGCTGCCGGTAATTGCTCGGTTATTGATGCAAGCTTGGCAGCGGGATATGAATCCCATTCTTCGTTTTCTCGTGCATTTTTAAAAGCCTATGACTGTAAGCCTAGCGAGGTGAAAGTAGGTATGGTGCGCGAATGGAAAACACCGAATACATTAAAAAATATTCATAGCCGCAACAAAAATTTCCAACCTGAGCTGCTCACAACACAAAGCCGACTATTTCATGGGCTTTATGGGGTAGGGTTCAACAATAGCAGCTACATAGAGCTTGCAAATTCCCTGATGAAAAATTTACGTGAACGATTATATATGAGTGCGTTTGATCAGTTGAATTCGTATCCAATTGGCGTATCACTAGAAAATCCATGGCAAAACGATCAGCATCAAACCCGCTATTTCATTGGTGTAGATCAAGCCACAGTGCAACAACATGCAGAACTGGATACCTTTACGTGGGAACAAGGCGCATGGGCAAAGTTTTATCACAAAGGTAGCTATGCTTTGCTGTGGCAAACCATTTCGTGTATCTATGCTGAGTGGATAGTACCTGAAGGTATTGTTCTCAGAAATGATGCCATTATCCAAGAGTTTCACAATGACCCCAAACATACGCCTGAAAAAGACCTAATCACGGCATTGTACTTTCCAGTTCAGCTTTAATCGCACTTTCGGCACATTTAGATGCATTTTTCATAAGTAAAATATTTAGTGTTAATGAAATTGGAAATATTAGGGAATGAAAAAATACTATTACTTGATGTTATTACTATTTATCAGTAGCCAGCAATTTGTAGGCGCTAAAAATGTCGAAGCATCAACATCGGTGAAGATGAATGTCTTGAAATTTGATGAATTGCCTACTGGTCGGCCTATCACAGTCAATGTTTGGTATCCGCAAGGCGCATGTGATGAAAGAAATAAAACTCAATTGTGCCTTGCTAATCAAGCAATAACTAACAAGGTATTGGTTTTTTCTCATGGTGCGATGGGCTCAGCAACTGAATATAGTTGGATTGGCGAACAGCTAGCTGCTGTTGGATTTGTGGTGATAGGTATTAATCATTTTGGTGAGTCATCGATTTACGGGCAAGATTCTCGAAATCCTCGCAGTACTGGTTATATTTGGCAAAGGCCACAAGATATTTCAGCACTACTGGACAAGTTATCAGTAGGGAATATTTTTCAAAAAAGGCTAAATTGGTCAAATGTGGTTGCAATAGGCCACTCGTCTGGCGGTCAAACAGCAGCCATGCTAGCAGGTGCAACATTCGACCTGAAAAATTTAATTGATTACTGTCATTCCGAACGCTCAAAAAATGACTTGTCTTGCAACTATGGGCGTAATCGAGATAGCGCGCCGGATGCGTTTTTAAAACAATTCAGCGCCTCTCAATACGATCAACGTATAAAAATGATGGTGCTCCTAGATCCAGCGCTAGGCCCTGCTGTGCAAAAAGTAAGCTTGCGTAAGCTTAAAATTGCAACATTAGTTGTGGGTGCGCAAAACAATGATTTCTTGCCTTGGCCCCAACACGGATTAAGTTACGCAACAGAAATTCCTGGAGCGAAAATATATCTACTTAAAGGCCAGGAAGGCCATTTTATTTTTCTAGATCCATGCAGTCGCGATATTAAGGTGATGGGAGTTCCACTTTGCTTAGATCGTCAAGGCGCAAACAGAAATGCAACACATGTTGTGCTAGCTAAAGCCATAAATGAATTCATTCGAGTAAACGAAGGCGCGTTCTCAACGCAGTCAAATAGTGTAATTTCAGCAAGAAATTACACCAAGTCATCGCCTATTATTGAAATATTGATGTACACGCCGCGTTGGGTTTTTGGACTACTAGTGGGTTTAGTTATTCTTGGTCTTTGGCAGACACGAAACCGCCAAGTTAGTCTGCCAGTCGCATGTATTATGCCGGTTTACATGCTCATCTATTCATTTACAGGCGCGCTGGGCTCTGCAGGCTATAACCCAATAACCATAATATATTGGTTAGTTGCTGCGGCATTCACTACAGCACTATCACTCACATTGATGGATAAAAATAGTGTGAAATTCGAATTAAGCAAACGTAAGTTACTCATTCAGGGCAGTTGGTGGCCGCTACTCATAATCCTAGGAATGTTTTGTACGCGCTTTACACTAGGGGTTGCGATGGGCATGCAACTAAAGATAATTCATCATTCGTACTTTTCAATGATAGTCGCAATAGCGCTTGGTAGTTGGAGCGGGTTCTTCATTGCACGCTGCATCATATTTTGGCGTGCTTATCAATTGGCTAATCGATGAACACTCAAACCCTAACATTCCAGCTCTTAAAAACCCTGCCGAGAGGTGGGGTTTTTTGTTGTCGGCTCACGCCCTCAACCGAAACCGCTCGCGATAATCGGCAGGAGTGAGCGATGTGCCGCGCTTGAATAATTTTCGGAAACTGGCGCTATCGTGGTAGCCGCAGCGTTCAACAATTTCATCAAAACTCATCAAGGTGGTTTCCAGCAACGCTTTTGCGCGTTCAATGCGCAGATACTGAATATGTGCAATCGGGCTGGCGTTGTAATGCTGCCTGAAGTGCCGCAACAGGCTGCGTTCGCTGGTGTCACAGTGCTCGGCTAATTCGCCTACGCTCAGTTCGCGGTGCAACTGTTGCTGAATAAAGCGCTCGGCTTTTTCCGACAAAGAATGCCGCGGCCGTTCGGTTAATGCAAGGCTGATATACGGCGCTTGGCTTGAGCGCTCTGAATCAATCAGCATCATACGGCCGGTAAGCTGGGCCAAAGATTCGTCAACATGCTTGGCGAGTAGTTGTAAAACAAACGTGTGAATTGCGGTACTGGCACCGGTGGTGGTAAATTTTCCATCTTCAACAATCATGCGTTCAACATTGAGCTGCACCCTTGGAAAATACTTACGAAAAACAGCATCTAACCACCAACTCGTGGTGGCGGAACGACCGTCCAATAACCCCGATTCAGCCAACAGCAATGAACCGCTGCAAGCGGCCGCAATGGGAATGCCACGTAAATGTAGTGCACGAATTAAATCTATTTCAGGTTGATAATCTGCTAATTTTGCAACTGCATCTTCAGGACCTCCATGCATAAAGCCTGGCACTAAAACCCAATCCAGTGCGCGGTCAGGCGACTGTACGCCATTGAGCTGCAAGCCCGCGGTGCCGGTTACGGTGCTTATGCCGCGCGCGCCAATTAGCACCGTTTCAAGCTGAAGCTTGGTGCCCGGCTCGCGCACCAGCGCCAACTGCTGCGCAATACGAAACATGTCGGCTGGGCCAATTAAGCTCGACAGCACACTGCCGTCCAACGCCAATAGGCCCAGTGTGAAGCGCTGTGTTTTATTCGACATAGATGGCTCCGGTGTTGTTGTTCAGCCATTCAATCAGTTTGGCTGGCACCGCCAGACCATTGCCGTTGTCGGTGCAAGCAATAATAGCAATGTGGCCGCTATGGCCCATCGGCAGTGGTGTTTGCGAGGGCGCGAGCAGTTCAGGATGGCCGTCGCTGTCGCGGGTTAATAGCCAAAGCCCAGGCGGAACTAAGACCGTGGAATGGCAGGCTTGTTCGAGCGGCAAATCAAAATCGTGCCGCACGCGTGGCACCAAATGCCATTGTGCGTGTTGTGTGTTCAGCACCGCTGTATATTGGCTGCCGGCCTGATACACCGGGCTAAGCTCTGCGCTGTGTGCCGCGGCACTGAGAAAAAGGCTTGCGAGTAAAGTGGCTAGGCGTTTCATGTGCGTTCTCCATGTATACGGGCAATCTGCCCGCGGTAAACATAGAATCACCCTAAAGCTTACACGAAATAAGTGGCGGATACGACAGTTTTATGGTGAAAACGGACAGGCCTTTGGCTTTAGTTTGGCGGGCAAACGCGCTTGGGTTTCAGTGGCTAATGAGCCGCGCAATAGCCGCCATGGGCGGATGCTTTTCAGCCACTATCCGGAAGCAGGTTAGCAGTGGCACAGCAATCAGCAAGCCCACCAAGCCCCACATCCAGCCCAGCACCAACAGCGTCAAAATAATCACCAGCGGATCGATTTCCATGCTCTTGCCGAGCACCAATGGTGTTATCACCTCGGATTCAAGGGCATTTAAAATGATGTAGATGCCGGGCACGGACAGCGCCATGCTAACCGAGTCAAATTGAATAAAGCCGGCAATGGTTAGCAAGCACACCATAATCGCCATGCCAACGTAGGGCGCAAAATTCACCAAAGCCGCAATGCCGCCCCACAGCAGCGGCTGATCAACACCCAACAGCCATAAAGCCAGTGCAATAACAGCGCCAAACACCATATTCACCAAGGTAACGGTGAACATATAGCGGGATAATTCGTGTTGTGCATTGCGGCTGGCGGTCACAATATCTTTTTTAACATGCAGCTGCGGCGCCAGTTCAACCAATTTACGCAGCACGCTATCACCGCGGGTTAGGAAGATAACAGTAAGCAGCAGCGTGCCTAGCAAGTTCAAAGCCAGCATCGGTAAAGACAGAATTAAGGTGTCGAACATAGCCGGCTCGATGGTACGCACCATCTGGGTTTTTTGTTTTGGTGCGGCGCTAACGCTGAATTGCGCAATTTTTTCACTGGCTTTGCTAGCTTCGGCCAGCGGTTTGCGCAATTGCTTGATGATTTTTTCTATGCGCGTAATCGCTTGCGGGCTTTTAGCGATAACTTCATTCGCGGGCTCAGCCAAGCTAACCAGCAAGCCACCGAGCAGCAGCACAATAGCCAACACCACAGTCATTGAGGCAATAGCGCGTGGAATTTTCAATCGACCAAGCCAACGCACCGGTGCGGCAAGCATCAGGCTAAGCAATACCGCGGTGAGTATTGGCAACACCAACGCCTGCGCAACGTACAGCGTATAAAAGATGGCCAGTAGCAATAAGCCTTGTATTGCTCTTGTGCGTGGGTGAGTTGGCGCTGCGGTTTGCTCGGCGCTTGGTTCTAGCTTTTTTGCATCATCCATGGGTATTGCTCCTGTGCGCCCATACTACGCTTCTGGGCTATCGGTATCCATAACAGCAACATTTGCTCTGGCGGCTTTGGCTAGCGCTTGGTAGCGATCGCGGAATTTATCAAGTTCCACTTCTTCCAGCTCTTCCAGATCAAGCAGGGCATTGTGTGCGCCTTGGGTGGCGCGAATCAGTTCATCAAGCTTCACTTGAATCGCTTCAGTATCGCGGTTTTGGCTGCTTTGAATCAGAAACACCATTAAAAACGTGATGATGGTTGTTGCGGTGTTAATCACTAATTGCCAGGTGTCGCTAAACTTAAACAACGGGCCAGTAATGATCCACATCAGTATAGTGGCAACGGCCAATACGAATACAATCGGCCTGCCACAGAAACGGGAAATAGATTTGGTGAATTGCGCGTACCACGATTGAGAACTCATCGCTTATGCTCCTTGCTCAGTTGGGCTATCATTTAGCCTTACGGGGAATCAATATGAAGAGTTACTATGCTACAAAGCGTTGAACACTGCACCACAAAGTTTCCGGCTTGGTCGATCATCTGGTTGCATGGCTTGGGCGCCGATGGCCATGATTTTGCACCGATTGTGCCGGATTTGGTGCGCGCCGATTGGCCGGGCATCCGTTTTGTGTTCCCCCATGCGCCGATGCGCGCGGTCAGCATCAACAACGGCGCGGTGATGCGCGCTTGGTACGATATTGTCAGCATGGAGCTGGATAAACGCGCTGATGAGGTGGGCTTGCGCGAATCGATGGTGGAATTGGATGCCTTGATCAACCGTGAACGCGACCGCGGCGTGCCTTTATCGCGCATTATTTTGGCCGGCTTTTCGCAAGGTGGTGCAGTGGTTTTGGCGCATATGTTGCGCCAGAAAATCCCCGTGGCCGGAGTGATGGCGCTATCAAGCTATTTACCTTTAGGGGCTAAAAACACCGAAGAGCTCAGCGAGGCGGCAAAAAGCATTCCGGTCTTTATGGCGCATGGTAAATTCGACCCAGTCGTTCCCTTGGGTTTAGGCGAATACAGCCGTCAGCAATTGCAGCAGCTGGGCTTTACCGTGCAATTCAAAGCATACCCCATGCAACATAGCGTTTGCCCAGAAGAAATTCGCGCCATCGGCGATTGGCTGAGCGAGCGTTTTAGCCAGCCATGAGCAAAACCACGCCACTGTATTTGCCGGATTTTTGCCAATTGCCGCGCATTGCCGCGGTGTGTGGTGTGGCGCAGGTGGTGGTGGTGTTGATATTTCTGTCGCCTTCGCAAAATCGATTGCTCAGCGGCGCAAGCTTTTTATTATCCAGTGCATTTGCGCAGTGGCTAGCGCTTACTGCCGCGTTGGTTTTATGCAAATCCAGAATGTGGGTCAATGCCTTGCGGCCAGTGCTGGGCTATTCGGTGGCTGCCGTATTGCCCGCTTCGGTAACGGCATTGGCGGCCGGCTTGGTATTTTATCTCGATCAGCAATTGGCTACGGGCTATTTTACCGGCATGAATAGATGGCGATTTGTGAGTGGCATTGCCTTGATGGTGGGCATGCTAAGCGCGGTGCTGCTACGCTATTTTTATGTGCGCGATCAGTGGCAAGCGCAGGTTCAGGCACACGCCAAAGCCTCCTTGCAAGCTTTGCAAGCGCGCATCAATCCACATTTTTTATTCAATTCAATGAACACCATTGCAGCCTTAGTGCGCAAAGATGCCAAAACGGCTGAAACCGCGATTGAAGATCTTTCCGATTTGTTCCGCGCGGCCTTAGGTGATGATCAAAAAGAATCGACATTAGCCGATGAACTGCAGATTGCTAAGCAATATCTAGCGATTGAGAAATTGCGCTTGGGCGAGCGTTTGCATACCGAATGGCTGTTGGCTGACAACCTACCCATGCATTGCAAAATGCCGCGCTTGCTGCTGCAACCATTATTCGAAAATGCCGTAATTCATGGCGTAGCATTATTGCCGGAAGGCGGCTGCATTCAATTCAGTGCCATCAAGCACGAACACTTTTTGCAATTCGAGATTCGCAATCCGGTGTTGATTGCCAACGATCAGCCCGGCCTTGGGCATGCGCAACACTCGGTACAAGAGCGCCTGCGTTTAGTGTTTGGCCATCAAGCCAGTATTGTTGGGCAAGTGCAAGACAACGTGTATGTGTGCAGTTTGCGGGTGCCGTATGAGTAAGCCGTTGCGCGTTATTGTGGTTGATGATGAGCCCTTAGCGGCGGAGCGCTTGGCCGATATGATTGCAGATTTGCCGAACTGCCTCGTGCTTGCAAAAGCGGCTAATGCACAGCAGGCGCTGGCGTTAATGCACAGCCATCAGCCAGACGCATTATTTTTGGATATTGCCATGCCCGGTATGTCGGGCTTGGACTTAGCCAAGCAATTGCAAGGCACAAAAAACCCGCCATTTATCGTATTTTGCACGGCCTATGATCAGCATGCTTTGCAGGCTTTTGATGCGCAGGCCATTGATTATTTGGTGAAACCAGTTCGACGCGAACGCTTAATGGAAAGTATCGAGCGCGTTTTGCGCTTGAAATCGCAAGTCAGCGACGATACCAACAAACAGTTTGTAACGGCCCATGTGGGTGGTGTGTTGCGGCGTATTGCGTTGAGCGATATTTTGTATTTGCACGCCGAAGAAAAATACACCGTGGTGTATCACCAGGGCGGCGAACATATCTTAGATGAGCCGCTAAAAGAACTTGAACTGCGCTTTCCAAATCAGTTCATCCGTATTCACCGCAATTGTTTAGTAAAAGCGGGGCAGTTGTTTGAAATTCGCCGCGATATGGATGGCCAAGCATGGGCGGTGTTAAAGGATTGGCCGAAAGCATTGGAAATTAGCCGGCGGTGCGCGAGCGAGCTTAAAGATCTCTTCAGGCACAGCTAATGCCGAATGCGCCGCACAATGCGATAATAGCGCCATGAAAATAATTCGCTTGGCCACCCGAGAAAGCACGCTGGCGTTGTGGCAAACCCGCCATGTGGCACAGCTGTTGCGCAACGCACATCCGCATTTGCGTGTGGAATTGGTGCCGATGACTACCCGAGGCGATCAGCTGCTGGATGTGTCGTTATCAAAAATTGGTGGTAAGGGCTTGTTCCTGAAAGAACTGGAAGTGGCCATGCAAGAAGGCCGCGCCGATGCCGCAGTGCATTCGCTGAAAGATGTGCCAATGCAATTGGATACGGCGTTTGAATTGGCAGCTGTGCTAAAGCGCGATAACCCATTCGATGCATTTATTTCAGCGCAGTATGCAAGCCTTGATGAGTTGCCGATGGGCGCCATAGTGGGAACTTCTTCGCAACGCCGGCAAGTGCAATTGCAGCAGCATCGCCCAGATATTCAAATTAAAGACTTGCGCGGCAACATCAACACGCGTTTAGCCAAATGCGCCAATGGCGATTTTGATGCAATTATTTTGGCCTGCGCTGGGCTTGAACGCTTAGGCTTGCAGCAACAGATTCGGCAGGAATTAAAGCCAAATACGTGGTGGCCTGCCGTGGCACAAGGCGCTATTGCCGTTGAAAGCTTGCGTGCAGATCCGGAAATAAGCGCATTGTTTGCTGCGTTGAACGATAAGCCCACCGAGTTGCGCGTGCGCGCCGAGCGCGCCATGAACAAACAACTACACGGCTCCTGCCAAGTGCCCGTGGCGGCCTATGCTGAAATTAACGGCGATGCGATGACATTAACCGGCTGGGTTGGCGATGCCACAAATATCCGCTCCATATCTGCATGTGCGCAAGGCGTGGCCATTGAACCGGAAACACTTGGCCAAAAAGTGGCGGACATGTTGTTCGCACAAGGCGCGGCGGAGTTGTTGAATATTGCCTGACTTCGCCTAACTTCCTGTGCAATTACAGGCCCTGTAGTAAGGCACTACCCCGCCCTTCGGGCACCCCTTCACAAGTGAAGGGGAATGTTGATCAATTTTGTTCCCCTTCGTTTACGAAGGGGTGGCGTGTAGCGCCGGGGTAGTCAATAATACAAACTCACCACATGTTTGGCTTCGGCGAAAAACAGCCAGCGCCCAATGAATACGCCGCTAATGCCGCTGATGGCAGCCACGCTGTATAGCCACGGTTGGTTCAAGGCCCAGGCCAGCAGGCAGGCGATAGACGGCAGTGCAAAACCGAATATGGCGCATAGTTCGCGCAGCCGTTCGCTGTGTTTGCGGGCTAAGATATGCACCATTTCTTTGGTGATGTAATTCGCTTCGGTATGCGGATTCTCGAATACCTGCACGACACGTTGTTCCGGCAAGCCTAAGGCGCTGCTGCGCGTGATGGCGAGTGATTTGTCGTTATTCTGCCAATAGCGGGTCATTAGCCACAAAAGCAGCATGGCGAATACTGCCAACACCGGTGCAAAGGTCCAGATTGCAAAGATACTGGCTAACCATAAGCCACCGGTATATAAACTGCCAAGCAGGAAAATCGGTAATACACTACCGTGTTGCCAGGCCGGCACGGTTTTCAGGCAATGGTAGATTTTTGCGGTGCAGTACACTGTAAGTAAGCAAAAAACCATCAAGACAATAGCTAATATTTTTTGTATGCCGCCATGCACAGGATAAAAAATGAGTAAGCCTGCCGGTATAAAACACAACACCGCCAGCACACCTTCACGCGACAACCATGAGCTACGCCATTGCGAGAAGGCCCGCCAAGCACGTTCCTTACGACCAAGATGCATGGTTGAACACAGCAGTCCGCTGATGACAAATAATGCACCCATAGCGAGGGTTAAATAATCCTTGATGCCAAAATCGCGGTTGTGGCCGAGCAAGGAGCTGGCCCACCAAAACCATAAACCATAGCCGGTGCCGGAAAGGGTACTGAAAAAAATAACGGACAGGGCAGGATGCATTAGCGGCTCAAGATTTTATCAAGCCAACGCAAGGCGCTGGGCAGTTCGGCAGTGTTTAGTGTTTCATCGGCAGGTGCGGAGCACACGGCCTGTTTTTTACGCGGCGGCAAATAGCGATTAACCGGTTTGTAATCCAACTCGGGCATTAAGGCTTGGCCGTTGCGTTCACGCGATTTAATCGAAACGTCGGAGTCTGGGTCGGCGAAATCGCCGAATGAACGTGCACGCGTGGGGCACGCTTGCACACAGGCGGGCTGCCGTTGCGCTTCGGGAATATGCTCGTTATAAATTCGATCAACACACAGCGTGCATTTTTTCATCACGCCTTCGCTGGGCGAATACTCGCGCGCGCCGTATGGGCAAGCCCACGAGCACAGTTTGCAGCCAATACATTTATCGGTATCGATCAACACAATGCCGTCTTCGGCGCGTTTGTAGCTGGCGCCAGTTGGGCACACCGACACGCAGGCCGGGGTTTCGCAATGCAAGCATGAGCGCGGAAAATGCAAGCTGCTGGCCGGTTGCGCGTCCTCAAGCAAGGCATCAAGTTCGTAGCTATGCACGCGATTAAACCACACGCCATCGGGCTCGGCGCTATACGGATTTTCATCGGGTAATGGCCCGGCAATGCCATTCACGTTCCATTCTTTGCAAGCCACCGCGCAGGCGTGGCAACCCACACAGATGTCTAGGTCAATCAGCAGGCCAAGCTTTTTCTGGGTTGTAGCGGGCAGCAGGGTCATGCTTTTTTCCCATAGCGCAGAAGTTTAATTTTTGGTTCGCTAGTATGTAATGCCCTAAATTGCGGCGAACTAAATGCTTGTTTGGCCACTTTTTTAATCGCAACGCGTAAATCAAACCACGCCGCCTGCCCGGTGATTGGATCAGCATTGGCGTAATCGGCCTGTGGGGTTAAATCAGAAATTAATGGGTTAAGCAGAAAGCCCTGATTGCTTTCTGGCGCTTTAGTCGACAAACCCCACGTGCCTTTGCGTTTACCCACCGCATTCCATGTCCAAACCGTGTCTTTTTGTACATTATTAGTAAGCTTCACCGGCACGGTGATGGTGCTGATGTGTGAACTGAGTTCAACCCAATCGCCATCGACTAACTGATAATGCGCGGCTGTGTCAGGGTGCAAATACAGAAAATTACGCGCCATGATTTGCCGCAACCAGGCATTTTGCGAACCCCACGAATGGTACATAAACGGCGGACGCTGGGTGAGGGCGTGCAACGGAAATTCGGTCGAATCGGTTTGCGCGTGCTCAAACGGCGCATACCAAAATGGCAGCGGGTCGAAATAGGTTTTGATGCGCTCGCGCTCGGCATCTGGCGGCTGGTGTTCGCCAAAGCCTTCAGCCGCTAAGCGAAATTTTTGCAGGGTTTCCGAATACAACTGCAACACAATCGGCTCAGCCGAGCCAATGAAGCCTTTGGTTTTCGCCCAATTCAGATAGTCGCGGTTGCCCATTTTGAAATAGCGTGCCGATTCCGGAATGGCTGTGTGCCAAAAGCCGCCGTGTTTAATGTAGCGATTGAGTTGCTCCGGATTGGGCGCACCTTTGCCTTCCAGTTCGCCTTGTTCACCACGCCAACCCGCCAATAAGCCCACACCTGGCGCACGTTCATGGCGAATGATGTAATCGGCGTAATCGGCATACTGGGGCGAACCATCGGCATGCACTAATGCGGGCAAGCCAATGCGTGCACCTAAATCTAACAACACTGATTGAAAGCCGCGCACATCGCGATCAGGCTGTAGCACCGGATGACGGATGGCATCGGATGCGCCGTCGGCATCGGAGATTGGCCGATCGAGCAGGCTGATGGCATCGAAGCGTTCTAAATACGTAGTGTCGGGCAGAATTAAATCGGCGTAGGCACACATTTCGCTGGAATACGCATCGGAATAAATGATGTATGGGATTTTGTATTCGCCGTCTGCGTTTTTATCGGTAAGCCAATGCAGGGTTTCATGGGTGTTCATTGCCGAGTTCCAGCTCATATTGGCCATGAACAGCATCAACACATCAATCGGGCCATTCTTGCCCGAATGTGCATTGCGCAGCACGGTATGCATCATGCCGTGCACGGCCAGTGGATACTGCCAAGAATAGGCTTCGTCAACACGTAAAGCATGGCCAGTATCATCCACCAATAAATCTTCCGGGCCATGAATAAAACCGAGCGGCATAGCGTTAAGCTTGCCTTCGCTGTCGCGCGTTTTGCCTGGACGATTGGCGGGTGGAATCGGGCGCGGAAACGGCGGCTGATACCGAAATGAACCCGGCGCATCCACCGCCCCGAGCAGCAATTGCAAAAGATGCAAAGCGCGGCAGGTTTGAAAGCCATTGGCATGCGCGCTGATGCCGCGCATCGCGTGCATCGACACGGGCCGAGCTTTCATGCTTGCATGTTGTATGCCAGAACTATCAGTCCAAGCAATTGGCAACGCAATGTTGTGATCAAACGCCGCTTCGGCTAATTCCTTGGCAATCCGGCGGATATCGTGCGCGGGCACGCCGCAGGTTTCACTCACCATTTCCGGCGAATAATCATCGGAAATGTAGCGTTGCACAATATGATCAAACACCGGCTTAGCCACATGGCCGCTTGGCAATAAATAAATGCCAGCAATCATCGGCGATATGCCTGTGCTATTGGCTGGGCTTATGGTTTGCGTGTTGCGGTCCCAGCATAATTCATTGCCATTTTCATCGCGCGTGAACAGGCCGTGCTCAGCCGTGCCGGGCGCATCAATCACTAAATAATGCGCGTTGGTGAAGCGCACTAAGTAATCTAAATCCACGCGATCCAATCGCAGCAATTCGTGAATCAAGGCCATCGCTAATAAGCCATCGGTGCCGGGCTTGATGCCTACCCATTCATCGGCAATGGCGCCATAGCCGGTGCGCACCGGATTGATGGCAATCACTTTTGCACCGCGGGATTTTAATTGCCCCAAGCCAAGTTTCAGCGGATTGGAATCGTGGTCTTCGGCTACACCCCAAAGCAATAGCAGCTTGGTGTGCGGCCAATCGGGTTCACCAAATTCCCAGAAACTGCCGCCCAGTGTATACAAACCACCAGCAGCCATATTGACCGAACAAAAGCCGCCATGCGCGGCATAATTATAGGTGCCGTATTGCTGCGCCCACCAGCCCGTTAAGGCTTGTGATTGATCGCGGCCGGTGAAAAAGGCCAAGCGGTTTGGGTTTCGCAGGCGCGCTGCGGCCAGTTTTTCGGAGGCTAAACTTAGCGCTTCTTCCCATTCAATTTCTACGAAGGCATTTTCGCCACGTTCGCCGATACGCTTCAACGGCTTTTTTAATCGCCCAGGCGAATAATGTTGCATAATGCCGGCTGAGCCTTTGGCGCACAGCACACCGCGATTAACCGGATGATCGGGGTTGCCTTCGATATAGCGGATTTTATCGTCTTTGATATGCACTTGAATGCCGCAACGGCACGCGCACATGTAGCAGGTTGTGCGCTCAACGCGTTCGCCAAGGGGTTCGTTGAGTGCTAAAACCGGATCAGTCATGGCAGTATTGTGGCATTATTCGCAAGGATTAGGACTGTGGCTGAATGATGATGGTTTGCTGTTTACGACCGCGCTTAATGCTTATAACTAATGGTTGGGTGCGCTCAGCCTGGCTAATCGCGGTGCTCAGGCTTGTGGCGCCTTTGGTCATCGATTGGCCATTAATTGCCAGAATTTCATCGCCAATCATAATGCCATTGGCTTGCCCGATTGAGCCCTGTTCAAATCCGGTGACGGTATAGGTTGTGCTGCCCGCAATGCCGCCGGCCCAGCTAAAAACGGGATTGAATTGTATGCCTAAATGCCAAGGCTTGGCCGTTAGGGCGGTTTTGGGCGCGCTCAATGCGACAGAATCAAAGCCTTGTGCAATCAGCGCATCAGCCAAGGCGGGATTCACCGGTATAAGGTATTGGTTTATTTCGGCTGTACTCGGTACACGGTTTTCAGCCGCTACGCCATTGCTAATCAGCGTATAACTGGCTGTATATACGGGGATATCCAGCGATTTAACTTTGCCTTTTGCATCGTAATTGACATACACACCAACCGTGCGCGACACAGTCAGCATGGATTTGTCTTTGTTGAATTTTTGATAAATCAAACTGTAGCCGTAAACGTCTTTGTCGTCAGTTGATCCATAATCTTTTGGCGGTGCGCCAAATTTGGCTTGGATGTTGGCGCGGATGGTGCCAATCGGGAAAAGTTTTTTGATCTGCTCGGCATTGGCGTGATACAGCACGGCGGGGCTGCCACTGCTGAGGGTTTTGGGTTTGTAGAGATCGGCCAACGCACCGGCGCTACTTGTGGTGCAGGAAAAAAGAAATAGTATGGCAAGCACAATACAAACCGTGTAACGATTAGCTTTTAATAACAACATGCAAAATCTTCCTCGAATAGTTATTGTCAGGCTTAAATACATTGCTAAAATTTGTTTAGCAAGCGATGCTAAAGCCATCTGCATAGAGTATATATTATGGACCGTTACGAACGAATTTTTGCTTTGCATCAACGCTTAAAAGCGGCGCGCTTTCCCATTGCAGGCCAAGGGCTAGCCGATGAGTTGGAGTGTTCGCGGGCCACCTTGTATCGCGATATAGGCTTTCTGCGCGATGTGTTGCAAGCACCATTGCTGAGCACCGATGCGGGGTTTTTCTACGACAAACTACAAATTGAGCACTTTGAGTTGCCCGGTCTTTGGTTTAGTTCCGATGAATTGCATGCACTGGTGGCCACCCATGAATTACTGAATCGCTCCGGCACCAATGTGCTGGGCTCGGCATTGGATCCACTCAAAAAACGTATCAACAGCTTGCTAGAAACCCAAGGCAATGGCCGCCGTACGCCCATCGAACGGGTGCGAGTCATTGGCTCGTATACACGCCAGCGTGATGAAGCGGTATTTCGAAAAATTGCCGGCGCAGTGCTTGAACGCAAGCAAGTGCATTTTGATTACAAGGCTCGCTCAACCGATCAACTCACAACGCGTACTGTGTCGCCGCAGCGCTTAACGCATTACCGCGATAATTGGTATTTGGACGCCTACGACCATGAGCGCGATGCCTTGCGCAGTTTTTCGATTGATCGCATTAAGCATGTGCATGTGCTTGAGCACGAGGCAAAAGACATCAACGAGCAAGAGCTTACGGAACAGCTGGCGGATAGCTATGGCATTTTTTCCGGCAAGGCGCGCTCCATGGCTACCATCGTTTTTTCCGCGGAAGCCGCACGTTGGGTGGCCGAGGAACATTGGCATTCCCGACAAGAAGGGCGTTTCTTGCCAGATGGCCGTTTTGAGCTGAAAGTGCCATACAGCAATCCACGCGAGCTGCTGATGGATATTTTGCGTTATGGTGCGGACGCACAGATTATTGAGCCCATTTCCTTGCGCGAGAAAGCAAAAATGAATTTGCAACTGGCATTAGCCAACTACAGCTAATGCCAATAAACCTGCACTGAGATTATTGATTGGTTTGCGGAACGCGTTGCAGCTTGGCTGGTTCGTAGCCGTATTGCCTAAATTTTTCACTCAATAGCGCAAGCTCGGCATCGCTCATGATTTGCTTGCGCGAAAACACCCAGGCCATGGAGCGCCCAGGATTACCGATTAAAGCCCATTGGTAATCTGGCGACACCTCTAAAATGAGCAATTGCGAGCGAATTAAACCGCCCCAAAAACGCACTTGCCAGTGGTTATTATTAGTGCCTGGGTAAACGCGAGCTTCAGCTTGCATTTGCTGTTCGGGCTGATCAAACGCTTTTCGGTAAGCAAAGACATTATCAATTTTGCCATTTGGCTTCAACGCATACACATCGGCTGTGGCCACTTTGCCGTTCTCGGCAAAATACGGAATATTGGCAATCACCCACCAACGGCCCATATAGCGTGGTAAATCAATCTTGGCATTGCTAGTTAGCGGCGGTGTTTTGCTGGTATTGGCAAAGCTATAAGCGGTTAGCGCTAAGCTAATCACAATAACGGCTGCAATGAGTTTGCTCATGGGTTACTCCCTGTAATTGAACCAGTATGCACTTTTACAGTTGAAGGTGACGTCAACAGGGCAATCTCAGCTTTTGAGAAAGGCATCTTGCAAACTCTTTGTAGGGTCTGATGGAGTTGATTATGAATACACAAATGTACATTCGCCTAAGCTGGCAAATCCCGGTTCTGGTGTTCATGGCAGCTTGGCTTATGCCAAATATGTCTTGGTTTTCGAATGCAATTGGTGCTTGGCCGGTGTGGCTATTAAGCATGCCGAGCGCCGTGTTTGTTCGGCATGCCTTTTTAAGCAGAGCGCCCAGAAAAGCGAATCATCCTATGAAAAGCGCGCAAGTGTTTGTTTTTGAAAAGAAGCGCACAGGTCTGTTAGGGTCAAATGCGGCAAATAGGCGCGCCGCCTAGTGTTTCACAAGCGGCCACTGGGTGAGTATGGTATTTTCTGTTGAGTTTAAAAATTCGGATTTTACCGTGCCAACAGATTTTCTAAAACCGCCGCTTATTGCAAAAAAACCGCATACCGTTACCGCGCCGCATGGCGCTACACGCAATGATGACTATTATTGGCTGCGCGATGATACCCGTACCGATACCGAAGTGCTGGCGGTGCTGAATGCCGAAAACGACTACGCTGATTGCATATTGGCGAGCTCGAAAGCAACCGCCGATAGTTTGTACTCAGAAATTACCAGCCGCATTAAGCAAGACGATTCCACGGTGCCTTATTTTAAGAACGGCTATTGGTATTACAGCCGGTTTGAAACTGGCAAAGATTACGCCATCATCGCGCGCCGAAACGGCAGCATGGATGCACTGGAAGAAATTTTGTTTGATCAAAATGCAATGGCGGCCGACAAAGGCTATTTTTCGATTGGTGATTGGCAAATAAGCCCGAATAATCAGTTAGTGGCTTGGGCGGAAGATTCGGTGGGTCGTCGTCAATACCAATTATTTGTGAAAGATCTAGCCAGTGCTAAAACCTTCGTGGATGTGGTTGATAATATTGAGCCGAATATTGTTTGGGCCGATGATAACCAAACGCTGTTTTACATTGAAAAAGATCTGCTAACACTGCTTAGCAAACGGGTTAAAACGCATTTGCTAGGCACTCAAACGGCGCTCGATAATTTGGTGTATGAAGAAGTCGATGACAGTTTTTACTTAGGTATTTCACGCACGCGCTCCGAGCAGTTCATCTGCATTACAGTCGAGAGCACAGTCAGCTCCGAGCAGCGCGTTGCGCCTGCCGCACAGCCAGCGCAGTTTGCCGTAATTGCAAAACGCGAAAGAGATTTTGAATACAGCGCCGATCACCTAAATGGCCGCTGGGTAATTCGGACCAATTGGAATGCGCCAAATTATCAATTAATGACGCTAGACGATGCCAAAGGGTTTGGTCATCGCGCTGATTGGCAGGAATTCATTGCACATACAGCTGATGTATTTATTGAAGGGGTTGAATTATTCAATCATTTTATCGCGATTGAAGAGCGTTCCAATGCCTTGTTGCGTATTCGCACGCTGAGCAATGACGGCAAGGTGGAATTTGTGGCTTCTGATGAAGCCGCCTACAGCATGGGCTTGCATGTGAATGCCAGCCCAGACAGTGTTTGGCTGCGTTACAGCTACACATCAATGACCACGCCCAATACGATTTACGATGTCAATATCGAAAGTGGTGAGCGCAAATTGCTGAAGCGTGAGCCGGTGTTGGGCGGCTATCAGCCCGATGATTACGTGACCGAGCGGCAATGGGCAACGGCGCGCGACGGCACCCAAATACCGGTGTCTTTGGTGTACAAAAAAGGCTTCAAGAAAGTTGGCACTGCGGCATTGTTGCAATACGCGTATGGCAGCTATGGCTTATCTTCCGACCCACGCTTTTCAGTGGTGAATGTTAGCCTGCTCGATCGTGGCATGGTGTATGCCATTGCGCATATTCGCGGTGGCCAAGAAATGGGCCGCGCTTGGTACGACAACGGCAAATTGTTTAACAAGCTAAACACCTTCACCGATTTCATTGATGTGACGCGTTTTTTAGTGCAACAAGGCTATGCCAAACACGATCGCGTGGCGGCCTATGGTGGTTCTGCTGGCGGTTTGTTGATGGGTGTTATCGCAAATAGCGCACCGCAAGATTACACACTGATTATCTCGCAAGTGCCGTTTGTGGATGTGGTAAGCACCATGCTTGATGAAAGCATTCCGCTGACCACCAACGAGTTTGACGAGTGGGGCAATCCGGCGCAGAAAAAATATTACGACTACATGCTAAGTTATTCACCCTACGACCAGATTAAACAGCAAGATTACCCCACGGTATTTGTTGGCACGGGCTTGTGGGATTCGCAGGTGCAGTATTTCGAGCCGGCTAAATATGTGGCAAAACTGCGCGACTATAAAACCAACGACAATCCTGTGGTATTTCGCGTCAATATGGACGCTGGCCATGGCGGGAAATCGGGGCGCTTCCAGCGCTATAAGGAAATTGCCGAGCAGTTCGCGTATATGTTGGATGTTCTGGGTGTGGAATAGGCCATTTCGGCTATACTTTCTCCATGAATAAATATTCCGTAAAAATCGTTTTGGCTGCCTTGGCGTTATGCCTGTTGCTTTCCGCCTGTGGCAACAAAGGCCCTTTGGTAAAGCCCGATGAAACGCCAGCAGAGGCTGAGGCTACGCAGTAATGCCTTTGCAATTCAGTAAAATGCAGGGCGCGGGCAACGATTTTGTGGTGCTCGATTGCCGCAAAAACCCCGCTCTGCCAAGCATTGAAATGATTCGCTCAATGGGCGATAGGCATTTTGGCATTGGTTTCGATCAACTATTAATCATTGAGCCAGCGCAATCGGCGCACGCCATCGCCTCCTATCAGATCATCAATCAAGATGGTAGCTTCGCGCAGCAATGCGGCAATGGGGCACGTTGTATTGCGCATTGGCTGGTGTTGAAAGGGTTTGCCCAAACGCCCGAATTTTGCATAGATAGTCCGGCCGGGTTAATACAGGTTTGCCAAGCAGACGGCTTGTATAGCTTGGCAATGGGCCAGCCGCATTTTGACCCAGCGCAAATTCCGCTGCTGGCCGAACAAGCCAGCCTGAGTTACCAGCTGCCGTTTGAGGGTGGTGTTATCGAGTTTTCCGCGGTTTCCATGGGTAATCCACATGCAGTGATTCGCGTTGAAAATTGCTTCGATGCGCCAGTAGAGCGTTGGGCGAAGTTCGTGCAAGCCGCTAAAGTTTTCCCAGACGGGGTGAATGTGGGTTTTGCCGAAGTTGTGACAAGGCAGCATATTCGTTTGCGCGTCTATGAGCGCGGTGTGGGTGAAACCTTGGCCTGTGGCTCGGGGGCCTGCGCGGCGGCGGTTAGCTTAATGCGTTTAGGCTTGGTTGAACGCCAGCTTGACGTGCACTTGCCGGGCGGAATTTTGCATATCGCCTGGGATAGTGATGATGCCGAAGTGCGCATGACTGGCCCAGCTAAATTAGTGTATGAAGGAGAGTGGTGCAATGATTGACGACAGACCGGAAAAGTTGAGCGCGCATGAAGTAGCAGTATGGTTGCGCCGGCATCCTAATTTCCTTGGGCAGTTTCCCGATTTAGCCACTAGTTTGGTGGTGCCGCGAGAGGACGGCAAAACCGCTTCGCTGTCGAGCTATCAGCTGGAAATATTACGTGATAAAAATCGTGATTTGAATCACCGTCTGCATGAATTGAATGTCAATGCGCAAGACAATGAAAAACTCTCACAACATATTCATGAGTTGTCTTTAGCTTTAATTCGCGCCAACACCTCGGCGGATGTTGTGAAAACACTTGCCGCGAGCTTAAACGAAGATTTCGCCAGCGAATCGGTACGGGTTATCAATTTTTCACCGGTGGTTGGGCTTTCCGCCGATTGGTTTAGTTGCATGGATGAAAACGATGCGCGTATGGTGCCATTTGTGGATTGCTTAGCCAGTGGCGAGCCAATCTGCGGGCGTTTGAATGCGGAGAAAAGCCAGGTGCTGTTTGGCACCGAGTCAGCATTCACCCAATCGATTGCTTTGATTCCCGTGCGCGGCATTGGCTTGATTGCCATTGGCAGCGCCGATAACCACCGTTTCTATCCGGGCATGGGCACGTTGTTCCTGCGCTGGATTGGCGAGTTGTATCAAGTGGCAATGTTGCGTTGCAAACGCTGACATGGCTGATGTGGCTTCCGGCATTGTGCAGTTTCTGCAGCATATGCGCTTTGAACGGCAAGCGTCAGCACACACCTTAAGCAATTATCAGCGCGATTTGGCGGCTTGGCAGGCGTATTGCCAAAGCAATGCCTTGCATGAACCGAACGCTGTGCAATTCACGCATGTTCAACAATTTATGGCGCAGGAACATCGGCGCGGTTTAGCACCGAAAAGCGTGCAGCGTCGGCTTTCCGCATTGCGTAGTTTGTTCAAGTATTTGTTGAAACAAGGCGCCATGAACCACAACCCAAGCCAAGGCTTGCGCGCGCCGAAAGCGCCGCGTAAATTGCCGCAAGTGCTGGATGTGGATGAAGCGGTGCGTTTGGTGGAGCTGCCTACCGATGGCACACATGGCTTGCGTGATCGTGCCATGTTGGAGCTGCTGTATTCTTCAGGTTTGCGGGTATCGGAGCTGTGTTCACTCACCTGGCGAAATTTAGATTTAGATGACAGCTTAGTCACCGTGCTTGGCAAAGGCAGCAAAACGCGGGTGGTGCCGGTCGGCAGCCATGCCGTGAGCGCATTGCGTGCTTGGTTTGCGCAATCCCAAGCAAACGCCGCTGCACCGGTTTTTCCAGGCCGTGGCGGTGCGTTTATCAGCACCCGTGCCATACAGTTGCGCATGCGGCAATTAGCCCAACAGCAAGGCATTTGGAAACGCGTGTATCCGCATCTTTTGCGGCATTCATTCGCCAGCCATATGCTGGAATCATCCGGCGATCTGCGCAGTGTGCAAGAACTGCTCGGCCATGCCGATATTGCCACCACCCAAATTTACACCCACCTCGATTTTCAGCGTTTGGCCACGGTGTACGACGCCGCGCACCCGCGCGCGAAACGGAAGAAAGAATCATGAGCATCAAAGCCACCGACATTATCTTGCACCGCGCCTCGCACAAACTGGAAGTAGCCTTTGACGATGGCTCGCGTTTTGAACTGCCCTGCGAATATTTACGTGTTGAGTCTCCTTCGGCTGAAGTGCAAGGCCACAGCCCAAACCAACGTGTATGGATTGGCGGTAAGCATGATGTAAACATCTCGGCCATTGAACCGATTGGCAATTACGCGGTGGTTCTACGCTTTAACGACGGGCACGATAGCGGCATTTATACCTGGAGCTTCCTGAAAGAATTGGGTGAAGAATATGACCTTCGTTGGGCGCGGTATTTAAAGGCTTTGGAAGAACAGGGTTTGGGGCGGTAAATTCAAGGTGTGCCAAGGCACACCCTATGCCGCGTAAAAATATAGGGCGCGCCTTGGCACGCCATAAATAATCGCGCCTAAAGGCACTCCTACAAGATACGGGAAGGCGCTCCTACAAGATGTGTGATAATAAGCCATGAACGATAAAACCACCCATTTCGGTTTCCGCGACGTACCGGTTGCCGACAAGAAAAAGCTGGTCGGCGAGGTGTTTTCCTCGGTAGCCGCTAAGTACGACGTAATGAACGATTTGATGTCGCTCGGCGTACACCGCCTATGGAAGCGCTATTTCACCGGCACCTCAGGCATCAAGCGTGGCGACCGTGTGCTCGATTTAGCCGGTGGCACCGGCGATATTGCCAAATTGCTGCTTGAACGCGTTGGCGAAA
This sequence comes from Arenimonas sp., assembly GCA_043744535.1. Taxonomy (GTDB): domain Bacteria; phylum Pseudomonadota; class Gammaproteobacteria; order Xanthomonadales; family Xanthomonadaceae; genus Arenimonas. The sequence goes on from JAYTVJ010000006.1 coordinate 24,378, forward strand.
CCGGCGAAATCGTGATTGGCGATATCAATAAAGAAATGCTCAGCGTTGGCCGCGATCGCTTGACGGATTTAGGTTTGCTCAACGGCTTGAGCTATGTGCAGTTAAATGCTGAAGCCTTGCCGTTTCCCGATAACAGCTTCGATGCCATCACCATGGCATTTGGTTTGCGCAACGTCACCGATAAACTGACCGCATTGAAATCGATGCACCGCATTCTAAAAATCGGTGGCAAGCTAATGGTGTTGGAATTTTCTGAAGTGCAGGCCGAATGGTTTAAGCCAATCTACGATTTTCATTCATTCAAGGTATTGCCCAAGCTCGGCCAGCTGATTGCTGGCGATGCACACAGTTACCAGTATTTAGCCGAATCCATTCGCAAGCATCCTAATCAAGCGGGCCTAAAAGCCTTGATGGAAGAGGCCGGTTTCGAGCAATGCGCAGTACAAAATTTATCCGGTGGCATTGTAGCCATTCATAGCGGCTTTAAAATTTAAAGGATTTTTAGATGAAGAACGTATTGCTTGCCGCCGTGTTTTGCGCCACCTTGTTGGGCTGTAAATCGGAGAAAAATCTCGATTCGAAAGCCAATAATGTGGTGGATACGCGACTTGTTGTTGACCCCAATTCGTATGCGCAAATTGACAAAGTGCAAATAGAGCATCTGCGCCTAAATTTATCGGTTGATATGGATGCGCATATTCTGAAAGGCACGGCCGATTTAAGCTTGCAGTGGCTTGACCCAAAAGCGAAAGAACTGGTGCTCGACACCCGCGCGCTGAACATTACTTCTGTGCAAGGTGGCGATGGCAAGGTCTGGAAAAAACTCAATTTTAAAGTAGATGCCGCCAATGCTCTCTATGGTTCAGCCTTGCGTATTACCATGCCAAGCGCCATGCAGCGCGTACGCATCGCTTATTCCACCAGCCCAGAAGCATCAGGGCTGCAATGGCTAACGCCCGAAATGACCGCTAGCAAAAAGTCGTTTATGTTTAGCCAATCGCAAGCCATTCACGCGCGCTCATGGGTGCCGTTGCAAGACACACCAGGCGTGCGTTTTACCTATGACGCGCACATCACCACCGACCCAAGCTTGATGGCCTTAATGAGCGCAGATAACGACGTAGCGGCTAAACGCGATGGCGATTATCAGTTCAGCATGCCGCAAAAAATTCCTTCGTATTTATTAGCCATTGCCGTGGGCGATTTAGTCTTTAAACCGATTTCCAGCCGTTCCGGCGTATGGGCCGAACCCACGGTTGTTGATGGCGCGCAAAAAGAATTTGAAGATACGGAGAAAATGATTCAGGTCGCTGAAAAATTATATGGCCCGTACCAGTGGGGCCGCTACGATATGCTGATTTTACCGGCCAGCTTTCCGTTTGGCGGCATGGAAAATCCGCGTCTAAGTTTCATTACGCCAACAGTGATTGTTGGCGATAAATCGCTGACCAGCCTAATTGCACATGAGCTGTCGCATTCGTGGTCGGGCAATTTAGTAACCAACAGCAGCTGGAAAGATATGTGGTTGAACGAAGGCTTCACTTCGTATGTGGAAAACCGCATTGTCGAATCGGTGTATGGCAAAGATCAGGCCGAAATGGAAAATGTGAATGCGCAATTCGGCTTAGGCTCGGACATGAAGGAATTGGCTCCGGCTGATCAAGTGTTGGCCCTGTCGCCTTTAACTGGGCGCGATCCCGATGAAGCTTTAACGCAAGTTCCATACATCAAAGGCCAGTGGTTCTTAATGGATTTGGAGCGTCGTTTTGGCCGTGAAGACTTCGATGCATTCTTAAAACTATGGTTCACCACGCATGCGTTCACTAGCACCACCAGTGATGAGTTTGAGCGGTTCCTGAATGTTGAATTGCTCGATAAACACCCGGGCAAGATCAGTATTGGTGAAGTGCAGGAATGGCTGCGTAAGCCGGGTATTCCTTCGTTTGCTAAGCCAGCGCAATCGGCGCGCTTTGAAGCGGTAGATCAACAGCACGCGCAGTGGCTGAAGGGTGATTTGCCAGCGCTAGCGCTTAAAACACAAGCATGGACAAGCCACGAATGGGTTCGCTTTATTGAGAAAATGCCAGACACCTTAACGCTTGAACAACTGCAGGATTTAGACAGCGCGTTTGCATTCACTGGCACCCCAAATCCCGAAATTGCGCAGCGTTGGTATCCGCTTACGGTGCGCAGCAATTATGTGGCTGCGCGCCCGGCAATTGAAGCCTATTTGCTTAAAATTGGCCGCCGCAAATTGATTATGCCAACCTACAACGCGCTTGCTTCAACGGATGAAGGCCGCGCATTTGCGCAAGCGGTGTATGCCAAAGCAAAAGCCGGCTATCACCCCATAACCCAAGGTTCGGTTGAGCAAGCATTAGCAGCCAAGGCTGTTGCAGCGCAATGAAAAAATTTCTGATTGGCATCGTTGTGTTGTTGGTGCTAGGCGTTGGCTTCGTGCAGCTATTTCCGGAGCGTGCGCTGCAGGCTGAATTTGCCCGCCAACGATTACTTGCGGGTGCAACACTGAAATATAAAACTGTTGAAGGCGAGCGTTGGCCATATTTAGATGCCGGTCAAGGCCCGCTCATTGTATTGGTGCATGGCTATACCGGCAGCAAAGAAAATTGGCTGCCAGTTATGCGCGCCTTGTCTAAATCGCATCGCGTTATTGCGGTGGATTTACCCGGCTGGGGCGAAAGCATGCCGAAAGCTGGCCAAGATTACGGCCCGCTTGCGCAGGCAGCGCGCTTGAATGCCTTTTTGAAGTCGGAAAATCAGCCAACCGCTCTTTTGGTGGGGCATTCGATGGGCGGCATGATTTCCGGTTTGCTTAGCATCGATCATCCCGAGCAGGTGCAACGCGTGGTGTTTATGTCATCAGCGGGCGTGGCATTTAATGAAAATAATTTCGCACGGAAGGTGCTGAAAGGCTACAACCCCTTTGCTGAATATGAAGCAGATGCATTGCTGACATTCATGAAAACCTATGTGTTTGCCAATCCACCCTATATTCCTAAAGCGCTTGCCAATGTGATTGTGCAACAGCGCGTGGCAAAAAAAGACTTCGAGAAAACCGTATTTAATCAAATCCGCTTAGGCCCGGAAGCATTCCTGTTGCAAAAACGTTTGCCATTGTTGCAACAACCGGTAGGATTGTTGTGGTGTGATCAAGACAAAATCATTGATCCAAGCGCAGCAGCGGTTTTTGCTAATGGCCTGAAAAATACTGAAACCGAAACCGAAATTCTGAAAGGGTGCGGCCATATGCCCATGATGGAACAGCCCACGCAAGTATCAACGTTTCTTTTAAAGCTTCTGTAATTATTTGCCTTGCCGCTGCAAGGCGTTTAATTCACGGGTCAGGCTGCTAGCGTCTAATTTTTCCATGTCTTTTGGCTGAATGACTAGACCGGCTGAATTCAGCGCCGTACATTGCCTTAAGGCTTCAGGCACATTATCTGAAAAAATAAAATAAACAGTATGTTCAGGGCGTGGCTTGGTAGTGAGAAAACGTTCGGCAATTTCTAGCACACTAGCTATTTGGTAAATATCGTCTAGGTTGGCGAAATACACCACCGAGTCTGTGCGGCTTTGTTCAGTGCCTGTAAGTGTGGTGAGTTCCCCGTGCAGTAAGGGCTGGCACGGTAGGGCACTGCTGATTAAGCCCAAACGCTTGAATTGCAATTGCAGATAGGCCTGTTGTTGTTTTGTCGCTTTGAATTCCGCTAAGGAATGTGCGTGCTGATGGAAATCTTCAGCAGAAATTTCTGGGCCAAAACTGGTGTTGATATGTGCTTGGGCGGCATTGTTGAACACGCCGTAAATTGCCACAAGAATAAATAAAAATACAGCGCTAAAACGCATGAAACCTCCAAAACAGAGGTTTCATTGTAAACGCAATTTGCACTACATTCAGAAAGTGGGTTCTTTTCCGGTGAATACGATGGGCTTTAAGCTGCCTGCCTTATCTGCTTCTGCTTCCATATACTGAATCTTGCCGTATTTCGCGCTGCTATGCACATACAATTCAACCTCGCGTTCAAAGATCAGATTGCCCACCACTTGCGCATTTGGCCCAATAATGATGCGCGGAACTTTTGGTTTGCCCCAGTTAATGCCCCAGCCTGTTGGCTTGGATACTTTTAAATTGCCTGAAATAAGCGTGTTTTCACCCAGGGTGATACTGCCGTTGACGGTTTCAACATTGCCTAAGACTTTCACTGCCAGCAGCTTGATGCTGCCATTGACGTTTTCGACATGGGTGTTAATCACGCTGTTGGCGCCAATTTCAATAGAGCCATTAACGGCTTCCACGCCTTGTTCAATGCGCAAGTTGCTAACGCCAATAATGGAGCCGTTCACAGTTTCAATACTGCGTGCGCTGGCACTATTGCGCAATACAATGCCGCCATTAACGGTGCTAACATCGCGTAATCTGGCTCCAGCATCCACGGTGATTTCACCATTCACGGTTTCAACATCTCTGGCAATCGCTTTATCTTCAACCGATATTGAGCCATTGACGGTATCGATATCGCCATAGGTTTGGCCGGCTTTGGCCACCAAGCTGCCATTGACTTTGGACAGGTCTGGTGCGCTAGCAGTGGCATAGGCGGTTGGCAGGGCAGCGGCAAGAGCAAGTGCTAAAACAAGACGGTTCATAAATTATCCTTAGAGTGTTATGGCATTAGTATTGCCCTGACTGCTAAAATTGTCATGTGCCTTTAGTTGGTAGGCTTAATGGCCTACCCAAGGCTTAGGAGAAAGGTGTGGCGAAGGCAAAACCGATTGTACTGCTTATTCTAGATGGCTGGGGCTACCGCGCAGAACGCGCAGACAATGCCATAGCGTTGGCTAAGCTGCCGAATTGGCAGGCATTACTGGCTAATTACCCACACAGCTTGATTCATACCGAGGGTAAGTTTGTAGGCTTGCCTGAGGGCCAAATGGGCAATTCAGAAGTTGGCCATATGAATATTGGTGCGGGGCGCATTGTTTACCAAGACCTAACCCGCATAGATGCCGCCATAGAAGACGGATCATTCAATGAAAATGCAGCCTTCCTTGAAGCGATTGATGTTGTTAAAGCCAATGGTAAATGCCTGCATGTGATGGGGTTGCTGTCGCCGGGTGGCGTGCATTCGCATGAACAACATATTTTTGCCTTATTGCGCTTAGCCAAACAGCGTGGCGCAAGCCACGTTTGCGTGCACGCGTTTTTGGATGGACGTGATATGCCGCCGCAATCGGCTGAGCCTAGCCTGCGCGCATTGCAGGCCTTATGCGATGAATTAGGGCAAACACGCATTGCCACAGTGATGGGCCGCTATTACGCAATGGACCGCGATCAACGCTGGGAGCGCATGCAAAGCGCTTATCAAGCACTCACGTTTGCAACCGCCAATTTTCATTCAGCGTTGGCCGCTGATGCCTTGGCGCAGGCCTATGCGCGCGGCGAAACCGACGAATTTGTTAAAGCAACGGTGCTGGGCAACGCCGAGCCAATGCAAGATGGCGATGCCATTATCTTTATGAACTTCCGCGCCGATCGTGCGCGGCAATTGACAGCGTGCTATGTAGACCCTGCATTTTCCGGTTTTGATGTTGGCAAGCGGCCTGCGCTTTCATGTTTCGTGTGCTTAAGCGAATACGATGCCAAGCTTAAAACCGTTGTGGCCTATGCATCGGAATCCTTACGCAATACTTTGGCCGAGGTGTTGGCAGAACATGGCCTTCAACAATTGCGCATTGCTGAAACCGAAAAATACGCACACGTCACGTTCTTTTTCAATGGCGGTGTAGAGCAGCCTGTGGCGGGCGAGCAGCGCATACTCATTCCTTCGCCGAAAGTGGCCACCTACGACTTACAACCTGAAATGAGCTGCCCAGAACTTACCGATAAACTGACGCAAGCAATTGCCAGCGAACAGTTTGATGTGATCATCTGCAATATTGCCAATCCTGATATGGTGGGCCACTCTGGCAGTTTGAGCGCGGCCATTCAAGCCGCTGAAGCCGTGGATGTGGCCTCAGGCAAAGTGCGCGCGGCGGTGCAAGCCGTTGGCGGCGAATTATTGGTGACTGCCGATCATGGCAATGTGGAAATGATGCGTGACCCAATCACTGGCGAGCCGCATACATCGCACACCGTTGGGCCGGTATATTTTGTGTATGTGGGGCGCAAGGCAACAGTTCGAGAGGGTGGCGCACTGCGGGATATCGCGCCGACTATTTTACATTTGCTGGATATTGCCAAGCCCGTTGAGATGACGGGTCAAAGCTTGGTTGAGTTTAGTTCATGAGAATTATTACCGCAGTATTATTCCTGTTGGTTACTTCTGTCGCTTTTGCACAATCTAAAGCACCCGTTGTGAAAAGCTCTGCAGAGGCCGAAAAGAAAATTGAAGCGCTGCGTAAAGAAATAAAAACACTCAGCAAAGCCCAGCAAGCCGTTGAAGAGAAGCGCAATCTAGAAGCCAAGCAATTGCGCCAGATTGATCAAAAAGTGGCAGTGAGCAGCCAAAGCCTGACTAAAATTGAGGGCGCAATTGATGGCCATGAGAAAAAACTGGACCAGCTGGAAACCGAACAACAGCGCTTAGAGCGCAACTTGCGCGAACAAAAAGACCAACTGGCGCTGTTGGTGCGCTCGGCGTATCGCTTGGGCGATAACAGCGAGTTAAAACATTTGCTGTCGCAAGATAAACTCAGTGAGGCCGCGCGCTGGATGGTTTATCACCGTTATTTTGAACAAGAGCGGCAACATGAAATTGCTGGCTTGTCGGCGCAGCTTGAGCAATTAGCCGCTGCTAGTTTAGCCGTTGAGCAAGAAAAAAACGTGTTGGCGAAGCAAAAAATTCAACAGCAAAATGCTGCTAATGTGCTTAGTAAACAACGCCAAGAGCGCAGTGTTGCGGTGAACACGCTCGATGCGAAATACAAAACCCAACAAGCAAAAATTAAAGCCTTGGGCAAAGATGAAAAGGCCTTGCGTAATCTGCTCGATAAACTCCGCCAAGTTGCGGCAAACAGCAAGGCGCCAGCGGTGGTTGGTAGGCCCAGTAATGCTAAATCTGCGTCCCGAATCACCCCGAAAAACCTGACTGGCTGGCCGCTGACGGGAACTCTACTGGCTGGTTACGGCAACGCCATGCCAGATGGCCGCAGCAGTGAAGGCTTGCTAATTGCCGCCCCGGCCGGAACCTCGGTGTATTCCGTTGCGGCGGGGCGTGTGGTGTATGCCGACTGGCTGAAAGGCTATGGCATGTTGTTGGTTATTGATCATGGCCGCGGCTACATGAGTTTATATGCCAATAATGATGCATTGATTAAAGAAGTGGGTGATTCAGTAACAGCGGGCGAGCGTATTGCCACGGTCGGGTCATCGGGCGGGCAGGGCCGAACGGCGCTGTATTTTGAAATGCGTTTAAATGGACAGCCTCAAAACCCGAATGGATGGTTACGACCGTAATGAACATTTCCCTCAGTTTAAGCGCCTTGTTGCTAGCTGGCACTGCTGTTGCAGCACCGCAAAATCCATTGCCAAGCAAGCTTTCGCAAACGGCGCCAGCCAGTGTGCCCGTGCCTGAAATTCAGCGCTATGCACAAGTGTTTCAAGCTGTGCGCGACAGCTATGTTGATCCGCTCAGTGATCAGCAAATTATGAATGCGGCGTTACGTGGCTTATTGGCCGACATTGACCCACACAGCAGTTATTTATCGGCCAGCCAAGCGCAACAATTTGAAGATTTAAGTGATGGCGGCTATGCCGGCATTGGCATTGAAAGCGATGAGCGCGATCCCAGCCGCATTCGGGTGGTTGCGCCATTCGACGATACCCCCGCGCAACGCGCTGGCTTGCGGGCCGGCGATTTTATTACCGCGATTAACGGTGTGCCGGTTAACAATGACGACGACAAAGCCAGCCCAAGTCAGTTGCGTGGCAAAGTAGGCAGCAAGGTGGTTTTAACCGTTGTGCGAGAAGGCGAAAAAGCACCCTTTGAGCTCAGCATTATCCGTGAAAATATTGCTTTGCAAAGTGTTAAAGCGCGTTGGCTGGAGCCGGGTTTTGCGTATTTTAGAATCAGTGCCTTTCAAGGCGATACCGGCTTGGAGTTTCGTCGTCAATGGAAAAAACTGCAAGATGCCGCGCCCACTGTAAAAACCAGTGGCGTGGTTTTGGATTTACGCAGCAATCCCGGCGGGCTGATTTCTGCAGCGGTGGAAGTGGCTGATGAATTTTTGGCGGATGTGTTGATCGTTAGCGTGAAAGGCAGAAATGCCTTAAGCAATGCCAGCTATTACGGGAAAGCGGGTCAGGAATTCACGGGGGTGCCACTTTTGGTGCTGATTGATGCGGGCAGTGCCAGCGCATCAGAAATTCTTGCCGGCGCCTTGCAAGATCATAAGCGCGCCACGCTAATGGGCAGCCGAAGCTTTGGTAAAGGTTCGGTGCAAAACATCATTTATTTAGACAATGGCGATGCCTTTAAACTCACCACCGCCCGCTATTACACGCCACATGATCGCTCCATTCAAGCGCAAGGCATAGTGCCGGATGTGCTTTTGCAAGGCAATGCCAAAGCCACCTACACCGAAAAAGATTTACCTAAGCACATTCAAGCCGGTGCAGCGGCGGAGATCAATGCCGAAGAAGGCATTGTGCTAATGGGCGATTCCTATATTGATAAAGCATTGGCATACCTTAAGCTGCATAAGTCCACTTTGTAGTGTGTTTAATTAGCGGTCAGCCTGTTTAAACGCACCGCGCGTGAGCTGCCACTTGATAGCGCGATAGAGCATCCACAGCACAATAGCAAAGGCCAAAATAGGCACGAACAAAGCGAGCAGGGTCAGCCCAATGGCACCCATGCCTTCGCCACTTGAAACAATCGGATTGGCTAAGCCACCGGTGGGAATGCCAACGGCCGCGCGAACAGCCGCTGAACCAAAATGTACCATCGAAGAAACGCCGCCTCCAGCCACAATCGCCAAGCTCCATTTTAAGAACGGGGAAATATCGCCCAGTGTCGATGCGGTAAGAATAGTGCCTGCCGTGGCTGCAGCAGGTGCAAGTACTGCATCTAATGCATGGTCCAGCCAGGGAATGTAGTACGCGCCCACTTCCAATACGCTAGCCACGCCAAACGCCAGCATGGCCTGCCAGCTGGCCAACCAAGCAAAGCTATCGGTTAATGGGATTATTTTGTAATGGCTGGCAATGCTCATGCCCAATAAAGGAATAAATACCCGCAGGCCAGATGCTGCGCTTAAGCCAATACCCACCAACACGCCGATTAATGATTCCATATTCACCTCAGTGCTGATTGGGAGGGTTTTTATTGCATACTAGCTTAATCTGAATAACACGTTTTCACAAACCGCTATGGAAAATCACCATCAATCATTAACGCGTAAAGACATCAACACACTAGGGCTTTCCGCGCTAGGCGGGGCACTAGAGTATTACGACTTTATCATTTTCGTGTTTTTGGCAGCCAGCATTGGGCAATTGTTTTTCCCGCCGGATATGCCGGATTGGCTGAAACAGTTGCAAGTATTTGGCATCTTCGCGGCAGGCTATTTAGCGCGCCCCATTGGCGGCTTGCTGATGGCACATTACGGCGATTTGATTGGCCGCAAACGGATGTTCACCTTTAGCCTGTTTTTAATGGCGGTGCCCACCTTCATCATGGGCTTATTGCCCACCTATGCACAGATTGGAATTGCGGCTCCTATCTTGCTTTTAATGATGCGCATTTTGCAAGGTGCAGCGGTGGGCGGAGAAATTCCGGGTGCGTGTGTGTTTGTGTCTGAGCATGTGCCGAAAAAATATGTCGGCTTAGCTAGCGGCACGTTATTTTCCGGCTTCACCACCGGAATTTTGCTTGGCTCATTAGTGGCCATGGCTATAAACACCTTCTTTCCTGCGCAAGCGGTGCTGGACTACGCCTGGCGATTGCCGTTTTTATTAGGCGGTGTGTTCGGTGTGTTCGCGTTATATTTACGTCGTTGGCTTGAGGAAACGCCGGTATTCATTGCCATGAAAGCAGATAAAGCGCTCGCCAGCGAGTTGCCCTTGAAAAAAGTGCTGCGTGAACATAAAGCCGAAATTTGGCCAAGTATGTTGCTCACTTGGTTTTTAAGCGCAGGCATTGTTACGGTTACCTTGCTAACGCCGTCGATTATGCAGAGCCAGTTTCAGTATTCGGCGCATGATGCCTTGCAAGCAAATAGCGTTGCCATTGTGTGCTTAACGGCTGGTTGTGTTTTTTGGGGTTGGTGGGCTGATAAAATAGGTGCGTATCGCGTGTTGATGTTGGGCTCAACGCTGTTGGCGCTGTCAAGTTTTAGCTTCTACCATAGCCTGCCAAGCGATTTAAACCATACTATTTTTTTATACAGCGCATTAGGCTTTAGTTTAGGCTCGGTTGCGGTGGTGCCAATGGTTTTGGTGGCCTTGTTCCCGCCCGTGGTTCGCTATTCTGGGTTTTCGTTTTCATATAACGTGGCGTATTCCATTTTCGGCGGTTTCACACCCATTCTGATTTCGCTATGGATGAAAAGTGAGAAACTAGCGCCTTCGTATTATTTGCTGACGGTGTGCGCAATGGCATTCTTGCTGGCGATTTATTTAACGGCAAAAAAGCGGATTTGAGTGCCTTAATTATCTAAACTAATAGCATACAAACATAAATCTGGCTCGTTTTCATACAGCGCTATCATGCGTTGAAAGATAAAGCCGAGTTTTCCCAGTAGTTTTCTCGATGCGGCATTTTCAACGTTAACGATTGCTAAAAGTTTTTGCAGATGATATTGATTTTTTGCAGCAAGAATACACGCTTGCGCTGCTTCAAAGGCATAGCCTTTGCCAACGTATTCGGGGAGCAAGGCATAGCCTAAGTCGGCGTGTGGCAGGTTGTCGCGCTGAACCAATCCGCACATACCAATAATTTGCCCAGAGGTTCTTTCAATCACCGCCCAGAAACCGAAGCCAGTGCTTTGATAGCTAGCCATTGCACCATTTAGTAAATAGGTTTCAGCTTGTTGCAGCGTGCGCACACCGCGATCAGCAATGTTTTCGATGAAGCTCGGCTCATTCAGTTGCCGCAACATATA
>JAYTVJ010000007.1:0-35122 GCA_043744535.1 Arenimonas sp.
GCCTGAGCCTGTAACCAGAACGGCTTCGCCAATCTTAAATTGCGAGGTGTTGCTATCCACAACTGTGCCTGCACAATCAATACCGCCATTAAGCGGGAACTGGCGGAGAATTTTGCCTTTGCCCGTGCCTGCTAAAGCATCTTTATAGTTCACGCTGGAATACTGCACACGAATCAGCACGTCGCCGGCGCTTAATTCATTGAGTGTAATGTGTTCAATCTCAGCGCGGTAACCTTGTGAATCGTTATGAATACGGAACGCTTGAAAGGATTTTTTGATCATCGCATTATTCGGACTTAAGCAACACAATGCCCGACATGCGTCGTCCGGCTTCTTGCTGAGCTTTCGGCTGTAGTTTCATCAAAATTCCCCAAAACCACGCGAAACGCATCGTCCGCTTTAAGCGAATGGATTCGTCCCAATTGGAGCGATATTCTGCTTCATCCCATCCGAATGGTTTGAAAAATGCAGTGCCTTGTTCGGGCGCGAATTGGAAGGGCGCATTGCCTTGCGTAAGTTTTTTCGACCAACTTTTTGCTAAGCGTTTTAACAATAATGGCGAGGCTAAATCGCTAATCCACCATGTAGCTTTTGCTGTGTCATGCAACGATTTAGCCAGACTGGCCACTTGTTCAGGCAATAAATACACCAACAAACCTTCGGTTATAACCAAAACCGGGCCGTGTTCAGCAGCTTTTGTGAATAATGCATCGCTTTGCTCGGCTTCGCGTAAATCGGCGGCCACATACTCTAAATGACAACGTGCGGTTTCACCGGATAAATGCGTTTGCATGTAGTCAATCATGGGCTGAAAATCAACGTGGATCCAACGCAGGTCAGCAGGTAAATCCAAACGATAGGCGCGGGTATCAAGACCCGCAGCCAGATTCAACACGGTTTTCGCGCCTTGTTGGATACAACGCAAAATCATTTCGTCCATCACTGCTGTGCGGATAACCATGGCCCAGCTCATTTGCTTGCCAAGCGGCATGGTGTTCACAATCGCTTCGCCACGCTCGCCAGCTAAGCGCCTTGCGTAAGGATCGTGGAATAATGCGTCAGGGCGTTCGCTTTCCATGGCGCGATACACCGCAACCCAAAGCGCGGTGTCAGACACATGGCGAATAGGGTTGTCGGTTTCAGTGTTCATAGCGATTAGTTTGCTTTGTGGATGGCGCGTTTATCAACAGCCAAAGCCGCTTCGTGCACGGCTTCACTTAAAGATGGGTGTGCATGGCAAATGCGTGCTAAATCTTCGGCTGAGCCATTGAATTCCATGGCAACCACGCCTTCGTGCACTAATTCAGACACATTCGGTCCGCATAAATGTAAGCCTAAAATGCGGTCGGTTTCAGCGTGAGCAATCACTTTCACCAAGCCCGCAGGTTCGTTCATGGCCACCGCGCGGCCAACGGCTGCAAACGGGAAGGTACCAATTTTATATGGCGTGCCTTCGGCTTTAACCTGTGCTTCGGTTTTACCAACCCACGCAATTTCAGGCTCGGTATAAATCACCCACGGCACGGTATCAAGATTGACATGACCGGGCAGGCCGGCAATTAATTCCGCAACGGCAATGCCTTCTTCCGATGCTTTGTGTGCCAGCATTGGGCCGCGTACGCAGTCGCCGATTGCCCAGACATTTTCTGCGCTGGTTTTGCAGTGCGCATCCACCACAATGCGGCCACGTTCATCTACCTGCACGCCGGTGCCATCGGCCAATAATCCTTGTGTATTTGCTCGGCGGCCAACGGCAACCAGCAGTTTATCAACCACTAGGGTTTGTTCGCCCGCTGCATCGGTATAGCTTAAATGCACACCATCTTTTTTCACTTCAGTGGCTGTGCATTTGGCGCCTAAGCGAATATCGATCCCTTGTTTCTTGAACTCTTTGGCAGCCGCTTTGGCAATATCCGTATCGGCAGAGGCTAAGAATTCCGTCAAGCCTTCAACAATAGTGACTTCCGAACCCAAACGCTTCCATACACTGCCAAGCTCAAGGCCAATCACGCCTGCGCCAATCACCCCTAAACGTTTTGGAACAGCCGTTATATCCAAACCGCCGGCATTATCTAGAATCGTATCACCGTTGAATTTAGCGAACGGCAATTCAATCGGCAACGAACCCGATGCCAAAATCACATGCTTGGCGGTGATTTCGCTGACTGAGCCATCTTGCGCTTTGACTGATACCACGCGGTTTGGTTTCAGTGTGCCGTAGCCAGCAATAGCCGTCACTTTATTGGCTTTAAACAGTTGAGTGATGCCGCCGGTGAATTGCTTGACGATTTTATCTTTGCGGCCAATCATGGTGCCGATATCGATTTTTGGGTTGTCGGCGCTGATGCCATGCACGGCAAAATTGTGCGTTAAGTTGTGGTATTGGCGCGACGAATCCAATAAGGCTTTCGATGGAATGCATCCCACATTCAAGCAGGTGCCGCCTAATGCAGGTTTGCCATCTTTGCCGATAAAATCATCGACACAGGCCGTTTTCAAGCCCAATTGCGCCGCGCGGATAGCCGCCACATAGCCGCCGGGGCCAGCGCCAATAATCACAACATCGTATTCAGTGCTCATAAGTTAAACCTTAAAAATGGATTACAGACCAAGCAACATGCGGTGCGGGTTTTCCAGCTGATTTTTGATATCCACCAAGAACAGCACAGCGTCTTTGCCATCGATGATGCGATGGTCGTACGACAACGCGATGTACATCATTGGCGCAATGACGACTTGGCCATTTTCAGCAATAGGGCGTTCTTTAATAGCATGCATACCCAAAATGGCTGATTGTGGTGGGTTAACGATGGGTGTCGACATCAACGAACCAAATGTGCCGCCATTGGTGATAGTGAATGTGCCGCCTTGTAAATCTTCCAATTTCAAGCCGCCTTCACGTGCTTGTTTGGCGTAGCCTGCAATAGCCCCTTCAATATCGGAAAAGCTCATGTTCTCAACATTACGCAACACCGGTGTGACCAAACCTTTTTCGGTTGCCACGGCAATCGAGATATCAGCAAAGCCGTGATAAATCACTTCGGTACCATCCACTGAGGCATTCACAATGCCATATTTTTGCAGGGCATTCGCGGCTGCTTTGGCGAAGAAGCTCATGAAGCCAAGCTTTATGCCGTGGGTTTTTTCGAACGGTTCGCCGAGCTCTTTGCGCATAGCCATCACTTTGCTTAAGTTCACTTCATTGAAGGAAGTGAGCATGGCAATTGAATTTTTCGATTGCATCATGCGTTCTGCAATGCGTTGGCGAATGCGGGTCATTGGCACGCGTTGTTCAGGGCGTGCGCCGCCACCCGAGGTGACGTACTTAACTAAATCTTCTTTGGTCACGCGGCCCGCGCGGCCCGTGCCGGAAACATCGGCTGGATTGACATCGTTGCGTGCGGCGTAATTGGCGGCACCCGGTGGCAATTCACCTGTAGGAGCGCCTTTAGACGCGATAGCGGCTGGTACGAGTGTCGAAGTTGTCGCGCCTAAAGGCGCTCCTACAGAAGCGGCAGGCGTTGGCGCAGGCGCGGCGGCAACGGCACCTTCTTCGATAACGGCAATTACTTGCGCACTGGTTACCGTTGCGCCAGTTTCAAATTTAATTTCTTTCAACACGCCATCAACTGGCGAAGGCACTTCTAGCACCACTTTATCGGTTTCAAGATCAATCAGGTTTTCATCGCGGCGAACGCTATCGCCAACTTTTTTATGCCAAGTAGCGATGACGGCATCCGATACGGATTCAGGCAATACAGGAACTTTAACTTCAATGCTCATAAAAGTGGCCTTCTGGATTATTCGTGAGTGAAATCGCGTTTGCCAGAATTAACTAAGGCATCGGCTATTAATTGGGATTGTTCGGCGGCATGGGTGTTGGCATGGCCGCATGCAGGTGCGGCTGAACGCGCACGGCCGGCATAGTGCAGAGTTTGCTTATCGGAAATGCAGCTACGCAAGTGGTGCTGAATTTGATACCACGCCCCTTGATTTTGCGGCTCTTCTTGGCACCAAAATACATCACTGGCTTTGCCGAAACGCCCGAGTTCAGCAATTAATGCTTCACGCGGGAAGGGGTACAGCTGCTCAACACGCACAATGGCAACGTTGTCTAATTTCTTTTCAGCAGCGGCTTCGAGTAAGTCGTAATACACTTTGCCAGCGCAAACAACCACGCGTGTCGCTTTCGCTGGGCTTTTGCAATGCGTGTCAGCAATCAATTCTTGGAACGAGCCATCCACTAAATCGTCCATGCGCGAAACAGAGTGCTTATGGCGCAGCATGGATTTGGGTGTCATCACCACTAAGGGTTTGCGTGTGGCACGCAGCATTTGACGGCGCAACATATGGAACATTTGCGCCGGCGTGGTGGGTGTACAAACTTGCACATTATTGAGTGCGCACAATTGCAAGAAACGCTCTAAGCGCGCTGAACTGTGTTCTGGGCCTTGGCCTTCATAGCCATGTGGCAAGAATAATACCAAGCCGCATAAGCGATCCCATTTGGCTTCGCCTGATGTGATGAATTGATCAATCACTACTTGCGCACCATTGGCGAAATCGCCAAATTGGCCTTCCCAGATATTGAGCGTCATCGGTTCGGCGGTTGAATAGCCGTATTCAAACGCCATCACCGCTTCTTCGGATAATAGAGAATCGATAATGATGGCATGGCTTGGATGCTTCACGAATTGCTGCAATGGCATGTAGGCATCGCCATTATTTTGATCATGCAAAATGGCATGGCGATGGAAGAAGGTGCCACGCCCGGCATCTTGTCCCACTAAGCGCAGGCGGTAGCCTTCAGTGAGTAAACTGGCGTACGCTAAATTTTCGGCAAAGCCCCAATCCATGTCTAAATCGCCAGCCAGCATTTTGCGGCGGTCGTCATAAATTTTTGCAACTCGGGCATGCAGCTTTAATGTATCAGGCGGGTTGTTGATTTTCTTCGCTAAGTTTTGCAAGGAGAACTGCGCCAAACCGGTTTTAACCTGTTGCTTCAGCGAGCCATTCAGCCAAGGTGTCCAATCAACCGCAAACGGATCTTTCTGCGCAACCGCCACATGGGTAGTGACTTCGCCTTTATCGAGCTTATCCCGGCACGCATCTACCATGGCTTTGCTATCGGCTTCCGACACCACGTTGCTTACTACTAACTGTTCGGCGTATAACTCGCGTGTGGTTTTGCGAGCGCGGATGTTTTGATACATCATGGGTTGTGTGGCTGCCGGTTCGTCGGCTTCATTGTGGCCATGGCGGCGATAGCAGACTAAATCGATGACCACATCGCGGCCAAATTTTTGGCGGTAATCGAATGCCAATTCGGCGCAGAACACCACAGCTTCAGGGTTGTCGCCATTCACATGCAATACTGGCGCGCCAACGATTTTTGCAGGATCGGTGCAATACAGCGTTGAGCGTGCATCATCGGGGCGCGAAATAGTGAAGCCCACTTGGTTGTTTATGACGATATGCACCGTGCCACCCACCGCAAAACCACGCGCCTGCGACATCTGGAATAATTCCATGACCACGCCTTGCCCAGCAAACGCGGCATCGCCGTGAATCACGATGGGCAAAACTTGCGAGCGGGAATCGTCTTGGCGGCGCATTTGACGCGCGCGCACGCTACCAGCAACCACTGGCGCAACAATTTCCAAATGCGAAGGGTTAAATGCTAAGGCGAGATGCACGGGGCCACCATCGGTCGCTATGTCGGCAGAGAAACCCATATGGTATTTCACATCGCCGGAATGCTCGGGGGTATCAGGGTGATCAAACTTCCCTTCAAATTCGGCAAATAGTTTATGTGGTGGTTTGCCTAGTGTATTGACTAATACATTCAAACGACCACGATGCGCCATGCCGATGATCGCGTCTTTCACGCCTTTTCGGCCACCGTGTTGAATGAGGTGATCCATCAGCGGAATGAGTGATTCAGCGCCTTCCAGCGAGAAGCGTTTTTGCCCAACATATTTGGTGTGTAAATAGCGCTCTAAGCCTTCCGCCGCGGTTAAGCGTTCAAGAATATGCTGGCGCTGGGTATTATCGGCCTGTAAACGACTCTGCGCAGATTCTAAACGTTGCTGAATCCAGTGTCGTTGTTCGGTGTCGCTGATGTGCATGAATTCCACGCCAACCGCGCCGGAATAGGTGTTTTTCAAGCGCTCGAGCAAATCGGATAATTTGAGTTTTGCTGGACCAAAGTATGTATTGGCAGCAAACTCCGAATTTAAATCGGCTTGGCTTAAGCCATGGAAGGCGATGTCTAAATCGGGCGATGCCGGTGTTGCCATCATGCTGAGTGGGTCTAGATGCGCATTCAAGTGGCCGCGCGAACGGAACGAGGTGATCAGCTTGCCAACTGCCGTTTGTTTGCGGGCTAATTCTTCATCGCCGTTGCCAAGGCTATGCCGAGCTTGTTTTGCTTGTGCTTGAACGGCAGCTAGAACGGCCGAATGTGGCACATCGCCAGCGCCTTGGAAGCCTTCAAAGTAGCTTTTCCACTGGCTGGGAATGCTGTTTGGATCAAGCAGGTATTGCTCGTACAGCTCTTCAATATAGGCGGCATTGCCGCCAGAAAGTTGGGAAGATTTCAGGAATTGTTTAATCAAACTTTCCACTAGATCAGCCTTACGTTAAGGTTTATGAGCTCTTGTCATGTGCAACACCATGCCAGAAAACCCTGGGTGTTAAATTATAACCGAGTCTGCCTTATCTGAACAAATTGTTTTGGGCTTTCAATCAGTTGCCGTTGTTTGTGAACGTTAGTGCCATGGACTGATGCGAAATCCCTGCTTCTTGGTATTGTTGGCCATACGCAACAAAGCCGTGTTTGCGATAAAAACCTATGGCGCTGGTTTGCGCATGCAAGCTAACCGATGGCCAGCCAAGCGCTCGCGCTTTGTTGATCAGGTGCAGCAACAGCGCATCGCCAACGCCTTTGCCGCGCCAGCTTGGCAGCACCGCCATGCGGCCAATGGTGTGTTGGGGTGTTAAACGGCCCGTGCCAATTGGGTTTTGCTGCGCATCATAGGCCAGTACATGTTGGCAGTCAGGATCAATGTCGTCCCATTCCAAGGCCAATGGAACCTGTTGTTCAACAACAAATACTGGCTCACGCACAGCTCGAAGCAGTGCGCAGTCGCGTGCATAAACGGCATCAACCACGCTAAAGACAGTGCGTTCGGCCATTTTAAGCGTCACTCACCAGCTGGTAGTAGCCTTGCGTATAAAGCTGTTCAAGCGTGTGTTGGCCAAGTTTCCCGAGCAGATTGAAATGTGTGCTGTCGATTAAGGCGTGTTGGCAAATCCGTTTGGCATCGGTTTGACTGAGTTCAAAACTTTGGCCGCTAACAAATAACAGCGCCGCATCGGCCTGCGCGCTCCACGCCAAACGCGCAAAAGGGTGACGTAACAAGGCTTTACCTTGTGCAAGTTTAACTAACACACTGGGCCATTTCATCAATTTCGGCGCGGCGCTAATATCGCCATACGAGCGGTAACGGGTGATGAATTGCCCGAACCAGCGGTTGCGTTCCGCGGCGTGTGCATGTTGCAAAACCGCTAAGGCTTCCTGAACACGTGTCAAGGCCTGCGTATCAATTTCATATGGGTCTTGGCTTATCGCTAAATCGGGGTCTTGATAGCGTTGGTATTCGGGCAGTTTGTTCGACAATTCATCGGCAAAATCAGTAATCATCTCGGCACAAGATGGCGCGCGCATGCCCAAAGAAAAAGTCATGCAGGGGTTCAGCGCAACGCCATGATGCGCAAACCCGGGCGGCAAATACAGCATGTCGCCAGGCGCTAAATCCCAGCAATGCGTGGCATTGAATGTTTCAAGCAGTTTTAGCTCGGCATCTTGTCGAAATGCCGGTTCAAAGCGCGCTACATTTTCAATTTGCCATTGGCGATGGCCTTGCGCTTGCAGTAAGAACACATCGTATTGATCAATGTGTGGCCCCACCGAACCACCTTGTACGGCGAAACTGATCATCACATCGTCAATGCGCCAGCGCGGCAAAAAATCAAAATGGCCAATCAACTGCGCAACATCGGCATCCCATTTATCCATATCTTGAACCAGTAAGGTCCAATCGCGGTCGCCAAGGCCAGGAAATTCGGCTTCATTAAACGGCCCAGAGCGCACTGACCATTGGTCTTGCTGGCGTTGATAAGTCACTAAGCGCGCTAAAGGCCCTTGTTCGCAAGCCAAGCCAGCCAAATCTTCTGGGCTTAATGGCGCGTGGTAATTTGGCAACGCTTGGCGAATAAGCAGCGGTTTCTTTTGCCAATAGTCGGCAAGAAACTGCGTAACCGGCATACCTAAAAAATGCGTTGAATTTGCCGTTACTTCAATCATGGCTTAATCCTTGGCAACAGTCTGCGCCAATTGTTCGGCATGGCCAATATAGGTTTCTGGGCTTAGTTCTAAAAGCGCTTGTTTAGCTGTATTCGGAATATCCAGCTGCTGAATAAAGGCCTGCATACTGGCTTTCGTTATGCCTTGGCCGCGGGTTAGCGCCTTTAATTGCTCATACGGATTTGGCAAGCCATAACGGCGCATCACGGTTTGCACTGGCTCAGCCAACACTTCCCATGCAGCGTCTAAATCGGCATGCAAGCGTTCTGGGTTAGTTTGCAGTTTGCCAAGCCCTTTGTTTAAGGAGTCGATACCAATCAACATATGCCCGAATCCTGTGCCAAGCGCGCGTAAAACCGTTGAATCGGTTAGATCGCGTTGCCAACGGCTGATCGGCAGTTTTTCAGCAAAATGTCCAAGCAGACTATTGGCAATGCCGAAATTGCCTTCGGCGTTTTCGAAGTCAATCGGGTTCACTTTGTGCGGCATGGTGGACGAGCCCACTTCGCCGTCTTTTAGCTGTTGCTTGAAATAGCCGAGCGAAATATAGCCCCAGATATCGCGGCAACAATCGATCAAAATAATATTGCTGCGACGCATCACATCGCATAATTCAGCAATACCGTCGTGGGGTTCAATTTGGGTGGTGTAGGGATTGAATTCAAGACCTAAGGATTCAACAAATTGCTGGGCAAATTGCGGCCAATGCACTTCCGGATACGCGACAATATGTGCGTTGTAGTTGCCCACAGCGCCATTGATTTTGCCGAGCATGGGCACTTGCTTTAATTGTGCCACTTGGCGGTTCAAGCGCGACAACACATTGGCCATTTCTTTGCCAAGTGTGGTTGGCGAAGCGGTTTGGCCATGCGTGCGCGAAAGCATGGCTTGGGCGGCATTGCTTCGCGATACGTTATGCAGTTTTTCTTGCAATGCGTTGAGCTGTGCTAACAACACGTCATCGCGGCCCTGTTTCAGCATCAAACTATAACTAAGGTTGTTAATGTCTTCCGAAGTGCAGGCAAAATGCACAAACTCTTTGGCTTGCGCCAATTCTGGCTGGCTTTCCAATTGCTCTTTGATGAAGTACTCAACCGCCTTAACATCGTGGTTGGTGGTGCGTTCTATGGTTTTAATGCGCGCCGCGTGTTCGGTGCTGAAGCTGCTGGCGATATTTCGCAAAAATTGACTTTGCGCGGCGTTAAAATTCGGCAACTCAACAATGGCGGGTTCGTTTGCCAAGGCAATTAGCCATTCAATTTCAACATGCACGCGCGCCTTAATCAGGCCAAACTCGGAGAAAATCGGCCGAAGTGCGTTCACACGTGCGGCATAGCGGCCATCGGTGGGGGATAGGGCAAGTAGGGTGTGTTCAGTCATGTGTTTGGGTCTTGGTTGGAATTGGCAAACGTGGTGGCTACGAATTGTGTTCGCGAACAGGCTAATTGTACCGCTAAAAGGCGTTATCATCGACTGATTGTGGTCTTTATGTTAGGAGTGCGCCAATGAAATTCCGTTTGGAACAAGATAGTCTTGGTGAACTTTTGGTACCCGTGGACGCTATGTATGGCGCGCAAACGCAACGCGCCGTGCAGAATTTCAGTATTTCTGGGCAACGCATGCCTGCCGCATTCATCCAAGCTGTGGCTCTGATAAAAGCGGCAGCAGCCAATGCCAATGGCAGCCTTGGGCATTTACTCAGCGCGCAGGCGAAAGCCATTGAACAAGCGTCGCTTGACATTGCCAATGGTGCTTTTGCCGAACAATTCCCAGTCGATGTGTATCAAACTGGCTCGGGCACATCCAGTAATATGAATGTTAATGAAGTGATTGCGCATATGGTTAATCGCAAACACAAACCGGCAGTTAATCCCAACAATCATGTCAATCTTGGGCAAAGTTCGAACGATGTGATTCCGAGTGCAAGCTTGTTGTCGGCGGCGCTGGCCTTGCATTTCAATCTACTGCCAGCAGTGCTTGCGCTGCGCAAAACAATTGCGCGAAAAGCCAAAGCACTTAAGCGGTATATTAAAACTGGCCGTACGCATTTGATGGACGCCATGCCGATTACCTTAGAACAAGAACTGATGGTCTGGTCGGCGCAGCTCGATTCGGCGTTAGCGCGTTTCAATGATTGCGCTAAACGTTTGCAAGAGTTGCCATTGGGCGGAACCGCAGTGGGAACAGGGGTTAACGCCGACCCGAAAATGACTATTTTGGCCTGTAAGTATTTGAGCAAATACACCGGAATAAGGGTGAAACCTGCGCGCAACAAATTTGAATCGATGGCAGCGCAGGATCATTTGGTGGAACTCTCGGGGCACTGCAATTCGCTTGCGGTGTGTTTAATGAAAATAAGCAATGATCTGCGTTGGATGAATTCTGGGCCGTTGGCCGGCTTGGCCGAACTATCGTTGCCAACGCTTCAGCCTGGCAGTTCAATCATGCCAGGCAAGGTGAATCCAGTGATACCTGAGGCGGTGGCGATGGTTTGCGCGCAAGTGATGGGTAACCACACCAGCATTAGCATTGCTGGGCAAAGCGGCAATTTCCAGCTAAATACCATGATGCCGCTTATTGCAAACAACAGCCTACAGAGCTTGAATTTACTGGCTTCCGCTTGTCAGCATTTAGGCGAAAAAGCCATTGCCGGATTTACTGTGAACGCGCAAAGCTTGACCCATGCATTGGCCCGCAACCCGATTTTAGTAACGGCGCTTAACTCGCGTATTGGCTATGATAAAGCCGCACAAATTGCCAAGAAAGCCTACGCCGAAAACCGCCCGGTGATTGATGTGGCTAAAGAAATGACCAATTTAAGTTTGGCTGAATTGAAGGTATTGCTGGATCCAAAGTTTTTGGTTTAAGGGTTTGTTAGGGGCTGCTTGCTGGTGACTGGACTTTCTAGTTAGGAAAGGTGTCATGGCATCGCTATACCGTCCGTGTGCCGCACCGGAATATCCGCCGGATCAAAACTAGACAAGCAGTGTACATTGACTCCAAAGTTGTCAGGTGTAATACGCTTGCGATGAAACGTGTAGATGCCACAAATTTTGCAAAAGAAATGACGTGCGGTTTTGGTGTGGAATTGATATTCGCCCAGTGAGTCTTCGCCGGAAAGCAGGCTGAACCTGCTTTCGTGTACCTTGACCATAAGCGCATTTTTTCGGCGACAGATTGAGCAGTCACACATTGTAAGTTCTGGAAAATCAGTTTCAATCTCAAAACGCACCACGCCACAGTGACAGCTACCTTGGTATTTTTTAAGTGGACGACGACCCATTGCGATTCTCTCAATCACTGTCTAACGATTGAATTATGCAGCAAGCTCCGAGACAACATCAATTACTCAAGTTTCTGAATGTGTACTGACATGCGTGTCGGAACTATTCACGCTACAACCATCTTTCTTGGTCACAACCTCCATCGGCTCGGCAACGAATGCTGGAACAGCAGCGCTCAGTTTTTCTTGGATAACATTCAGTTCCATTGCGCTTGCACAAAGCTTTTGCGCCACCACTTCAATAGCGCTGGCTTTGGCTTCAATGGTTTTTTCAATGCCTTCCATTTTATCGCTTTTGGCTTCAACTTTCTTATCAATAGTCGTTTCTTTTTCACTGCTAAAAATATTGTTAAGCGCGCTGCCAACCGCTTGGGTGGCGAGTTTTGCGCTTTCCTTGCCTATCTCAATGCCATGCAAAGCAACTGTTTTGGTGGCGTCGTAATAGCTTTTGCTTAAGGCGCGTTGTTGGTCATTTAAGGTCACCGCTTTACCGTCAATGGTCATGTTGCCATTGGCTGCAATGCTGGCTTTACTGCCATTTTTTAGTGTCACGCTGATATCGCTTAAATCTATTTTAGCTTCACTAATCGCCTTGTTCATGTCCCTTTCAATGTCTTGCGCAACTTCGGTCTTAATCTTGTCGCCGATGCTCGTCGTGTTGTCGTTACTGCATGCAGTTATAAGCGCCGTGCTCAGAAGTAATGGGAATATCAATGCTATCTTTTTCATGATCTTCAGCCTCAACAGATATAGGTGTAATGAATGATTGTGTGCAACTAAGCCGATTCGGAATGCCGAACCGGCTTTGATTTTTAGCCTTCGTCGCGGTAGCGGCGCATTTGAATGGCAGCGAAAATGAGTGCGCTGCCAACAACAATTCCGATCCAAATATTCATGTGGCCCAATTGTTGATAGCTTTGCATCAATACGGCGTTAAAGCCTTGTTGCTTATCTTCAATCTGCATGCCCTCAGCATTGGCTAACCAACTGCCTGGAACCAGGCTGCCGAACCAGCGTGCACTTAAGAACTTCCAGAAGCTCGACATATCTAAACCGAAGTTCAACATGGCGTTCATCCAGCTAACAATCACACCACCTAATACAGGTACACCCACAGCCCATAAAAACGGTTTCGACTTAGCCCAAGACGACACAAACAACAGGTACGCAATGGTTGGTAAAGCCCATAAGGCATACAACGGAATCATGCTTAAAAATTGCAAGGCGGTCAGGTAAAAGTGCGAATCGCCCAGCACATAGCCAAATAAGTTCAGGCCGTGGAATGCCACAATCACCATAAATAGCAGCAAAATGATTAACGACATGGCCAGTACTGCTAAGCAGGCAATGATGGGCGCGACGAGGCTTGCGGTGATGAGTTTCGACAATACGGTGTCTTTGTCGGAGATTGGCAGGGATTTCCAGAATAAAATGCTGCGGTCTTTGCGATCGTCAAATAAGCCACCAAGGCAGTAGAAGAACACCACAAATACCATGGCAACAATAATTGGCACACCAATTAGTGGGTAACCGCTTGCAAGGCCTTTTGCAAACTCGATTTTGTCGGGTTCGGTAACCTTTGATAAGGCTACTTGTAAATTCATTTCGGAATTACCACCGAAATGCATGCCAGGATTGTTGCCAAGCTGCGCTGCAAAAAGTAGGCTGCCGATAGTCAGCAAACTGATGATGCCGGAAATGACAACGGGAGCCCAGAAAAAGCCGCCTTTGTGTTCCCAATATTCACGTTTCAAAAGCCATTTTAGCGTGTTCATGCGTAGGTTCCTTTCATAGTTGCAACAAATAAGTCAGCAATACCTGGTGTTTTCAATTCACCGAATTTAGCCAAAGTGGCGCGTTCAACACCGTCAAATAAAAACACGGTTTTCCCAAAAATTGCGCGTTCATCAATCGGGTTAAGCGCTTTCGCTGCGGCATAATACTCGGCGTTAACCATCACTTCGGTGAAGCGCTCGCCAATTTCATCCATGGTGGTATTCAAGGTGATCTTGCCATCGCGGATAAAAATCAGATCGCTCAGAATGGTTTCAATCTCTTCCACTTGGTGGGTAGTTACGATGATGGTTTTATTCTCATCAAAATAGTCTTCCAGCAAGTTTTGATAAAACTGCTTGCGATACAAGATATCCAGGCCAAGCGTTGGTTCATCTAAAACCAGCAGTTTGGCGTCAATCGACATCACAATGGCCAAATGCAACTGTACAATCATGCCTTTTGACATCTCTTTAACGCGCATTTCTGGCTTTAACTTGGTTTTAGCCAAATACGCTTTGGCTTTCTCGCGATTAAATTTTGGGTGTGTGCCCTCCACAAAATCCAGCACTTCGCGCACCCGAATCCAGCGTGGCAATACCGCCACATCGGCAATAAAGCAGACTTCTTTCATCAGTTCATCGCGTTGTGTGCGTGGGTCAAAGCCCAATACCCGCAGCTCGCCTTCAAAGGGGATTAAACCGAGCGCTGCCTTTAAGGTGGTGGTTTTGCCCGAGCCGTTTGGCCCAATTAAGCCAATGATGCGACCAGGTTGAATATCGAGATTGATGTGATCAACCGCCATTTGCTGGCCGTAGCGTTTGTTGAGGCCCTTCGCAGTCAATACACCGCTCATTGTTGTTCTCCCTGTGTTGTTGCTAATAATTGATTGATGCCCAGCCCTAAACGTTGTATGCGCTCGGCGATTAATGGCCATTCGTCATTCAAGAAACGTTGTTTTTCAGAGGTGAGCAGTTGGTTACGGGTGTTTTCAGTCATGTACATACCTAAGCCGCGGCGTTTCTCAACCACTTGCTCATCGGCAAGTTCTTGGAAAGCGCGTGAAACCGTGATCGGATTGAGCTGATATTCGGCTGCAATCTGGCGCACTGAGGGTAGGGCATCGCCCGGTTTGATAAACCCGTCGAGCATCATGCTAACCAACTTATCTTTTAATTGACGGTAGATAGGGCTGTTGTCGCTCCATTGAATATTCATTAGCGCACCCCCACTGGCAGGTTGGATTTGCCAAAGGCAAAATACGGGGCGGTGAATGCACGCTTAGATTTCTTTTCAGTGCCTGCAGTTGCCGTGTGTTGATTCGCTTCGACAAAGCTGACATTTTTGGCTGCCATAGATGCGCTTGCGTGATTAAACGGCAAAGGACTTTCGCCGGATAAATACCCTGCAAACAACATGGCGCCTGAAAGTGATAGGCTAATCAGTGTGTTTTTGATTGAAAGAGCCATACGATACTCCGGTGGTGTATGTGTTAGGTGTTGTAGATAACTATAACAGTATAAATTTACTTGTCAACACTTTATTCACAATCTTTCTATTACGCTACTCAGGTTGTATTCATAAATTGCCCAAAGGAATAAATAATGTCTATTAATTCAGTAAGATGCGCATTTCTTGTGTTAGCGCTAAGTTCGGTTTCGGTGATGGCTAAAGTGGATGTGCTCGACCACAAATACCGCACCTTAGCTGGAAAAGAACAAGTTAATTTAAAAAAAGCCTATGCAGGGAAGGTGGTCTTGGTGGTAAACACCGCCAGCAAATGCGGCTACACTCCACAATTTGAAGCCTTAGAAGCGCTAAATGCCAAATATGCGGCGCAAGGCTTTGCCGTTATTGGCTTTCCATCCAATGATTTTATGGGGCAAGATCCTGGTTCAGAGAAAGAAATTAAAGATTTCTGCACACTTACCTACGGTGTAAAGTTCACTATGTTTGAAAAAGTGCATGTGAAAGGCAATGAAACTACCCCGTTTTACCTTGATCTGAAAGCTGTTACGGGCGATGTGCCGGCTTGGAATTTCCATAAATTCTTAATTGACCGCAAAGGCAACGTAATTGGCAGTTTCCCTAGCAAAATCAAGCCAGATGACGCCCAGATTGTCTCTAAAATTGAAGCAGCAATCGCCAGTAAATAAGCATTTATATTTTTTGTTTGCCCAAAGCCACTTTTGCAACGACAATAGAGGCTCACTTTTCGTGGAGTTTTTAACTAATGAAGTCTAGTCATCCTTTGGTAACCTCGCTTGCGGGCGCTTTGTTGTTGTTTAGTTTATCGGCCTGCAGCAAAGACGATAAATCTGCTGTCAGCAAGAAAGAGCCAACAATCACCTCAATGGCCGTAGGTTCTGAAACCGTTAAAGGTATTAACGGTATGAACAACGAGCAAAAACAAGTTAGCTACATGATTGGTATGGACATCGCAAAATCCTTAGAACAAATCAAACAGGAAATTGATGTCACGATGCTGTCGAAAGGCCTTACCGATCAAATCAATGGCAAAACTTTGCTGACTGATGCGCAGCACAAGCAAATTCGTGATGCATTTGCCATGAAGTTGCAAGCGCATGCTGAAAAAGTGGCTGCTGAATTGCCAAAGAAAAACACCGAAGAAGGCTTGGCTTTTTTAGCGAAAAATAAAACCGTCAGTGGTGTAATCACCACCGCTAGCGGTTTGCAGTATCAAGTGCTAAAGCAAGCAGTGGGCGCGAAACCGCAACCAACCGATATTGTTAAAGTGCACTACAAGGGTAGCTTGTTGAATGGCGAGGTTTTTGATAATTCCTATGAGCGCAACGAACCGATTGATTATCCGTTGAATCAGTTTGTACCAGGATGGAGCGAAGGCTTAGCTTTGATGACCGTTGGCAGTAAATACAAGTTCTGGATTCCATCGGCATTAGGCTATGGCGAAGCCGGCAACCCACCTGCTATTGGTCCGAATGCTACCTTGGTATTTGAAGTTGAATTGCTTGGAACCAGCCCAGCGCCAACACAACCGCAAGCACCAGCAGTTGCGCCAGCAAAATAATCCGTAGGTATCTATGAAAGTCACTGTCTTTGGAACGGGATATGTTGGTTTAGTCACTGGCACCTGCCTTGCCGAAATGGGCAATCAGGTGATTTGTGTTGATATTGACGCAAAAAAAGTGGATGGATTGAACCAAGGACAAATCCCGATTTTCGAACCCGGCTTGTCGCCCATGGTGGTTAATAACCACCATGAAGGGCGTCTGCAGTTCACCACCGATGCTAAATCGGCGGTGGAACACGGTGACATTATTTTTATTGCAGTTGGCACGCCGCCCGATGAAGACGGCAGTGCCGATTTGCAGTATGTATTGGCTGTGGCAAATACTATTGGCGAGTTTTTAACGCGTTATGCCGTGGTGGTCAATAAATCGACAGTGCCCGTTGGTACGGCGGATAAAGTAGAAGCGGCGATTGCTGCGCAAATCAGCAAACGCCATGCGCAAGTTGCTTTTGATGTGGTGTCTAACCCTGAATTTTTGAAAGAAGGCGATGCCGTTAAAGACTGCATGAAGCCAGACCGCATTGTGATTGGCTCTAAGTCGGCGAAAGCCAACGAACAGATGAAACGCTTGTATGCGCCATTTAACCGTAATCATGATCGCATTGTAGCTATGGATGTGCGCTCTGCCGAGCTAACCAAGTATGCCGCGAATGCCATGCTGGCAACCAAAATTAGCTTCATGAATGAAATGGCCAATATTGCTGAACGTGTAGGCGCTGACATTGAAATGGTGCGCCATGGCATTGGCTCAGATCCGCGTATTGGCTACAGTTTTATATATCCTGGCGCAGGCTATGGCGGTTCGTGCTTTCCTAAAGACGTGCAGGCTTTGGAACGCACCGCCATGCAATACGGTTACCAAGCACAAATTTTGAGCGCTGTTGAGGCAGTCAATGAGCGCCAAAAAGATAAACTGTTCGAATTGATTAATAAGCACTTTAATGGCGATATCGCAGGAAAAACCTTTGCCATATGGGGGCTTTCGTTTAAGCCAAACACTGATGATATGCGCGCTGCGTCAAGCCGAAATTTGCTAGCTAGCTTATGGCAAGCGGGCGCACGGGTGCAAGCCTTTGACCCAGAAGCGATGCACGAAGCCGAGCGTATTTTTGGCCAGCGCGATGATTTAGTCTTAGTTGGCACGGCCAATGCGGCATTGCAAAACGCCGATGCCTTGGTGGTTGTGACTGAATGGAAAAATTTCCGTAGCCCG
This sequence comes from Arenimonas sp., assembly GCA_043744535.1. GTDB lineage: Bacteria > Pseudomonadota > Gammaproteobacteria > Xanthomonadales > Xanthomonadaceae > Arenimonas. The sequence goes on from JAYTVJ010000007.1 coordinate 17,690, forward strand.
GATTTAGCGATGTTGAAAAATACCTTAACCGCCGCCGCGGTATTTGATGGTCGTAATATTTATGATCCTGAAACGCTTGAACAAGCGGGGCTTGCGTATTACGGCATTGGCCGCGGCCGCTCTATTTCGCGCACCGGCAACTGATGACAATGATGTCAAACACCGAATTCGACCAGCGCTTAGCCGAATTGGAATCGCGTATCAGTTTTCAAGAGCTGGCCATTACCGACATGAGCGATGCTTTGGCGCAAGCGCGTATTGAATCGACACGGCATGCATTGTTATTGAAGCAGGCATTGGATGATTTACGCTCGCTGCGTACCATGCTATATGCCGATCCCGGAAATGAGCCGCCACCACCGCATTATTGAGCCTTATGAGTAGTTCATTCAAAGACCAGTTATTGGGCCTTGGTTTTAAAACCAGCCCTAAGCCTGCCGCAACCGTGGTGCAAAAAACGCCATCGAACAAACCGGCGCATGGCAAACCCGTACCGCACAAATCGCATGCTAAACAGCAAACTCATGCCGCAAAATCCGCTGAAATAGATTTAGCCAAAGCCTTCACGCTTCGCCAACAAGACGAGCGCCGCTTACGTGAGCTAGCCGAACGCGACAAGCAAGAGCAGGCGCGCATACGCAAAATTGCAAAAGAGCAGGTTGCCGCGCTGCTGAAAGATGCGCTGCTAAATAAAGCCGATGCCGATATTGCACGGCATTTCCCCTACGGTGGAAAAATCAAACGTATTTATGTTACGGCCGAGCAACTAGTTGCATTAAATGCTGGCGAGTTAGCCGTGGTGCAACAAGCGGGCAAGTTTTGCTTGGTTGAGGTAGCAATTGCCCTGCAAATTAAAGCGCTGATACCTGCTTTGCTGGCACTGTATTGTGACGGAACCGAACAGTTGCCTAGCGAAGAATACATCGACCCACAATTTCAAGTGCCCGATGATTTAATCTGGTAGTTATTCGGGGTCGTAATCTAAATTGGCAGAAAGGAATTTTTCAGCCTGTTCTAAGCTGATGGATTTACGCGCCGCATAATCCAGCACTTGTTCTTTGCTGACTCGCCCAACCACGAAATACTGGCTTTGTGGATGCGAGAAATAGTAGCCGCTAACCGCTGAAGCTGGAAACATGGCGAAATTTTCGGTGAGCTTCAAGCTGATGTTGTTTTCGGCATCAAGCAATTCAAATAATTTTAGTTTTTCGCTGTGGTCTGGGCAAGCCGGATAGCCGGGAGCAGGGCGGATGCCTTGGTATTTTTCCTGGATTAAGGACTCATTATCCAACTGCTCATCCAAAGCATACGGCCAGTACTGGGTTCGTACCCGTTTGTGCAGCCATTCAGTACAGCTTTCTGCAAATCGATCGGCGAGCGCTTTTAACAATATAGACGAATAATCGTCTAAATTGGCTTCAAAAGCCTTGGCTTTGGCGTCAACACCTTCACCGCAATTGACGGCAAACGCACCGATATAATCTTGCTGGCCGCTGGCTTGGCTGGCAATGAAATCGGATAGACATAGATTTGGCCTGCTGTCTGGTTTTTGCGCTTGTTGGCGCAGAAAATGCAAGTGGCTTTGTTGGCCGTTTGCAACATTCACGATTACATCTTCAGCCTGGCTTTGTGCTGGCCAAAATCCAATCACTGCTTTGGCCGTTAACCAATTCTCATCAACAATCTGTTTAAGCATAATTTGTGCATCGGCAAACAATTGGCTGGCCTGTTCACCCACAACAGCATCATCGAGTATGGCCGGGTACCGCCCCGCTAATTCCCAACTTTGGAAAAAGGGCGTCCAATCAAAATACGCAATCAGTTCACGCAGAGGAATATTTTGTATCACCTGTACGCCAAGCTGCGTTGGGGCTATGGTTTTAGTTGCTTGCCAATCAATGCGCAAGCCATTGTCTCTGGCTTTTTGTAGGCTAACTAAGGCTTTGCTCTCTGATTTTTGTGAATGCCTGAAGCGAATTTGCTCGTAGTCCACAACGATTTCAGCAAGTAATTCTGCATTTTGCTCTGGTTTGCATACTGCTGCGGCAATGCTCACTGCGCGCGATGCATCTTTTACCCAAATGACTGGCGTTTCAAGGTGCGGCGCAATTTTAAGCGCCGTGTGCGCACGCGACGTGGTTGCGCCGCCTATGAGTAGCGGTAAGCTGATCTGTTGGCGCTTCATTTCTTTGGCCACATGGCTCATCTCATCCAATGAAGGCGTGATTAACCCCGATAAGCCAATCGCGACGGCTTTATGTTCAAGCGCGGCATCAATTATGCTTTGTGCGGGCACCATAACACCCAAATCGACAATTTCAAAATTGTTGCAGGCTAGCACCACGCCAACAATATTTTTACCAATATCGTGAACATCGCCTTTCACGGTGGCCATGATAATTTTGCCATTCGAGCTACTGGCTTTATTGGGGTCTTTCAGCGCCTCAATAAAAGGCAAAAGATGTGCGACCGATTTTTTCATCACGCGCGCAGACTTAATCACTTGCGGCAAAAACATTTTGCCAGCGCCAAACCGATCACCAACAATATTCATGCCGCGCATTAAAATCTGCTCAATCACCTGCAAAGGGTGCTCAACGCTTTGACGTGCGAGTTCGGTATCGTCAACAACGAATTCATCGATACCATGCACCAAGGCATGCACTAAGCGTTCATCAACCGACAATTCCCGCCAAGCTAGCGTTGCTTTTTGGCCTTGGCCTTCGGATTTTCCGGATTTAAAGCGCTCTGCCTGTTCAAGCAAACGTTCAGTGGCATCTGGGTGTTTATTCAGCACAAGGTCTTCAACAAATTGCCTCAGCTCATTGTCTAGATCATCATACAGCGGCATGCCGCCTGCGTTAACGATGCCCATGTCCATGCCTTTATTGATGGCATGGTATAAAAACACCGAGTGAATCGCTTCGCGCAAAGGGTTGTTGCCACGAAAACTAAAACTAACATTCGAGACCCCACCGGACACATGGGCAAGCGGAAATTTTTCTTTCAGCTGTTTACAAGCCTCAATAAACGCTACAGCATAGTCGTTATGCTGTTCAATGCCAGTGCCAATGGCGAAGATGTTGGGGTCAAAAATAATATCTTCTGGGGCGAAGTCGAGTTTTTCGATGAGTAAATGGTAGGCACGCGAACAGATGTCGATTTTTTGTTGCAAACTCTCGGCTTGGCCATGCTCGTCAAACGCCATAATCACGGTTGCAGCACCATAGCGCTGAATTAAACGCGCTTGCTCCAAAAACTGTTGCTCACCTTCTTTTAAGGAAATGGAATTAACAATGCATTTGCCTTGCACCCATTTCAAACCCGATTCCAGCACCGACCATTTCGATGAATCGATCATGATCGGCACTTTAGCAATATCGGGCTCTGCTGCAATTAAGCGCAGGAAATGCACCATGGCTGCCTCGGAATCGAGCATGCCATCATCCATATTGATGTCGATGACCTGCGCGCCATTTTCCACTTGTTGCTTGGCCACATGCAGTGCTTTTTCGAATTCTTTTTGCAGGATAAGTTTTTTGAACTGCGCCGAGCCAGTAACATTGGTGCGTTCGCCAACATTCACAAAATTGATGTTCGGCGTGATCACAAACGGCTCTAAGCCCGACAAACGCGTCAGTGCTGGTAAGCTTGGTATACTTCGTGGCGCAAGCGCGGACACGGCGTTGGCAATGGCTTGAATGTGCGCTGGTGTGGTGCCGCAACAGCCGCCCACAATATTTAATAAACCCGATAAAGCAAATTCGTGCAATTGTTCGGCCATTTGTTCAGGCGATTCGTCATACGCGCCAAATGCATTGGGCAAGCCGGCATTCGGGTGGCAAGACACAAACGTATCGGCGCATTCGCTTAGCACATCCAAATGGGCGCGTAAGTCTTTCGCACCCAGCGCGCAGTTCAAGCCAATCGATAGTGGCTTAGCATGCCGTAATGAATACCAGAACGCTTCCGCCGTTTGCCCAGAGAGCGTTCGGCCTGAACGATCAGTGATGGTACCGGAAATCATCAGTGGCAGTTTGTGGCCCAATTCGATAAATACTTGTTCAACTGCAAATGCCGCCGCTTTGGCGTTTAGCGTATCGAAAATAGTTTCAATCATCAGGATGTCAGCACCGCCGGCAATGAGCGCATGCGTGGCTTCCATGTAATGCGTTTTGAGGGTGTCAAAATCGGTATTGCGAAAGGCCGGATCATTCACCAACGGGCTGATTGAAGCGGTGCGTGAGGTGGGCCCCAGCACGCCAATCACAAAGCGCGCTTTCTCCGGTGTTTGCTGTTCCATGGCGTCGCAGCAATCGCGCGCTAATTTTGCCGCAGCAAAGTTTAATTCGGCGGCTAAGTGTTCAAGCCGATAGTCTGATTGCGAGCTTTGCGTGGAATTAAACGTGTTGGTTTCAATCAAGTCCGCGCCGGCTTCAAGGTATTGTGTGTGTATTTGGGCAATGATCTGCGGTTGGGTGATGCTCAGCAAATCGTTATTGCCTTTTAAATCCTGGGCACAACCGCAGCTGGCATGGTGCTGATGATCAACCTTAACAACACTGTCGAAGCCTTCGGCAAAACGCGTGCCACGGTAGTCCGATTCCTGCAGTTGATACTGTTGAATCATGGTGCCCATTGCACCATCTAAGATCAGAATGCGTTGCTGTAATGCCGTTTGCAAGGCACTCACCCGCGCTGGATTTTTCCAAGGCAACATCAGGCTTTCTCGGCCAACAACATCACAATTTCAAAATGCGGTGCGCGCCGTTCGCGGCTAACCACTTCACAATGCTTGACCGTGAGCCCGGATTTTTCGGCATAGCGTATTAATTCTTTTTGGCTAAAGCCTAAATTTTCATGGCCAAACGGTTCAACAGCGCCGCGATGCCCATGTTTCAGCAAACAACTCAGCAATAATTCACCTTTCGGTTTGAGTACCCTCGCGGCTTCATCAATGACTTGTCCCGGTTTTTTGGTGTAGCTCAGTGCGTGCATCATCAACACCAAATCAAATTGTGGCGTGCTAAATGGCAGACCATGCATATCACTTTTCAACACCGATACATTCGGCCATTTCTTTAAGCGTTCAGTAGCGGCTTGCACCACTTTGGCGCTGGAATCAATGCACACATAACGCTTGGCATAGGGAGCAAATAATTCTGCCAACACCCCATCGCCAGACGCGATGTCCAATACTTCGCCTGGGTCTATCAAGGGCAGCGCCGTTCTGGCTAATGCTTCCCAGGTTCGGCCGGGCGAATAATGCCGTTCCATGTCGCCGGCCACGGTGTCTGGCCAGTTTTCATCATTGGCGCGTTGCGCCAGTACTGTGCTTAGCCGTTCAAAGTCTTGTCGCAGTAAAGGGTCGTCGGTGCCCGAGCGCAAGGCTTGCCATAAGCTATGTTCTGCGGGCTCAAGATCTTTATCATTGAAGCGGTAGTAAGCGCTAACACCCGAACGTCGATCGCGCACTAAATCAAATTCTTTCAGTTTTGCCAAATGCGTTGACACCCGAGGCTGCGCCAATCCGGTAATAGATGCCAGCTCAGCTACGGTCAATTCTTCGTGTTCAAGAATAGCCAATAGCCTTACGCGCGTAGGGTCGGCTAACACTTTCAGGCATTGTGACCAAGACTCTAAGTCCATATATATCCTTTTATCCTGATATAAAGATATATATTTATCGGCCATTTGGCAACCCATTATGAATTCAATAAGCGTAACGGTTCATTTTTTAGTTAAAATAGGCGTTCTAATTATCTACTCGAGGCATTTATGGATTTTGGTTTTACTGAAGAGCAACTGATGATTCAAGATGTTGCGCGCCGTTTAGCCCAAGAAGTGATTGCGCCGAGTGCTGAGCATTTTGATAGAACCGGTGAATTTCCACTTAAAAACATCCAATTGCTGGGTGAAAATGGCCTAATGGGTATTGAAGTACCCGAAGCCTACGGTGGCGCTGGCATGGATCCTATTTCCTATGTGTTGGCGATGATTGAAATTGCTGCGGGAGATTGTGCGCACTCAACCATTGTTTCAGTGAATAATTCGCTGTATTGCAACGGTATTTTGAAAAATGGCAGCGAAGCACAAAAGCAAAAATACGTGCGCGCTATTGCGGAAGGCAAAGCCATTGGCGCATTCGCGCTAACCGAACCACAATCTGGCTCGGATGCCACTGCCATGCGCTGCCGAGCAGTGAAGCGCGAAGACGGCAAGTTCGTCATCAATGGCAAGAAAAGTTGGATTACCTCTGGCCCCGTTGCGAAATACATTGTGTTGTTTTGCATGACAGCGCCCGAAAAAGGTGCGAAAGGCATTAGTGCTTTTATGGTGGACACCGCCAAGCCTGGATTTGCGTGCGGCAAAACCGAACCCAAATTAGGCATTCGCGCATCGGCAACCTGCGAAATTGAATTTCAAGATTACATTGCAGAACCCGAAGAATTACTCGGCGTTGAAGGCGAGGGCTTTAAAATAGCCATGAGTGTGTTGGATGCCGGCCGAATTGGCATTGCTTCGCAAGCGGTGGGTTTAGCGCGTGCAGCCTATGAAGCGGCTGTGTCGTATGCTAAAGAACGCAAGAGTTTTGGTCAGCCGATTGGCAGTTTTCAAATGATTCAAGCAAAAATCGCCGATATGAAATGCCGCCTTGAAGCGGCAACCTTGCTTACCTTGAAAGCCGCTTGGGCAAAGCAGCAAGCAGAATCCACCGGAGGCCGATTCAGCAATGAAGCCTCTATTGCCAAACTAACTGCCTCAGAAACAGCGATGTTCATCACCCATCAAGCACTGCAAATTCATGGCGGCATGGGCTATTCAAAAGAAATGCCCTTAGAGCGTTATTTCCGCGATGCCAAAATCACTGAGATTTATGAGGGCACCAGCGAAATTCAACGTCTGGTGATCGCCCGTAATGAAACCGGTTTGCGTTAACCGAATCAATCTATCCTTGAGTAAACACCATGACTGTGATTATTAACCCATCAAGTGCTGCCATTCAATCGATTGCCAATATTGTGGCAAAAAATCAAGAAAATAAGCCGCACGCCAAAGATTTTGTGCACGCTGTGTTGGCGCAGATTTCCTTGGAAGATTTTGAGTTACAGACTCAGGCTGCTTGGGTCAATATTCTTAATTCATTGTTTGAAGCAACGGCAACACGCATTGCTGGCGTCGCAACAATCCGGGTAAACCAAGACGCCGATATCCAATCTGAAGCGGGCAGTAATCGCAGTACATTGGAAATTGTCTCAGACGATTTTCCGTTTTTAGTCGATTCCTTCAAAATGGTCATGGATAACTTAGGCATTTCTTGTTATGCCATTGTGCATCCAGTGCTGTCGGTGTCTCGGGATAGTGTAGGGCAAGTTACCGGCATTCCAGGGCCGATCAGAGAATCTGTTGTTTGGATGGAAATTGAGCGGCAAACCGCAGATGCTGGTAGTGCATTAATAGCAGCCATCCGAAAAACCATCGAAGATGTGCGTGTGAGTGTTGAAGACTGGCAAGCGATGCGCGATAAAATGCTTGCGGTTGCACAAAGCGTTGCGAATCAACGGCCTGAACACAGCGAAATTGAGCCATCAGAAGCGCAGTTGTTTTTGCAATGGGCCGCCGACAATCACTTCACTTTTTTAGGTTATCGTGAGTATTCGTTAACACAAATCGGTAACGAAGAACAATTGAATGCCGTGCCGAATACCGGCCTTGGCATGTTGCGCGACGATCACCATTCAGCACATGCACGCCCAGTTAAAACGCTTGGCCGCAAACAAGACAATCGTCACGAAATATTAATCCTAACTAAAACCGCAGCACGCGCCACCGTGCATCGTTCCACATACATGGATTACATTGGCGTATTAATTTACAACGATAGCGGCAAAGCCATCGGTGAATATCGCTTTATTGGCTTAATGACCACTTCGGCGTATAACCGCCGGCCTTGGGAAATTCCTGTGGTACGGCAGAAATACGAACAAGTCATGCACGCCTCTGGCTTAAGCATTGACGGACACAGCGGCAAGGCGCTGCGTCAAATTCTCGAAACCATGCCGCGTGAAGAATTGTTTCAAGCTACACCCGATTATTTGCTGCAAACCAGTGTCAGTATATTGAGCATGCAGGAGCGTTTCCGGCCAAAGCTGTTCATTCGGAAAGACCCGTACGGCCGTTTTTTCTCGGTGCTCATTTATTTGCCAAAAGATCAGTTCAACACCGAAATACGCACGCGTATAGAAGATATGTTGATGGCTGCATTACACGGCGACCGCATTGATAAAGCCATTAAGATTGGCGATTCACCGCTGGCCCAGCTGCATTTGTTAATTCGCCACGATAACAGCCAAAGCGCCGATTACAATCTTGACGCGCTGGAAGCGGAACTTGCGCAGATCATTCGGAATTGGAAAGACGAATTCCGTGACGCATTAATCAATGGCTTTGGCGAAGAGCAGGGCATTGCGTTGGCGGGTAAATATTTATCGGCATTTCCGCAAAGCTATATCGAAACCGTTACTGCTGAGCAAAGCATTGATGATATTCGCCTAATTGAGGGCTTGAAAGCAGGCCAAACACTGGCTTTAAATCTGTATGAAAAAGACGGCGATTTGCGCTTTAAACTGTTTAGTCTGGGTAAGGAAATTGCACTTTCTGATGCACTACCTATGATGGAAAATCTAGGCATGAAAGTGCTGACCGAAAATCCCTATGTGTTGAACTTCGCTGACAGCAAAATCATCATCCAAGATTTCGATGTGGAAGCGCTTTCAACTCGCATGAGCATTCAGCACAGCAAAGCAAATTTTGAGAATGCATTCAGCGCCATGTGGCATGGCCAATGTGAGAACGACGGCTTCAACAAACTCGTCACGCTTGCCGAATTAAGCTGGCGCCAAGTATCTATTTTGCGTGCCTATTGCAAATATTTGTTGCAAATCGGCATTCCGTTTTCGCAGGCTTATATGGAACAAGCGCTGCAACTATATCCAGCCATTGCGCGCTTATTGATTGGCTTGTTTGACGCACGCTTTAACCCGGATTTGGTAAGCTCGAATGTGGAATTGGCGCCCACACTGGTGCGCATGGGCGTGGATTCTGCCGAACGGTACATGGCTAATTTCGTGGCAACAGCGCGGGAAGACCAAATTGGCGCAGTCAATAAACTCCTGAACAAACAACTGGCAAAAGTGGCTAGCCTCGACGAAGATCGGATGCTGCGTTACTTTACCTCTGTGATGACAGCAACGTTGCGCACCAGTTATTTCCAAAGTTCCGAACAAGACGCCACACTAAAAGATTACGTTAGTTACAAATTTAATCCTGCCATGGTGCCAGATGTGCCAAAGCCCGTGCCATACCGCGAAATATTTGTGTATTCGCCGTATGTGGAAGGGGTGCATTTACGTTTCGGCCCAGTTGCACGCGGTGGTTTGCGTTGGTCGGATCGTCGCGAAGATTTCCGCACCGAAGTGCTGGGCTTAGTTAAAGCACAAATGGTCAAAAATACCGTTATTGTGCCTGTGGGGTCAAAAGGCGGATTCTTCGTTAAGCGCTCTCCTGTAGGCGGCGATCGGGATGCCATTCAAGCCGAAGGGATTGCCTGCTATAAACGCTTTATCAACGGCTTATTAGACATTACCGATAATCTCGTTGATGGCCAAGTGGTGCATCCACAACTGGTTGTTCGCCATGATGCCGATGATCCGTATTTGGTGGTGGCAGCAGACAAAGGCACTGCAACATTTTCTGATATTGCCAATGGCATTTCAGAACAGCATGGCTATTGGCTAGGCGATGCATTCGCTTCTGGCGGTTCGGTGGGTTACGACCACAAAGGCATGGGCATTACCGCCAAAGGTGCATGGGAATCGGTTAAGCGGCATTTCCGTGCAATGAATCGCAATAGCCAAAGCGACGATTTTACCTGCGTTGGCATTGGCGATATGTCGGGCGATGTGTTTGGTAATGGCATGTTGTTATCCAAACATATCCGCTTAGTGGCTGCCTTTGATCACCGGCATATTTTCCTTGATCCAAACCCCGATTCGGCGCGAAGCTTCATTGAACGTGAACGCATGTTTGCCTTGCCGCGTTCCAGCTGGGACGAGTACGACCGCAGTCTTATTTCGCATGGTGGCGGCATTTATCCGCGCTCGGCCAAAGTTATTGAGCTAACACCTGAGGTAAAGCAGGCGTTGTCGCTCGACACCGAAGCAACCGAACTAAACCCCAATGAGCTGATGAATGCCATATTAAAAGCGCCCGTCGATTTACTGTGGAATGGCGGCATTGGCACGTATGTTAAATCATCGGCGGAAAGCCATTTAGATTGTGGCGACCGCGCCAACAATGCCCTGCGCGTGAATGGCGGCGAACTGCGCTGCAAGGTGGTGGGTGAAGGCGGTAACTTAGGCATGACCCAACGAGGCCGGATTGAAGCGGCGTTTAATGGCGTGCTGCTAAATACCGATTTCATTGATAACTCTGCCGGTGTCGATACCTCTGATCATGAAGTGAATATTAAAATTTTGCTGAATTCGGTGATGATGGCCGGTGAGCTTAATCTTGAACAACGCAATGCCTTTTTAGCTAGCATGACCGATGAAGTTGGGCAGTTGGTGTTGGTCGATAACTACCGTCAAAACCAAGCGTTGAGTGTGATGGAAGCAATGAGCGTTGAACGCATGGGTTCGTTCGCGCATTTTATTCAAACGTTGGAAGCGCAAGGTTTGCTTGATCGCGCCATTGAATATTTGCCAAGCCATGCCGAACTGCTTGAACGTAAATCCAAAGGCCTTGGACTAACACGTCCCGAGCTTTCAGTGCTGTTGTCGTACGACAAAATTGTTATTTTTAATCAACTGCTCGATTCGGATGTGCCGGAAGATCCGCATTTAAGCCAAGAGCTGCAGCGCTATTTCCCTAAGCCCATTCAGGATAAATACGCTTCACATATGCAAAATCACCGTTTGCGGCGGGAAATCATTGCAACCTCGGTCACCAACTCCTTGGTGAATCGAATGGGCTCAACATTTTTATTGCGCATGCAAGAAGACACCGGCGAAACGCCTGCCCAAATTGCCAAGGCGTATGCCATCATTCGTGAGACCATGCAGGCACGTGTATTGTGGGCCGAAATTGACGCGCTTGATCACATCGTCAAGGAAAGTATTCAGATTCAAGCGTTAATAAAAATTTGGCATCTACAACGCAATCTTACTCGCTGGCTGCTCACACGGCCTGGCCAATTGTTGAATATTGCCCGCATGGTGGAGCGCTATCAGCAGCCTTTTTCTGCGCTGTTGCAAAACATTCCGAATGCCTTAACTCCTGCTGATGTTCAGCTGTATAGTGCCGAACAGCAACGCTTGCTTAACTTGGGCTTGTCAAAACCGTTGGCACATTTTATGGCAAGCATTCCTTACCTAAACTCTGCCATGGATATCATTGAGTTGAGTTTGTCGGAACAGCAATCGGTAGCTGATGTGGCGCAAACCCATTTTGCGTTAAGCGAAGCACTGCACATTAACTGGTTGATGGACAATGTTGAAGCGCAGCCCGTGGCCAGTAAATGGCAGGCGCAAGCACGCGGTGTATTGCGCGACGAACTTCAAGCGCAACAGCGTCAATTGGTGAGCACGGTCTTGGCTAGTTCAAAGTCTGGCAAGCGTCCGGCCGATTGGGTGTCTGCTTGGCTTTCGCGCGATGATGCGGCCTTGAAATACACACTTGGTATGTTGGCAGATATGCGCAGCATGGGTGAAATGGATTTCCCAACGCTATCCGTTGCGGTTCGGCGCTTAGCGCAAATTGCATCCATCGGTTCGCGATAAGTTGCATCGTAGAGCACATCGTTTATGATGTGCTTTAGGGTGTTCAGGACATAATCGTGAATCTATCGGCTTCCCCAAAAATTGCATTTGTTGCCAGTAATGCCGTGAATGCACAAGAAGCCTTGCTGGCTTTGGTTGCCCTGTATGGGCAAAGCCAGCCAGAGCACGCAGAAGTTATCTGCGCATTAGGCGGCGATGGGTTTATGCTGAGTGCTTTGCATCGCTATGGCGCATTGCGCTTGCCGGTGTTTGGCATGAAGTTGGGCAGTGTTGGTTTTTTGATGAACCACTATCACCAAGAAAATCTGGTTGAGCGCTTGCGCGATGCCGAATGCAGTGTGCTAAAGCCTTTAGAAATGCAAGTGCTAACTGAATCTGGTATGCAGCATACATTTCTTGCCTATAACGAAGTCTCTTTGCTTCGCCAAACGCGCCAAGCTGCGCGCATTGAAGTGGCTTTGAACGGGCAAGTGCGCTTGGATGAATTAGTTTGTGACGGCATTTTGGTGGCAACGCCGGCTGGCAGCACCGCCTATAATTTCTCGGCCATGGGCCCAATATTGCCGCTGGGTTCAGCCGTTATGGCTTTAACACCGATAGCACCATTTCGGCCGCGGCGTTGGCGTGGCGCCATTTTACGCGCCGATACGCAAGTAAAGCTGCGCGTATTAGACCCCTACAAACGCCCGGTGAGTGTAACTGCAGACTCGCATGAGGTGCGCGATGTGACTGAAGTGAATATTCGTGAAGATAATAAGCACACCGTTACGCTGTTGTTTGATCCTCAGCATAATCTTGATGATCGCATTTTAAACGAACAGTTCATTACCTAATCGCAGGTAATGAGACGCTTCGCGCTTATACTGTTGCTATGACTGGACAAGCCACATCACAACCCGAACAATCGCATGCGCAATTGGTGGTAGCCATTACCGCACGCGCTTTGTTTCATTTAGAAGACGGCCATCAGCTCTTTGAACAGCAGGGTATTGATGCCTATGCCTTGTATCAGCGCGAACGTGAAAACGAATTGTTGGAGCCTGGCATTGCCTTCCCATTAGTGAAGAAATTATTAGCGCTTAATGAAGGTGCTGATGTGCACTCGCCGCGCGTTGAAGTGATTTTATTATCACGAAACTCGTCGGACACCGGCTTGCGTATTTTCAACTCCATCGAGCATTTCGGCCTAAAGATTACTCGCGCCGTATTCACCAGTGGCGCTGAGGTCTATCCATACATCAATCCATTCGGCGCGCATTTGTTTTTATCAGCAAACCCCAGTTCGGTGCGTGCAGCGCTTGAGCATGGTGTTGCAGCAGCGACTATTCTACCAGCGCTGGCATCGGTGCAAATGCATACCGAATTGCGAATTGCCTTTGACGGCGATGCGGTAATTTTCGGCGATGAATCCGAGCGCGTTTCGCAACAAGGCGGATTGGCGGCGTTTCATGCCAATGAAGTGAAGCATGCGCATAAACCCTTAAATGGTGGGCCATTCAAAGGCTTTTTATCGGCCTTGCACAATCTGCAAGACAGCTTCCCAGCATTGCACAGCCCCATCCGCACGGCCTTAGTAACAGCCCGATCAGCGCCAGCGCACAAACGCGTGATTCTAACGCTACGCGAGTGGGGTGTGCGTTTGGATGAATCCTTATTCTTAGGTGGCCGCGATAAAGGTCCGTTCCTGCAGGCATTCGGCGCCGATTTATTCTTCGATGACTCAACGCACAACATAGACAACGCTCGCCAGCATGTGGCGGCAGGGCATGTGCCGCACGGCGTTTCAAACGAGAATTAAGTGTTAAATCATGGGGATACTAAATCCGTGCATACAATGTAAATTATTTAGCAACAATCCCAAAAAAACGGTTAATATTATTAACGCATAGCTTAAGAATAAAAAAAGCTAGCTTTACGTTAATCATGCGCATAACACATAAATACATACATTAAGAGGGATTGATCATGACAAAAATACTGAAACCTGCATTACTGACATTAAGCGTTGCGCTGGCCTTAACGGCGTGTGGCAAAAAAGAACAGGCAGCGCCCGCTGCTGTGGCTGAGCCCGCTGCGGTAGCCCCCGTATCCACAGCATTGGAAGGCGAGCTGTCGATTGTTGCTTGGCCTGGCTACATTGAACGCGGCGAAACCGATAAAAATTATGATTGGGTGACTGGCTTCGAAAAGGATACCGGCTGCAAAGTCAGCGTAAAAACGGCTGGCAACTCTGATGAAATGGTGGCCTTGATGAATCAAGGCGGCTACGATTTAGTGACTGCATCCGGTGATGCCTCTTTGCGTTTGATTGCTGGCGGAAAAGTACAGGCTATCGATATCACCCGTATCCCTTCGTATGGTTCGGTGGATGCGCGTTTGCAAGATGCGGCTTGGCATAGCGTGGATGGCAAGCATTATGGTGTGCCTTATCAATGGGGCCCGAATGTGTTGATGTACAACACCAATGCCTTTAAAACGGCGCCAACTAGCTGGTCGGCTGTGTTTGAAGAACAAAAACTTTCCGATGGAAAATCCAATAAAGGCCGTGTGCAAGCGTTTGATGGCCCAATCTACATTGCCGATGCGGCCTTGTATTTGAAAACCAAACAGCCCGAACTCGGCATTACCGATCCCTACGCCTTAAATGAAAAACAATATGCGGCAGCAATTGGCTTATTGAAAGCACAAAAAGCTTTAGTACATCGCTATTGGCATGACGCCACCGTGCAAATGAGTGACTTCAAAAACGAAGGTGTGGTGGCGTCGGGTTCATGGCCGTATCAGGTGAATGCTTTGCAATTGGAAAAACAGCCGATTGCTTCCGTGATTCCAGCAGAAGGCGCCACCGGTTGGGCCGATACCACCATGTTGCATAGCGCGGCTAAACATCCCAATTGCGCGTATGCGTGGATGGAATGGTCGGTTAGCCCGAAAGTGCAGGGCGATGTGGCCTCATGGTTTGGTTCACTGCCAGCCGTACCAACCGCCTGTAAAGACAATGCTTTGCTTGGCGCAGAAGGCTGCAAAACCAATGGCATGGATAACTTCGATAAAATCCATTTTTGGCGCACGCCCGAAGCAAAGTGTTCTGACGCTGCAGGCTGCGTGCCATACAGCCGCTGGACACAAGATTACATCGCTATCATGGGTAGCTGATCAGGTGTTTTGTTCAACGAGGGGAGCGATCCCCTCGTTTTTTTTAACTGGAATTAAGCTATCACCATGACAGTTGCTGTTGAGTTTGACCATGTTTCGCGTTTGTATGGTGCCGTGCGCGCCGTTGACAATGTCTCTTTGTCGATTCCTGACGGAGAATTCTTTTCCTTATTAGGGCCGTCTGGTTCTGGTAAAACCACTTGTTTGCGGCTGATTGCCGGCTTTGAACAACCAAGCAGCGGCGCAATAAAAATTCACGGCGCATTAGCGTCTGGCTTGCCGCCCTATCTTCGCAATGTGAACACCGTGTTTCAAGATTATGCCTTGTTTCCGCATATGAATGTGCTGGAAAATATTGAATACGGATTAATGGTGAAAGGCGTTGCTAAAGCCGAGCGCCGTAGCCGCGCGCAAGAAGCCTTGGCCTCGGTGGCATTGGCAGAAATGAGCCAGCGCAAGCCCTCGCAATTGTCGGGCGGCCAGCGGCAACGCATTGCATTAGCGCGCGCCATTGTTAATCGGCCGAAAGTGCTATTGCTCGACGAACCCTTAGGCGCGTTGGATTTGAAGCTGCGTGAACAAATGCAAGCTGAATTGAAAACCTTGCAAAAACAACTGGGCATCACCTTTGTGTTTGTCACGCACGATCAGGGCGAGGCTTTGTCGATGTCTGATCGAGTGGCGGTGTTTAACAAAGGCAAGATTGAACAAGTGGGCAGTCCGGCTAATTTATACAACAAGCCCGAAACCGTCTTTGTGGCTAATTTTGTCGGTTCGTCGAATATTTTTGATGCTGAAACCGGCTTGCGCCTACTTGGACAAAAGCAGGCATTTTCAGTGCGTCCTGAAAACATGGCCATTAACCAAAACCTGCCCGATAGCATTTCAATCAGTGGCGCGGTGCGCGACGTGCAATACCACGGCGCAAGCAGTCGTGTAGAAATTATTGCAGCCGATGGTTTTGAACTTTCAGCGGTGTTGTCGAACAGTATTCTGCAAAATCAGGGCATGCCAAGCATTGGCGATTCCGTAGTGCTTTCGTGGCCCACATCAGCCATTGTGCCATTGCGTGAGTAAGCAATGACCCCGAACGCACTGTATTTGCAAACACCGCTTAGAGGTTTATCAAACTTCTTATTTCGGCATAGTAAAGTGCTATTGGCGCTATTGCTAGGGCCGCCATTGTTGTGGTTTGTAGTCATTTATTTGGGTTCTTTGCTGGCCTTGCTGTGGCAGGGTTTTTACAGCTTCGACGATTTCTCGATGACCGTATTACCGAAACTAACATTTGATAATTACCTAAAAATATTTGCACAAGCCAATTTCGATATTGTGTTGCGCACACTCGCCATGGCCTGCGCGGTAACGCTTGCATCGGCTTTAATTGCGTTCCCCATTGCCTATTACATGGCGGTGTATGCCGGCAAAGCCGAGAAAGGCTTTTTTTATATCGGCGTGATGTTGCCGATGTGGGCCAGTTACATTGTGAAAGCCTATAGCTGGACGGTGATTTTGGCCAAAGGCGGCATAGTGTATTGGGTGTTGAGCAAACTGAGCTTGGTTGGTGTGTTAGAAAGCTTTTTGCATTTGCCGTATGTAGGCGGCTCAACTTTATCAACTTCGCACTTTGGCCGTTTTTTGGTATTCACCTACATCTGGCTGCCATTTATGATTTTGCCAATACAGGCCGCCATTGAACGCGTGCCACAGAATTTGATGCAAGCCTCAATGGACTTGGGTGCCAACGCCGCAAAAAGTTTTCGCTATGTGTTGTTGCCGTTGGCGTTTCCGGGTATTGTTGCCGGTTCCATCTTCACGTTTTCGCTCACGCTTGGCGATTACATCATTCCCACCTTGGTTGGCCCGGCCGGATTGTTTATCGGTAATTTTGTGTATGTGCAACAAGGCGCGGCGGGCAATATTCCTTTAGCGGCAGCATTCACCGTGGTGCCGATTGTATTGATTGCCATTTATTTGACTGTAGCTAAACGTTTGGGAGCATTTGATGCACTCTAATGTGCAAACACCTTGGCTACTAAAATCCAGTGCTTGGCTGGGTTTGGCATTTATGCATTTTCCCATTCTGGTGATTGCGATGTATGCCTTCAACACCGAAACCAGTTCGTTTAGCTTTCCCTTGCAAGGCTTCACGCTGGAATGGTTTGCCAAAACGTTTGCGCGTGAAGATGTACGCGCTGCAGCATGGCTATCCACCAAAATTGCAGCGCAAGCCACTGCACTAGCGATGGTACTCGGCACCATGGCTTCAGCTGCTTTATACCGCGCCAGTTTTTTCGGCAAGGAAACTATCACTTTATTATTTATTTTGCCCATTGCTTTGCCAGGCATCGTGACCGGTATTGCCTTGCTGTCAGCCTATAAATTAGCCGGTATTGAATCGGGAGTGATGACCATTGTGACGGGCCACGCCACGTTT
>JAYTVJ010000008.1:0-8961 GCA_043744535.1 Arenimonas sp.
TTCAAATTGCGTAATGTCGAGGGAAAATCCACGAAGTTGCTGCAATTTAGCCGCAGTTTCAGCTAATTGAGTACGAAACAAATGCGGGTCTAACATAACAAAAGTCCAATAAAAAAGGCAGGAGCAGTGTTAATTATCACCGCGCCTGCCTGGTTCAGCAAGGGATTTATCGCCCTGAGCGGCCCAGCCACCATGCCATGGCGCAACCCGCCAATAGCCAGCCAATAACCAACATCGCCAAATTAGCCAAGCTAAAATCTTGCGGGAATCGATACCAGTTCCAATACGGCGCACTCACCGTTAGCCAAGAAAATACGCCCAAGCCCATACTAAGCACAACCCGTTTACTAAACGATAATGCGCCCAACGACAAAATAAATGCGGCAAACAGTGCAGCCAGCGTATTACAAATATATTCATGCAATAAATTTTGGCCCATTTGCGTGCCATCTCGGCCCTGCGGCTGATACACCACAAACGCATTCGGCTGTGCCACAGCTTTAGCTTGATAGGCCGCTACCGCGTTTTTATCCGACATCTGCGCCGAACTTAAGCCGGGCACAATATACACACCTGCTTGCGGCATATTGTCTTTCAAGACAGCCAATACGGCGTCTTCACTTTTGCTTTGCTGCATGCCCATCTCGCCCAATGGCAAGGCCATATGCGACACCGCGCCCCAAATGAACATGACTAAACCGCCTAACAAACCTGCAATAAAAACACGCATAAATGCTCTCCCTAGTAGTTTATATAAATTAGGATTTATTTAATTTTGCTTGCGCACGTAGCGCACGGATTCGCGAAAGTTTTTCCTTGATTTTAATTTCCGCGCCCTGCTCTACAGGCTGATAATACACTTTTTCACCCAAGCCATCTGGAAAACACTGTTGCTGAAAATCAATGCCACCATCAACATCTGGATCGTAGGAATAATGCTTGCCATAGCCCAAATCGCGCATCAGCTTGGTGCTTGAATTGCGAAAATGCAAAGGCACATCCAAACTGCCGAATTCCTGTACATCGGCTTTTGAGGCAATAAATGCGGCATACACGGCATTCGATTTGGCCGTTGAAGCCAAGTACAAAACACATTCCGCTAAGGCTAGCTCGCCTTCTGGCGCGCCTAAACGCTCATACACATCCCACGCTTGCAGTGCGATGCCCATTGCTTTTGGGTCTGCCAAACCAATATCTTCTACCGCCATGCGCGTTAAGCGCCTAGCCACATAGGCAGGATCGCAGCCGCCATCAAGCATACGCGTTAGCCAATACAGCGCCGCATCGGGGTTAGAGTTGCGCACGGATTTATGCAGCGCTGAAATTTGTTCATAGAATTGATCACCGCCTTTATCAAAACGGCGCGTGCGATCGGCTAATACTTGCTGCAAAATGGCTTCCGTGATTTCGCCTTGCGAAGCGCTGGCCACATCAGCGGCAATTTCTAGCAAGGTTAAGGCGCGCCTTACATCGCCATCAGCCGCTTGCGCAATGGCGTGCAATTGTTGCGGCGAAATGTGGATTTGCGCCTGCAAGCCGCGCTCCGCATCGTTTAATGCCGCGTTCATGGCTAGCACAATAGCCTCAGCGGACACCGCATCCAACACATGTACTCGGCAACGCGACAACAAGGCTGAATTCAATTCAAAGCTGGGGTTTTCGGTGGTTGCGCCAACAAATATGATGCTACCGTTTTCGATGAACGGCAAAAATGCATCTTGCTGAACTTTATTAAAACGATGCACTTCATCAACAAACAGCACCGTTGTTTCGCCGCGCTGAAAGCATTGTTCGGCTTCAGCAAGTAACTTACGCACCTCTGGCAAGCCGGATAAAACCGCTGAGATTGACACAAACCGCGCTTTCGCATATTTCGCAATTAACAAGGCAAGCGTGGTTTTTCCGCAGCCTGGTGGCCCCCACAAAATCATCGAATGTATTCGTCCAGATTCTATGGCTTGCCGAAACGCTGAATCGCTGGACAGCAAGCGCGGCTGGCCAACCACTTCCGACAATTGCCTTGGGCGGACACGCTCAGCCAGCGGTTTTTGCGCCTGCTTGCTGGCAAATAAATCAGTCATTGGCGCTATTCAACCACATCAACGCCTTTCGGCACAACGAATTGAAACTGCTTGGCCGGAATGCTGGCGTTTTTCTTCCATTCACCGAAACTAAAATCCGATACTTGGCCTAATGCATCAAATAAACGCATGCTCACTAAGCCATTGGTGTTAAAGCCTAACCAGGCTTTATCGAAGGGCGAATTTTGCGTGTTTTTAGGCACTAATTGCAACCAGCGAATACCTTGTTTTGTGGCAAGTTCGCTGACCGTGTAAAAACGATCAACCAAACCGGGCTTGGTTAATGCGCTGAGCGGATTGTCTTGATTGAGCGCATCCTGTGTTTTAACGGTGACTTGTTGCAAATCGGGATCGTAAATCCATATTTTTTTACCATCAGCAACAATCAGCTGCGGCGTTGGCTTGAGATATTGCCAGCGAAATTTATCGGGTGTTTGCAGTTGCAATTGGCCTTGCGCCGATTGTATTTTTTCACCGTTTGGGCCAGTCACAATTTGCTGAAAGGAAACCTGTGCGGTGTTCAAGTTCTTTGAAAACGCCTGCAACTGCAAACGCGCCGTTTGCGCCGATGCAATATTGCTCAGCGCCAAAAGTGCTACACATAAAAATATGCGCATGGTCAATCTCGAGGAGGTGGTGGAGCTAAGACCGTTCGATCACCGTTATGTTCCGGGCGCGACACAATACCGGCCGCTTCCATCGCCTCAACCAAACGCGCGGCGCGGTTATAGCCAATCTTAAGCCGGCGCTGTACGCCTGAAATAGAGGCACGGCGCGATTCTGTAACGATTTTGATGGCCTCATCATACAATGGGTCAGATTCATCGCTATTGGCATTACTGGCTTCTGGTAGGCCCGTTGCGCCCACTACTACGCCATCGCCCATCATCTGCACTTCTTCAAGCACACCGGGAATGTATTCGGTACCGCTGCCGTGTTGTTTCAAATGCTCCACCACGCGATGCACTTCTTCATCGCTAACAAACGCGCCGTGAATACGCTCAGGCATTGAGGTGCCGGGTGGCATATACAGCATATCGCCGTGGCCCAAAAGCGTTTCCGCACCTGATTGATCCAAAATAGTGCGTGAATCGATTTTGCTTGAAACCTGGAACGCCACTCGGGTGGGAATATTGGCTTTAATTAAGCCGGTGATCACATCCACCGACGGGCGTTGCGTGGCCAAAATAAGGTGGATGCCGGCGGCGCGAGCTTTTTGTGCAAGCCGTGCAATTAACTCTTCCACTTTCTTGCCAACAATCATCATCATGTCAGCGAATTCGTCGATGATCACCACAATATATGGCAAGGGCTCTAGCGCACGCGCTTCAATGCCAAGCTCTGGATTGGGCTTGAACAGCGGATCCATAATCGGCTGCCCGGCATCAATTGCATCTTGAATCTTGCGGTTAAAACCGGCTAAATTTCGAACACCCACGGTGCTCATCAGTTTATAACGGCGTTCCATTTCCGCCACGCACCAACGCAGGCCGTTGGCTGCTTCTTTCATGTCGGTAACCACCGGCGCCAATAAATGCGGAATGCCTTGATAGACCGAAAGCTCAAGCATTTTTGGATCAATCATCAGCATCCGTACATCTTTGGCACTGGCCTTGTACAGCAAGCTGAGCACCATGGCATTCACCGCCACCGACTTGCCCGAACCGGTGGTGCCAGCCACCAACAGATGCGGCATACGCGCTAAATCGGCCACACTTGGGCGGCCGCCAATGTCTTTACCTAAAGCAATGGTGAGTGGACTATTGGATTTATCGTATTCTTTTGAACGCAGCAATTCAGAGAGATAAATCATTTCGCGTTGCGTATTGGGAATTTCTAAACCCACCACTGATTTGCCAGGAATCACATCCACCACACGCACTGATTTAACCGACAAACCGCGCGCAATGTCTTTATCCAAAGACGATATTTGGCTGCCCTTCACACCCGGCGCCGGTTCCATTTCAAAGCGTGTAACTACCGGGCCTGGGTAAGCGCCAACCACTTGCACATCAATACGGAAATCTTTTAGCTTGAATTCAATCTGCCGCGATAGCGTTTCCAAGGTTTCTTCGGAATAGCCTTTGGTTTGCGGCTTAGGATCATCAAGCAACGATAAAGGCGGGATTTCGCTGGTGCCGCCGGCGTTAAATAAGGGAATTTGCTGCTCACGTTCTGCGCGATCACTTTTCTCGACCACATTCGGCGCTGGCGCTTCAATTTTAATCGGCTCACGCTTTGCGCGACGCTCGGTATCCACTTTCCGAACTTCTTCACGCTCGGTGCGCAAGGCGCGGGTTCGGCTCCATTCGCTGGCTTCTTCTTTCTTGCTGCTGAACTTAGCAATCAGCGCCAAGCTAGCACCACCAATCCAATCCATCACCGCAAACCACGACAAGCCAGTTGCCAGTGTGACGGAAAGCAGGAAAACGGTGAGTAAGAATAAATTTCCACCCAAGCCGCCAAATAGCATATTCATGCTTTTGCCAACTAAGGCGCCAATAAAACCGCCCGATTGAGCTGGCAAATCGGGCGCTGGGCCGCCAATTAAATGGCACAATCCTGTTGCACTGATTAAAAACCCCACAATACCCAATAAGCGCAACGCTGGGCCAAAATCAACATGTCCGTCACCATCACTGTCCATGCCATATAAGGCAATCCATGCAATACCGGCCAACACTAAGGGAATGCTGTAAGCCACATAGCCAAACAGCCAAAAGCTGATGTCGGCAATATACGCGCCCACTATGCCGCCAATATTGTGAATGCTGCCATCTAAACTGCCGGTACGCGACCAGCCTGGGTCGCTGGTTGAATAAAAAACCATACTGGCCAGTAAATACAACAATAATGGCGCAACAGCCACTAAGGCCAGCTCTTTCCAAAGTTTTTGTCGTTGTTGATCAGCGCTACTTGCTGTTTTCAAGGGTGTTTTAGCCACAAGCCTTAACCTGAATTCAATAAGCTCTAGTTTATAGCAAAATCACAGACTTGCTGAGCTTTGTATAAAAAACCAGCGAAATTCTCTGACCGCAAATACTTGATAAAAAGCGCACTAAGCCTCAAGCTAATAGGCTCTTTAAAACGGTTTATTTTCCATGTCTTCAAGCAAACATTGCCACGTTCTGATTCTCGGCTCAGGCCCTGCAGGCTATTCCGCTGCCGTTTATGCCGCGCGCGCCAACCTTAAGCCGGTGTTAATTACAGGCTTGCAACAAGGCGGCCAATTGATGACCACCACTGAGGTGGATAACTGGCCCGGCGATGCACATGGCTTGATGGGCCCTGATTTGATGGCGCGTATGCAAAGCCATGCTGAGCGTTTTGAAACTGAAATGATTTTCGACCAGATTCATACGGCTGATCTCTCACAGCGGCCTTTTAAGCTTAAAGGCGATTCTGGCGAATACAGCTGTGATGCCTTGATTATTGCAACCGGTGCCAGCGCCAAATACCTTGGCATTGAATCCGAGCAAAAATTCATGGGCAAGGGCGTTTCTGCCTGCGCCACCTGCGATGGCTTCTTTTTCCGCGATCAAGATGTGGCGGTGATTGGCGGCGGCAATACCGCTGTTGAAGAGGCGCTGTATTTGTCGAACATTGCTCGTAAAGTCTATTTGGTGCATCGCCGCGATAAATTACGCTCGGAAAAAATTCTGCAAGATAAATTATTCGCCAAAGCGCAAGCTGGCAAAATTGAATTAGTCTGGAATCACAGTGTTGATGAAGTGCTAGGCGATGAAACCGGCGTAACCGGCATGCGCATCCAAGACGTCAACACCGGCGTTTTCCGCGAAATTGACCTACAAGGCTTTTTTGTCGCAATTGGGCATACGCCAAACACCTCGCTATTTGAAGGCCAATTAGACATGCGAAATGGCTATCTAACCATTAAATCGGGCTTGGATGGCGGCGCCACCGCAACCAGCATTCCGGGCGTTTTTGCTGCCGGCGATGTGGCCGATCAAGTCTATCGTCAAGCCATCACCTCGGCCGGTTTTGGCTGCATGGCAGCTTTAGATGCCGAGAAATTTCTCGATAAAGAACACTGAGCTGGGCACATTTTTTACGCTTGAATTTCCCGATGTGGCGCAAGCCCTGCTTGAGCCGAATGGTTTATTGGCTAGTGGTGGTGAACTTAGCCCAGAATGGCTATTAAGCGCTTATCAGCAAGGTATTTTTCCTTGGTATAACCCTGGCGAGCCGATTTTGTGGTGGAGCCCGGAACCACGCTATGGCTTCAACACCTCGAGCATACATTTAAGCCACTCTCGAATTCGGCAACTTCGCGCCAAAAATTGGACGGTACGTGCCGATACCTGCTTTGCGCAGATTATTCAGCACTGCGCAGATGTGCCACGCAATGGCCAGCATGGCACCTGGATCAGCGATGAGATGATAAGTGCCTACACCGCCTTACATCTGCTTGGCTATGCGCACAGCATTGAAATTTTTGATGGCAAACAATTAGTTGGCGGCCTATATGGCTTAGCGATTGGGCAAGTATTTTTTGCCGAAAGTATGTTTAGTTTGCAAAGCCAAGCATCAGCGTTTGCCTTATACGCATTAGGCAAACAGTTAGCCGCATGGCAATGGCCTTGGATAGACGCTCAGCTAGAAAACCCGCACTTGCAGCTTCTTGGTGGCATAAATATAAAACGCGCAGATTACCTACGCTTAATAACAGAACAAACCAAAAAAACCGCACAAATGGGCTCTTGGCGTAGGCATTTCAGCGATTTAACACTAACGGATTATCAGCAAATGAATGCTAATTAAGGCTTTCTTTGCACTTATGCGGTAAACCTGTCAAAATAGCGCCTTAATTTAAAAAGTATTTACTTCTGCATGTCTAAAGACGATTCACTTGAATTTGATGGCACCGTTTTAGAAACGCTGCCAAACACCATGTTCCGCGTTAAGCTTGAGAACGGCCATGTGGTTACCGCACACATTTCTGGCCGGATGCGTAAGAACTACATCCGCATCCTAACTGGCGACAAAGTAAAAGTTGAAATGACACCCTATGATTTAAGCAAAGGGCGCATTACCTACCGCGCTAAATAATTGTCGCGCGGCTATTTACGGTTCAACAAAAGCGGGCAACAATCGCTCCGGCTCTGCCATGGCACTCACGTGTAATTGATCATTATCAACGGCAACAGTCACTCGTCCGCCGTTAATCAGCGCACCAAACAACAGCTCATCCGCCAACGGCCGCTTGATTTTATCTTGAATCAAACGCGCCATTGGACGCGCGCCCATTTGCACGTCAAACCCATTTTCGGCCAGCCATTGACGCGCTTCCGGTGTTACATTCAACACCACATGTTTTTCGTGCAATAGCGCTTCAAGCTCAATCAAGAATTTATCGACCACGCGTAAGATATGATCCATGGCCAATGCTTGGAATTGCACAATAGCATCCAAACGGTTGCGGAACTCGGGCGTAAACAATTTACGTAACACTTCCATTGCATCGGTGGTGTGGTTCTGTTCAACAAAACCCATAGAACGGCGCGCGGCAATTTGTGCACCGGCGTTGGTGGTCAGCACAATCACCACATTCTTAAAGTTCGCTTCGCGGCCATTGGTGTCGGTGAGTACGCCACGATCCATAATCTGCAGCAAAATGTTGTATACATCCGGATGGGCTTTTTCAATTTCATCGAACAACAATACGCAGTGCGGCGTTTTAACGATTTTCTCAGTTAGCAAGCCGCCTTGATCAAAGCCAACATAGCCCGGAGGTGCGCCCACCAAGCGGCTCACCGAATGCGCTTCCATGTATTCCGACATATCAAAACGGACCAATTCAACGCCGAGCTGCATGGCTAATTGCTTAGTCACTTCGGTTTTACCGACGCCCGTTGGGCCAGCAAACAGGAAACTACCAATCGGCTTATCAGGATGCCCAAGGCCAGAGCGCGCTAGCTTAATCGCCGAAACCAGCAAATCGATGGCTGGATCTTGGCCAAAAATTAGCATCTTCAAATTGCGGTCAAGATTTTTCAATACATCTTTATCGCTCGCGTTAACCTGCTTGGTTGGGATGCGCGCCATTTTAGACACAATCAACTCAATCTCTTCTAGATCGATAACCGCTTTGCGGATTGTTTCCGGCAGTAAGCGCTGGCGTGCGCCCGCTTCGTCAATCACATCGATGGCTTTGTCAGGTAATAAACGGTCGTTGATGTGTTTCACCGACAAATCAACCGCCGCTTGAATCGCTTCGGCACTGTATTTCACTTCATGATGCGCCTCAAAGCGCGATTTCAAGCCATTCAAAATAGCCACTGCTTCACTCAGCGAAGGTTCGCTGATGTCAATTTTTTGGAAGCGACGTGCCAGCGCACGGTCTTTCTCGAACACGCCACGGTATTCTTGAAAAGTGGTTGAGCCAATGCAGCGCAACTCCCCGTTTTGCAGCATCGGCTTAATTAAATTGGATGCATCCATGGTGCCGCCAGAAGCCGAGCCGGCGCCAATGATGGTGTGAATTTCGTCGATGAACAATACCGCATTGGCTTCTTTCTTCAATTGCGCCAACACCGCTTTCAGGCGTTTTTCAAAATCGCCGCGGTATTTTGTGCCGGCCACCAACGCGCCTAAATCCAATGACCAAATAACCGCGCCCGCTAGCACACTCGGCACCTGCCCTTCAACAATGCGCCAAGCCAAACCTTCGGCCAGCGCGGTTTTACCCACGCCCGGATCGCCTACATACAAGGGATTATTTTTGCGGCGGCGACACAGCACTTGAATGGTGCGTTCAACTTCCGCTTCACGGCCAATTAGCGGATCAATCTTGCCTTCTAATGCCAATTCATTGAGGTTTACCGCATATTCGGCAAGCGCATTGCTTTTGGTGTCTTCA
>JAYTVJ010000009.1:0-8910 GCA_043744535.1 Arenimonas sp.
TAGCAAATGCCTGCGCCACGGTGGATTTAACGCCAACTGTTCAACCATTGCATTTTGAACAGCTGGATTGACAGCTAATACAACAGCCTGTGGTATTAATGAAGCCAACAAGCTTGGCTTAACTCGCAATAATGCGTCTAAATGAACAACTGCAGGCACAGCTTGCTGTTTACGCAGCGCAAACTCAAGAAGCCATATGTGACTTATAACATCTCGCGGAGATAATTTAACCGCCTCAGAAAAAAGCGCGTGCGCTTGCTTTTCATCGCCCTTATTAGCAGCAACTTGCGCCAAAATCCGCAATGGACGGCCATCCAATGGATTAGCACGCAAGGCTTTTTTAGCACGTATTTGTGCTTGATTCCAGTCTTTAGCGGCTAGGTCTTTCTCTGCCATCCGAAATAACGCTTCAGGATGGTTCGAACGCCAAAACAACGCTTTTTCAGGGCTGTTCACCGCCAATTGATCGGCCATTCCTAAACTCAGTACACGCCAAACCAGAAAAACAACTAGCATTACTAGCAAAATGGTAACTATTTTATTTTTATTCATGCCTTAAGCCTTTCAGTCATTTAGCAATATTTGCTGAATCAATAGTTTGCCATTTTCTTTTGACATAATAAATTCAATATTGCCTTTGCTGGTATCCGAAATTAAATCGCCTTTTCTTCTGACTGTTGCCGAATACCGTGCAGTGAATTGAACAACATCTTCTCGGTATAGCCATTTTTCATCTGTAAAGCTAATTTTCCTTGCGCTGCTCTTGGCAAAAAAACCGGCGTAATCTTCTTCTATAGCCTGACGGTTGCCGCGATTATTTCTTGCAAAGTTGGAAAAATTAAGCATAAATGCATTTAAATTACCGGCACGGTAATCTTGCCTAAACGCATCCAGCAATGCTTGTGCCTCACTCTGCAGAGTTTGCTTTGGCTCTAAAACCGGCACAGCCTGTTTAGTGCTATTTGTAATAATCGGTTTATCCGCATTTGCTTCAGGTTTTGCAACCTGCACCATTGAACTATTGCTTACTTGTTGGTGTGCTTTCAGCGCATTTTTTTCATTCGTTTTAGTTGGCGAACTTACAATAGATTCGCGTTCGAGCAAAGTAGGTAAAGGTTTGTGTTGCAGTTGCAAGTTACTAACGCTTTCCGATTCTTTCAATGGCTTCTTTTTAACTTTATCGGAAGGGAGCACAGCCTTTTTAATTGCACCAAAAGAAAACTCTAATGCGCTGAGTTTTTTTGCGAGCAAACTATCATTACTGTCTGCAGATTTTGTTCCCATTGCTTCAGATCTCTTTGCGATGGAGTCTGAATCCGCAACGTAGATTGTCGAATCCGGCATCATACTAAATACCAACAATAAGACAACAAAGGCAATTAACCCCCAAAGAAACAAAGGAAACCTACCAGCCGGCGGTTGAACTTGTTGCTGACTCCAGTCAATTGTTGTATCACTGGGTAATGGATTAAGCACAGCAACATTGAGGTTATTTTTAATGGCAGACCAAGCCTGATTAACACGACCAGCTAATATTTGGTTATCTGGATTTCTATCTGGGTGCAACCATTTCAGCAACAGGCGATGATGTTCTTTGGCAACTTTCATATCAGCTGTGGCGTTTAAACCAAGCACTCTGTAATCATTGCTACCGGGGTAAAGGCATATTTGCAATAGATATTCGGTAGCAGCCGATTGCAACTGGCTCTCATCTATTCCAACAAGCTGCGCCAAATCCTTTCTACGACCACCCTCGTCCGAAGCCAACCTGATCAATGTTGGCATACCCTCCGGCAAACTGGCCTGCTGAAAGGCGACAGCCAAAGCGGGCTGCTTTTGGAGCAACAAGGCCTGATCTAAGGCAGCACGCCATGGGTTCATTTGGTCAGTTTTTTACGGTCGTCCACACCATAGTTGTAGCTGTAGTTACCATACACATAACTGTAAGGCGTATGTTTAGCCTCTAACTTATTAATCAATGTGCCAATAATGTGCGCGCGCGCAGAGCGAAGCCGTTTAAGCGCATTGGTGGCCAATCCTTTGCGTGTTACACCTGCTTCAATAATAAGCAATACGCCTTCAACAGAGCTAGCCACAATAGGCGCATCAGCTAAACCCATAACCGGTGGCCCATCAATAACAATCTGGTCAAAATGCTCTAAAGCATACCCTAACAACGTTTGCATATTTTCATTTAACAATAGTTCGGCAGGGTTTGGCGGCAAAGGTCCGGTTGTAATTACTGATAATAAAGGGATATCGGATACTTGGATGATATCGGTGAGCGGCACCGCTCCCGCTAGAAAACTACTTAGACCCACTGAATTATCTAATGCTAATTTTTTATGAATGGAAGGCTTGCGCATATCGATATCAAGCAACAGTACGCGTTTACCGATTTCAGTAAAGTTGCGAGCAATCATATAGGCCGCTGTTGACTTGCCTTCTGATGGCGATGAGCTGGTAATCAGTAGGGTTCTAGGCACGCCGCGGCTAGTAGAGAACTGCAATGACGTGCGCACAGATCGATACGATTCGGCAAATGCTGAACGTGTGTCAGCATAAGCAGTATCAATGCTCACATTCTCTGCAAGTTTTGGAATAACACCCAGCACAGCAAGCTTAAGATATTTTTCAACATCTTCTGGATTTTTCAAGGTATCGTCTAGGAATTCAAGTAACAAAGCTAATAGTGTTCCGGCAATTAAGCCGAAAATCAAAGCGATAGCAAGATTCATGGGGATATTGGGATTAAATTTTTTGGCATTAACGGCTCTATCAACAATGGATAGGTTGTTAAAGCCAACACCTGCTGACACACCGATTTCCTTATAACGCTGCAATGTAGCTTCATATAATTGGCGATTGGTATCCACATCACGTTTGAAGATGTTGTACTGGATGGAACGGCTTTTTAAATCTAGCGCCTCGCCGGTTAAAGATCTAATCTGCGCCTCAATCATGCTCTCATTTTGCTGTGCCGATTCGTATTCACCCTTAATCGATGATTTGATATTTTGCATCTCTTGTGCAATTTGCTTATCAATTTCACTGATTTGATTTTGCAACTGAATCATTAATGGATAAGCAGGTTTATAAATACTTAATTTATCTTGGTAATCCAACATCAGTTTCGAGCGTGACTGTTGTAAGCCACTGATGGCTGACGCAACGCCGGCCGTTCCAAATGTTACTAAGCCAACATTATTTTGCGCCTGCTGCCAACGTGCTTGCGCTTTAATTCTATCCTGCTTAGCTTGCGCCAAAGCAGCATTCAATGCGCCCACATTCTGTTCTTGTAGCGAGCCAGTCTCTTCACCGCCGGTACTAATAATCTGTTCTTGCTCGGCGAACTTAACTAGCTGCGCTTCAGAATCTTCCAACTTTAATTTGAGCTGTTTGAGCTGGTCCTCTAAATACGTCTTCGCATAATTAGAACTTTCAAACCGTGTTTCTAGGTTTCGGTTTAGGAAGGCATCCGCCAAACCATTTGCCGAGTTAATTGCAAAGCTTGGATCGGAGCTGTTGTAATGAATGTTCACTAAACGCGTTGCCCTAATTGGTTCTATGCTTATACCTTTTTGGAAAAGCGCAACTCGTCTAAATGAATTAGCCTTCTGTTCTGTAGGACTTACTAATTTTTTAGCATTACCTTTTTTCCCTAAGCCCAATGTTGCAAGAAATTGATCTAAAGGATCTTGCTTAAACACTTGATTGAATTTCTTTTCATCCTGATAGCCTATATCAATTAGTACTCGCCCTGCCAGCTCCCTACTCTGCAACACCTGATACTGGGTATTGATGTAATCTGGGTCCATCCACAGATCCTGCATCTGCGAAGCACTGTCAGCGGTTACCTGGACCATTTCACGATCAATCTGCACTGTACTGGTTGCCCGATAAACAGGAGTCAATAACAAACTGACAATAAGCGTGATTAGGAAAATTAGTGCGATAGTTGCCGCAATTGTCCAACGTCTTTTTACCAAGACATGCCAAAAAGTCTTGACATCAATATCAAATTCTTCATCTTTCTGTTCTTCGCGTACATCTGTACTTAGAACACCGGCGCGCGAATGTGTTAGTTCATTCCTGTGCACTGGATATTGTGATGGAATATTATTATTGTTTTCAGAATGTGTATTTGTCATAAAGAATATGCAACCTAGGCGCTATAGAGGTTTAATAAATTGTAAATAAATTTACTAAAGGAAGTGATTCGATAATGCCTCTCATTGTGGATTTAACTTGTGATTTATCAACCACCACAATATCATCACCAAAAATTTCAGGGTCTTCCGTCTGGCCTGAGCGAATTTGCTTTAAATCGAATACCGCTGCCATTCGCTGGCCTTTGACAACACGAAAAACTACCACTGACGTTTCATTAGCAAGTGCCTGCGTACCGCCACCAATCGCAATTGCTTGTAGCAAGCTAGTTTTACCTGTAATGGGGTAAATGCCCGGCTTGGCAATAGAGCCTTCTAGGGTTACGCGTTGGCTGGTAAATTCTTTAATGAACACATTGATTTGCGGTGTTTGCAGATAGGTTTTACCGTATTTATCGGAAAGTTCAATCTCCAGCTCTTGCACCGTTTTGCCACCCGCTTGCACGGTACCAATCAACGGCAATGATATCTGTCCGCCCGTATTAACACGCACTTCACGCTTTAGGTCTTGGTTTAAGAAAACCGATACTTCCAATAAGTCTTGCGGCCCAATACGGTATTCTGAATTGCCAGTATAAACGCCTGTTTGCGTTTGGTTGTCTGGCTTGCCCAATGTAGACGTAGATGTGACCGCCATCATAGTGCCACTTTTAATTTTTGAGCCGCTAGAGGCGCAAGCCTGCAGCAAAACTATCAAAGCCACGGCAAGAAATGAATTAAGTTGAAATTTGTGGGTCATCAGGAACCTCTTAATGGGTATTGCTTGCAAGTAATGTGCGCCAAAAGCCTTTTTTTGGCGCCGCCGCCTGAAGCCGCTCTGGCAAGGGTGGCAGTGCATTGGGAGAGATATTATCGAGTATCCCTTGCGGTCTTGTCACCACTAAATGCGTGGCTTCTTGCTGCCCCAAACGTTTAGCCGCCGCATCGCGCGCTTCGGCCAAGAACGGTGGCCGGCGATCAATGTGATGCGAATCGGTGGCTAGAATATGGCACAGTCCCTCATCCATTAGGCGTTCCGCCCAGTATTTCGGGCGTGGGCCAAAACGGCCGGTAACGCTTCCCGCGGTTAATTGAATCCAAGCACCAGACTTTACCATACGCGCAAATACAGGATAGTTTTCTTCAATCCACGTTAAACGTTCAGGATGCGTGATAACCGGCACATAACCGGCTGCCAACAAAGAAAATACCGTGTCTTCAATGCGTGGCGGCGCTACATGGTGCGGCGGCTCAAACAAGAAATAGCGCGAGCCATTGAGGGTGGGCACTTTACCCGCTTTAATTTGGCCGGCCAAATCAGGCGCTAAATGCGTATCAGCGCCTTCCACCAAGCGCAATGGGATGCTTTCTTTCGCTAAAATCTGCCGGAACGATTCAATCGCCGCTAAAATGCTTTCGCGGTCGTTTTCATACAGGCCAGGGTAAATATGTGGTGTGCACGCCGTGACGGTTATACCATCGGCCACAGCGCAACGCGCCATGGCTAATGCCACCTCTAAAGTGGGTGCGCCATCATCAATGCCTGGCAAAATATGGCAGTGCAAATCAATCATCGGTCATCCTGAACTATTGGGCGTGCGTCCATAGACATCATCAAAACGGACAATGTCATCCTCGCCCAAATACGACCCTGATTGTACCTCAATCAGCTCCAATGCGATATTCCCAGGATTTTCAAGGCGATGCACACTGCCCAAGGGAATGTAGGTGCTTTGGTTTTCCGCCAGCATGAATACTTTGTCGTCGCAGGTAACTTTAGCGGTGCCACTCACCACAATCCAATGCTCGGCACGATGATGGTGCATCTGTAAGCTAAGCTGCGCGCCGGGTTTAACCACAATACGTTTAACCTGAAAGCGTGGCCCAGCATCCACCGAATCATAATTACCCCACGGACGGAACACTTTTCGGTGCCAGGTGGCTTGCGAGCGATTGGCCGATTTTAATTGCGAGACAATTTCTTTAACTTCTTGCACGCGGTCTTTGTGCGCCACCAATAATGCGTCGTCGGTATCCACCACCACAATATCCGTCAGCCCTAACAAGGCTAACAGGCGTTTATCACCAAGCGCTAAGGTGTTCTGGCAATCCACCGCCAACACATCGCCATGATGGGCATTGCCGTTGCCATCTTGCTCGGAAACTTGCCAAAGTGCCTGCCAAGAACCCACATCGCTCCAACCCACCGAAATGGGCAAGACAAAACCCTGCTGGGTTTTCTCCATCACCGCGTAATCGATGGAATCGGATGGCATGGCGGTGAATGCCTCTTTATCCAAACGGATAAAATCGGCATCGATTTGCGCTTTTTCAACGGCTTGTTTGGCCAAGCGCACCATTTCAGGCTGAGACAACGCTAATTCTTCCAAATAGCGACTGGCTTTAAACAAGAACATGCCACTGTTCCAAAAATAATCGCCGGATTGCACATAGGCAACAGCCGTTTCAGCATCGGGTTTTTCAACAAAACGCTCGATAGCGCGAATACCCTCACCAGCACCCGCTTTAATATAACCGAACCCGGTTTCTGGGGCTTCCGGCACAATACCAAAGGTGACAATCGCACCGCGATTGTCGAAGCCACCTTGCTGCGCAATCGGCAAGGCTAGTGCAACGGCAGCCTGGAAGCCTTCAACATCGCGTATGGCATGATCAGACGGCATCACCAACAACACCGCATCGGCATCACTAGCTAATGCTTGATAGGCCGCTGCTGCTATGGCTGGCGCCGTATTGCGGCCAATCGGTTCAAGCAACAGTGCGCTAGCCTTTATACCCAACTGCTGCAACTGCTCTGCCACTAAAAAACGGTGCGCTTCATTGGCCACAATAACTGGCGCACAGGCATTCAAGCCCTGTAAGCGCAAGGCCGTTGCTTGCAATAAGGAATGCTCGCCGATGACTGGCAAGAATTGCTTTGGGTGCGCCTCGCGTGATAGAGGCCAAAGTCGCGTGCCCGATCCGCCGGATAAGATTACCGGTGTGACTGATTTCATTTAAACTTTCCTAAGTGTTTCACGTATCCTAGTGCTATTAAATCATTAAATCGCGTAAAGTCCCATAAGAGAAATCAGCATGCCTCATACCCAACGCGCCACGCAACGTCTTGTGTGGGCACAATCCGCCTTAAACGACTCACAATTTGGCCTTGAAAGTGCGTCTGCAGATGCCAGCTTCCGCAGTTATTGGCGTGGCACTAGCGCTGGACAAACCTGGATTGTGATGGATGCACCGCCCGATAAAGAAGATACTGGCCCTTGGCTGGCAATGGCTCAGCGCTTAACCGATGCTGGCCTTAACGCGCCGCTGATTAAAGCCGTGGACAGTGAAAATGGCTTTGTGTTGATGAGCGATCTTGGCACACAGCTGTTTTTGCCGGCATTAAATGCAGAAAGTGTTCAGGGTTTGTATGGGCAAGCGCTAGATGCACTTTTGCATATGCAGCTTAAGGTATCTTGCGCGGATTTGCCTGTGTATGACGAACAACGCTTAGTGACTGAAATGGAACTGATGCCGACTTGGTTTTTTGAACGGCATTTAGGCTTTACGCCATCTTGTGATGAGTGGGATGTTATTGAGCTTGCTTTTCGGGCCTTGATTACCAATGCCGAACAGCAAACACAGGTTTTTGTGCACCGCGATTACCACTCGCGTAATCTGCTGTTGTCAGAGTCTGGCAAGCCGGGCATTTTGGATTTTCAAGACGCGGTGCGCGGCCCAATCACCTACGACCTAGCCTCATTACTGCGCGATTGTTATATCGCTTGGCCAAATGCGCAGGTTGATGGCTGGGTGGAAGCGTATCGATTAAAAGCGCAAGCCGCTGGCTTGGCAACCGGCAGTTCCAGCCAATTTCTACGCGCCTTTGATTTAATGGGCCTACAGCGGCACATTAAAGTATTGGGGATTTTTTGCCGCTTATACTACCGCGATGGCAAGGCAGGCTATTTAAATGATCTGCCCTTGGTGTGGCAATACACGCAATCCATTGGTAAAAAATACCCGGAAACGGCGCCACTGATTGCACTGATTGAGCAAGCCATAGGCACGCGCGATATACGTTTACCGAGCGCCTGATGAACGCCTTAATTTTTGCTGCCGGCAAAGGTGAGCGCATGCGCCCGCTCACCGAACACACGCCAAAACCCTTGCTGCGCGTGGGCGGCAAACGCTTAATTGAATGGCACATTGAAAAACTAGCCGCATTAGGCTGCCAAACGATTGTGATTAACACCTCATGGCTGGCCAGCTGTTTTGAACCGGCGCTTGGCGATGGCAGCCGCTGGGGTTTGCGCTTGGTGTATTCCTATGAAGGCGCCGAACCGCTTGAAACCGGTGGCGGCATGGCTTTAGCGTTGCAGCATTTAGGCGATGCGCCCTTTATTGCAGTGAATGGCGATGTGTTCTGCGATGTCGATTTCAATTGCTTGCCGAAAAATCCCGAAGGCTTAGCACATTTACTGATGGTGAATAATCCTGAGCACAACCCAAACGGTGATTTTGCATTAAGCGCTGAGGGCTTTTTGCATTCGGAGGGCGAACAACGCCTGACGTTTTCTGGCATTGGTGTTTATCGCCCGGCACTCTTGCTGAATTGCCAAAGCGAATGGGCTTCATTGAATGCGCAAAATCCGCGCTTCAAACTGGCACCCATTTTGCGCAAAGCCATGCATGCCCAGCAAATCACTGGCGAATATTTCGCGGGGCAATGGACCGATGTGGGCACGCCAGAACGTTTGGC
>JAYTVJ010000010.1:0-8855 GCA_043744535.1 Arenimonas sp.
CTAAACTTCGTCCAGGCTGCATGCTCATAACGCCAAAGCCCATCACCATCGCTGCCTAACCAAAGCCGCTCGCTGCCATCAGGATCAACTTCGAACAAAGTGGCCCAAACGCCATTGCCGTTTTCACTGAGTCGACTCACCGTTCGCCAAGCGCTTTGGATATGTAAACGTGCGGCACCGTTATCAGTCGCTGCCCATAACTGCGAATGCCCTTGACCGTTTTGACTAATGGACAAACCACGTACGCGGCTCATCATCAATTGATTGGTGTTATAACGCTGCCATTTGCCATCTTTGTAGCGCGATAACCCATTGCGTGTTCCAACCCATACTTCCGGGTAGGTAGCATTGGGATTTACCACTACAAGGTCGTGTACATAATCGCCGTTTAAATGGCCGTCTTTGGCTGTGAAACGCTGCCATTTGTTGTTATTCAAACGCGCAACACCACCGCCATAACTACCCGCCCAAATACTGGTGCTGCCATCTTGTTCTTGCAGGCTGCGCAGGCTGCTAATTTCAAAGAACCGCGCTTCGCCTGGCACATTGACTTCTTCACACACAGCGTTTATTTGGCAACGAAGCAAGCCGGCATTATAGGTAGCAATCCAATAGGTATCCTGCGCGCTGGTTTGTCCTTGAAGCAATAACACATCGAAAATTTCTTTGCCGCGCAAACGGTAATTCAGCTTTAATGCTGACCAACGCTGACCATCCCAAACGGCTACCATGCCTTCATTGGTGGTGGCAAAAACACGCAGACCGTCTCGGGTTTTGAATGCCCGCAAGCGACGCACATCAAAGCCCGGAAATTCCTGCCCTGCACGAAAATGCCGCCATGTGTGACCATTCCATAAATACACGCCATCATTTGCCGGCGCCGCCCACACCTGCTGATTATCCACCGCCAAAACGGCACTAATCATTCCCGGCGCGCTAGCCGCATCGGGCATATCCACCGGCACAAATCGAAGACCATTGTAGCGCGCTAAACCGCGCATGGTGCCGGCCCAAACGTGGCCATCGTTGGTGGCGCTGATTGATACCAAGGTTAAATTGGGCAAGCCATCACCCGCATCAAACATATCCATACGCGGACTGCTTAGCGCATCAATATCGATAGCCTGTGCGGTATGATTCGCATGAGCAATTGGCACGCACGCGCATGCCAACAACAAAATGAATGTACGCCGAATACGCCCCATTAGATCCCCAGTAACGCTACGATGTTCGGCATCCCTACGTAGCCGATTACTTAGTGCTTATCCTAACAGATGCACTTGCCAATGCGCGTGAAGAACACCGGACACACTGCATTTCTTGCACCACTTTTATCGATTCAATTTGCTGCTACTTGTCTTTGCCATTCGGCCAATAAAACGGCGGTTGCCGCTGACACATTCAAGCTATCAACATGCCCGGTTCCGGGAATTTCAACACGCAATTTACTGACAGCTAATAACTCAGCCTCCACACCTGCTTGTTCAGCACCCATGACAAGCACACAACGCTTGGGTAGCTCAGATTTAAAGACATTGCTGCCGCCGCGCACCACCGTGGTAACCAGTTCGAAGCCAGCGGCTTGCAATTGCGCAATCGAGTTTTCGTTGCGGCCCAAACGCACTAATGGCACATACTCAGCCGCACCTTCAGCAACCCGTGCTGCCGCGCCGGAATTAGCCAAACTGGACTGCTTTGGCAATAAAATGGCATTCACCCCAAAATGCGCTGCAGAACGCATGATGGCGCCTAAATTATGTGGATTGCCGACCCCATCCAGCCAAATCATCAGGCAAGCGCCACTTGGCACATCCATCAACCACGTGGATAGCGCATGCTCTTGATGTGGCAGCAAGGCCATGCACAAGGCTTCATGGTGCGCGCTGGCGGTTAATTTTTCCAAGTCTTCGTTTTCCACCACATTGTAGCCAATTTTGTTTTTCACACAAAACGCCAATAGATCGGTGAGTTTCGGAATGCGCGATTCCAACAGCCATAATTTACGGATGCTGTCTGGGCGTTTCTTGAATGCCGCCAAACAGGCGTTTAATCCATAAATTCGGAATTCTTTAATTTTTACCGGGCGCTGTTCGTGCTCAGCTTCTGAGAAATCTTGATGCGGTGCGTATTCCGCACGATCAGTTCTAGGGCGCGGGGCGCGGTTTTCGTCGCGCTCAAAGCGTGGACGTGGTCGTGGTGCACTGGCTTCAGGGCGTTCAAACGTTCGCACAGGTCTAGGCCGCTCATCATTGCGGCGCACAGGCGATGCGTCGTTATGCTCATAATGCGCCGACCTTTGCGGTCGCGCATCGTCACGGCGCGGCGGACGAGGACCACGCGCGTCGTCGCGTTTCGGGCTTGGCCCACGATACAGCGAGTTTTTGTCTTTGGAATCAGTCATGCCACGTGTCCTGTATTAGTCGGCCGCTCGGGCCAATTCTTCATCGGTGGGTAAAGGCTGGCCGGTATAGGCATGCAAAAATGCTTCGCACAGCAATTCTGAATTGGTTGCGTGCCGAAGGCTCTTAATCTGCCGGCGGGTCCGTTCATTGGTCAGCAACTCTAACACATGCACAGGAATCGAGACCGTGATTTTCTTGACCTGCTGGCGTTTCATGCCGCGCTCAATATAGGGAACAATGAACTCTTCTTGGGTCATAAAGGTCTCGTGTGAGTGAGCTGAAAAGCGGCAAATTGCATAAAAGGCATGGCTATTGTAACAAAGTGTTGCACAGACATCCGGATGTCTGTATTATTAGGCGTATATACGTTTAGACGTCCGTATGGCTTATAATGCAAACGATTGATTTACCATCAAATACGGCAAAATATCAGGCAGAACTCGTGCCTAATCGCCTGCTATGGCAAAGCCAAACACCCTTAAAGCTTGACGCCAGCGGCATTGAGTTACCCTTTCAGCTGGCTTATCAAACTTGGGGAAAGCTAAATAAAACCGGCGATAACGCTATTTTGGTAGTACACGCCTTATCGGGCTCCGCCAATCTAGAAAGCTGGTGGCCCGATTTACTCGGTGCAAATAAACCCTTAAACCCAGAACGCGATTTCGTGATCTGCATTAACCTGCTTGGCAGTTGCTATGGCAGCAGCGGACCAACAAGCATAAACCCCGCCACAAGCGACACGTGGAAAATTGATTTTCCGCAGCTCAGCATTCGCGATCAAGTACGTGCGCAAGCTGCGCTCATCAAGCAGCTCGGCATCAAAAAACTGCGCAGCATCATCGGCCCATCACTGGGCGGCATGATTGCCTTGGAATGGGCCTTGCTTGAACCGGAATTGGTTGGCTCGCTCATTTTAATTGCCACCACCGCCCAGCACTCGTCACAAGCGATTGCACACAGCAGTTGTCAACGCGCGGCCATTCGCTTAGATCCAAATTTCAACAATGGCTATTACTGCGAGCAACAAGCGCCAGAAAATGGCTTGGCTTTAGCGCGTCAAATGGCGTTCATTACCTATCGCAGTGATCGTGAGTTCAGCGAACGTTTCCAACGCGACCCTGGCGCTCAGCAAGCATTCGCGGTTCAAGACTATTTATTGCATCAAGGCCGAAAATTCACCGAACGCTTCGATGCCAATTGTTATATCCGACTAAGTGAATGCATGAATAGCCACGACATCGGCAAACACCGAGATGGCGTGATATCGGCTTTGCAAAGCATCCAACAAGCGACCTTAGTCATCAGCCTAGAACATGATCAGTTGTATACCTTTGCCGAACAAGCGCTGTTGGCTGAGCATATTCCGAATGCCACACATCAACTCATTAACACCCGCTACGGCCACGATGGTTTTCTGATTGAAAGCCAAGCAATGGCTGAATACTTAAGCCCTTTTTTACACGCCAGCCATTGAGAATCCCATGCGCACAATCACCTTAAAATTCGGCGGCAGCACACTGAATAGCCATGAAAATATCCATCGGGTCTGCGACATCATTACCAGCAAATCCGCGAGCAGTGATTGCTATGTGGTGGTTTCAGCCTTGAAAGGCAGTACCGAGCGACTGATTGATATTTGCAAAGTGGCAACATCTTCAAAAACCCTTGCACATCAAAAACTGCTCACGCTACTATCCGACCATCAGCAGCTGGCCAACAAAATCTTAAGCGCGAGCCATGCAAACGCATGGCGTCAGGCAGTGGCCGTTTATATAGAGGCTGCACAGAAATGTATTCAAACGCGCGTGCAATCCAATGCCGATATCGCCAGCATTCTTGCGCTTGGCGAAAAACTATCAGCGGCATTAATTTCACAGGCCTTGAAACAGGCAGGTAAAAACTGCAACTGGCTCTGCTCAGAAAACCTGATAAAAACCACAGGCCCATTATTAAATGCACGGCTTGATGAAAAGGCCACACAAGCGTGTTTCACCGCATTACAAAAAGACACCCCACGCTTGAAAATTACCGTGATTACCGGCTTTTGCGCCAGCAATCAAAAAGGACAAACCAGCTTATTAGGGCGAAATGCGTCTGATTACAGCGCCGCGATTGTGGCGAAATACACGCAAAGCGAGAGCGTTGAATTATTTGGCGATACCGCCGGCATTCTCAGTGCTGATCCGGATTATGTGCCAGGCGCTAACCCCATTGCCAAATTGGCTTTTCGTGATGCCTTGCAGCTGTCGCAATCCGGCTCCGGCGTGTTGCATCCGCGTACGATTGAACCCTTGATTGGCACAACCATTGCATTGCATCTACGTGATATTGGCCATGGCGGAAGCACCTGCATAACTGAACAGATTGAACACCGCGCGCAAAGCTTCATTGCCTGTTGGTCGCCGGTTGAGAACCGCACCTTGAGCAAAACGCCTGCTTTACCAACGCATTTACAGCGCTGGCAGAAGAGCACGCCGCAAGCCAGCGTGATATCGGTGTTTCTGGCCGATCATTTAGACGCCAAAGCCTACCAGAAAACCT
This sequence comes from Arenimonas sp., assembly GCA_043744535.1. Lineage (GTDB taxonomy): Bacteria > Pseudomonadota > Gammaproteobacteria > Xanthomonadales > Xanthomonadaceae > Arenimonas. Next base: position 4,944 of record JAYTVJ010000010.1, read on the forward strand.
TGCTGCACTTAGCCGAAAAAGCAGACATTGCGATTTTTCAACACAGCCATTTCATAAAATATAGAAGTCTGGCATTTTCCATTGAAGCAACCGACTTGGAGCGCTTCACGCGTTTGGCACACAGCGCAATACAGCCGCTGCATCAAGAAACAGCGGTGGCAATCATCGGTGCTAGTGGCAATGTGGGCCGCAAAACCTTGCAGCTATTACTTTCAGAAGCCAAGAATCTGCACGCGGAAAACGGCACCCTACTGCGCATTGTAGCGATATGCAATTCAACGCGCATCTTGTGGTGCAAACGCAATGAACGCAATGTTGAAGACCTTCTGCAACGTTTATCCGAGCAAGCCACACAGCCACAATCGGCAGAGCGTTTATTGAAAGAACTCAGCGGCCAATGCTTCGATAAACTGGTGGTGGTTGATGCCTCAGCAAGCCCAGATATTGCGGCATTATACGAGCGCTTCTTGGCGCAAGGCATCGCTATTGTCACACCCAATAAATTAGCCAACTCCGCCGGTTTCGAGCGCTTCGAAAACCTGAAACACTTGGCTAACAAACAATCGACACCGTATTTATACGAAACCACCGTTGCCGCGGCTTTGCCAATTATCCGGCCACTTTTAGATTTGCGCCGTGCGGGCGATAAACCCTTGCGCATTGAGGCGGTGTTGTCTGGCACCATCGCCTATGTGTTGGACCGCATTCAAGACCATATCCCGTTTACCCAAGCCATTCAAGAGGCGGTTGCGAAAGGCTATGCAGAGCCCGATCCATTGCAGGATTTATCTGGCGAAGATGTGGCCCGCAAGATTTTAATTTTACTGCGCACCTGTGGCGTGGATATTGAACGTGCGCAAATTCAGCTCACGCCGCTGCAATCCGGCAACACTGATGGTTTACTACCGCAAGACACTAATTTGCGCTGGCAAGAAAAAGTACATTCAGCCAAGCAAGCCGGCAAACGATTATGTTATGTCGCCAGTTTTACCCCAACACAGACTACGGTTGCGCTGCAAGAAGTAGATGCGCTTTCACCGTTCTTTCGCTTGCGTGGTACCGAAAATGCCTTGATCTATCAATCCGATATTTACAACGACACGCCGCTGACCATCAGCGGCCCAGGCGCTGGCATTCACGTGACCAGTGCAGGTGTATTTACCGACGTTGTGGCCGCCGCGGAATCATTATCTCGCCGCGCCGGCATTTCTGCTTTAGCCGCTTAAGGAACCCCTATGAACACTGCACAACAATCAACCAAAATCGTCCGCTCCGGTATTGAGTCGGACACCCAGCACAACGCGGTGATTCCACCGATTTACCTGAGTTCGAATTATGCTTTCGAGGAATTCGGCAAGCCTGGCAAATACGATTACACCCGCTCCGGCAACCCAACCCGCGATTTACTGGCGGAAGCCTTGGCGGATTTAGAGCAAGGCTATGGTGCAGTCATCACTGCTACCGGCATGGCCTCGGTGACGTTGGTGTTGCAGCTTGTTGAGCCGCAGGATTTGGTGTTCGCACCGCACGACTGCTATGGCGGCACATACCGCTTGCTTAGCCAACTTAAGCTGCGGCAGGTTGTTAATGCCGAATTTCACAACCAACTAGAGCCGGCTTTTGTTGAAAAAATCCTGAGCCAAAAACCGAAGCTGGTATGGATTGAGACGCCGAGCAACCCATTGCTTCGCATTACCGATATTGCGAAAATTGCCGGCGCGGCGCATTCCGTCGGTGCGATTGTGGTGGTGGATAACACCTTCTTATCCCCTGCGCTGCAACAGCCACTAAATCTCGGTGCCGATATTGTTATTCATTCCACCACCAAATACATCAATGGCCACAGCGATGTGGTGGGCGGCGCCGTCATTGCGAAAAGTGCTGAATTGTATGATCGCCTAAAATACTGGGCCAACTGTTTAGGCTTAACCGGTTCACCATTTGATTCGTATTTAACCTTGCGTGGCTTGCGCACACTGAAAGCACGGCTCGCACTGCATTTAGCCAATACCAAAGCCATCGTGCAGGTATTAAGCGCGCATGCGGCCGTGCAGAAAGTATATTACCCCGGCTTAAAAGACCACCCTGGCCACGCCATTGCGGTGAAACAACAAAGCGATTTCGGCGCCATGCTCAGTTTCGAGCTTAACAACACCGATGAAGTGAAAATATTCTTGGCAAACCTTCAGTATTTTTCTTTAGCTGAATCTTTAGGTGGTGTGGAAAGTTTGGTTGCGCACCCCGCCAGCATGACCCACGCCGCCATGGACCCAGAAGCGCGCCAACGCGCTGGCCTAAGCGATGGCTTAGTGCGCTTATCAGTGGGCATTGAAGACGGCGATGATTTGTGTGAAGCCGTGCAAAATGCCTTAGATGCAGTGCTTCACGTTCAGCGCATTGCCCCTGCTAATACACCGGTGCATGTTGACGCTTAGTTCGATGCAGCACTTGCCTCGCGGTCAAGCACCATCAGGCTTTCCGCATCCAGCTGATTGCTGCGTTGTTCCGGCGAGCGGGTAAAGGGTGCAAACCAACGGTAAAACACCGGCACCACAAATAGGGTGAGGAAGGTGGCGCACAACACACCGAATACCACCACCACACCAATGGCTTGCCGCGAACCAGAACCCGGGCCACTGCCCAATACCAATGGCAATGCACCGGCAGCAGTTGCAATGGACGTCATCAAGATAGGGCGAAGCCGTGTGCTTGCTGCATCGATAATGGCCTCTGACACTGACAAGCCGGCATCACGGCGCTGATTCGCGAATTCCACAATCAAAATACCGTTTTTGGCCGCCAAGCCAATCAACATCACAATACCCACTTGGCTGAATAAATTTAAACTGCCACCGGTTAGCCATAGGCCGAACAAGGCGCCAAACACCGCCATTGGCACGGTGAGCAAAATCACCATGGGGTGAATAAAGCTTTCGAACTGGGCTGCCAACACCAAATACACCACCAATAAAGCTAAGCCAAAGGTGAACAACAGCGCTTGGCCAGATTGCAGGTATTCGCGCGATTCGCCTTTAAAATCGACTTGCACGGTGCCGGGTAATTCGTCTTGCGCAACCTTTTGCAACCACGCCAATGCTTCACCCAAATTAGCATCGGGGCGCAAGCCCGCCGACACAGTGATTGCGCGCAACCGATTAAAGCGATTAAAACTGCCTGGTTCAGCCAGTTCATGCACATCCACCACTGAGGCTAGCGAAACCAAACCGCCGCCGTCAGAGCGGACATACATGGATTGCAAGTCGGACGGTGACTGCCGATTCTGCGCATCGGCTTGCACAATAACATCGTACTCTTCACCATTATCAACAAACGTACCCACGCGGCGTGAGCCTAGCAAGGTTTCTAAAGTGCGACCAATTTCTTGATTCGACACGCCTAAAGCGGCAGCGCGTTGTTGGTTGATGTCGAGCCGCAGTTGCGGCCGCGTTTCTTTATAGTCGGAATCCGGGCCGGTTAACATCGGATTTTCTTCCATACGCTTTAACAACCGATCACGCCATTGCACCAGTTCGTCGTAATTCGAGCCCTGCAACACCAACTGCACTGGCTGGCCACGACTACGCACTAAACCGGTGGGCTGTTGCGGACGCGCTTGCACGCCCGGCAAATTCGATAAGGCCTTACGCGTTATTTCAACAACATCGGTAGTTTTCAGGCTACGTTCGTTCCAAGCCTTTAAAATAACCGTGGCTTGGCCGGTATGCATTTCTTCGCTGGCACCAAAACCGCCCGGCACGCGCGCATTGACGCGGTCTATGGCTTGCGTAGACTTACCCAATGCCAAAATCGCTGCCTGTACTTGCTCCATTTGCTTCACGGTGTAATCGTAACCTGCGCCTTCAGGGCCACTCACCGATACAAAGAATACGCCACGATCTTCCGCCGGTGCGA
>JAYTVJ010000011.1:0-8839 GCA_043744535.1 Arenimonas sp.
AACGGGCGCATCGCGATGCGCCCCTACGATTAAACCAATTCAACACCCAACGCCGCCGCCGAACGACGGGCTTTTTCACGCGCCAGTTCAATGGTTTCAGCACGCGCCAAGGTAACCGCAACACGCCGCGAGCCATCCACGCTGGGCTTGCCAAATAAACGCAAAGCGCTATTCGGCTCTATCAAAGCTTGTTCAACATGACTAAATTGCGGCACGCCTTTGCCTTTCGCTAAAATGGCACACGAGGCCGAAGGGCCAAGTAGTTCAAGGTTTGGAATAGGCAAGCCTAAAATGGCGCGGGCGTGCAAGGCAAACTCAGATAATTCTTGTGAAATAAGCGTAACTAATCCGGTGTCGTGCGGGCGTGGCGACACTTCACTGAACCACACGGCATCACCCTTTACAAACAACTCCACGCCAAACAAGCCAAAACCACCCAAATTATCGGTAATACGCAAGGCTATGTCGTGCGCACTGGCCAGCGCTATGTCGCTCATTGGTTGCGGCATCCAGCTTTCGCGGTAGTCGCCATCAATCTGCAGATGCCCTATCGGCGCGCAAAAGCTTGTGCCATCACGGTGGCGAATAGTCAATAAGGTGATTTCATAATCAAAATCCACAAAGCCTTCAACAATACAACGCCCTTGCCCAGTGCGCCCGGCTGTTTGGGATTTCTGCCAGGCAGCAGCAATATCGTGTTCGGTTTTAAGGGTACTTTGACCTTTACCCGATGACGACATTAACGGCTTGATGACGCAGGGCATGCCAATGTTTTTTATAGCCTGCAAATACTCTGCCTCATTATCAACAAAACGGTAGTTAGAGGTTGGCAGGTTTAAGGTTTCAGCCGCTAAACGGCGAATGCCTTCGCGATCCATGGTTAAGCGCGCGGCGCGCGCGGTTGGAATCACTTGCAGGCCATTATTGATTTCCATGTCAACTAATGTTTCGGTGTGGATAGCTTCAATTTCAGGCACCACTAAATGCGGCTTTACGCGCTCGATTAAATCGCGCAAAGCGGCAGGATCCAGCATGTTTAAGGTATAACATTCGTGCGCAACCTGCATTGCTGGTGCATTATCATAGCGGTCGGCGGCAATCACTTGCACACCAAAGCGCTGCAATTCGATTGCAACTTCTTTACCCAACTCGCCTGCACCCAATAGCAAGACACGAAAGGCATTTTTGGCTTCAGGCGTGCCCAAGCTTACGGATTTTTGGCTCATACAATTGTCTGCAAAAGGCGAATGTGTCATTCTATACCAATGCACTTATTTTCAGTACTGATTAAATCCCGCGCGCCTCTGTTAAGCCTTGCAACACTTGGCTTATTCTCACTATCGGCTTGCCAGGCAACGCCAGAACCGGCCACACTGCATTGGTCTGAGCCACAGTTTGCTGGCATTCCTGATACAAAACTCAGCGAACTGTCTGGGCTTACCCGATCAAATATTCACCAAGGCATTTACTGGGCGCATAACGACAGCGACAAAACAGCTGAAATCTATGCGATTAACGCGCAAGCGCAAGGTAAAGCGGTGTTTAGTTTAGAAACGATTCGGAATATTGACTGGGAAGACATTACAAACTTCAAGAGCCACGACACAGCCTATTTAGCAATTGCCGACACTGGCGATAACGGCGGTTTGCGCAAAGATTTGTTCATCCATGTTTTTGAAGAACCTTCGCAGCTCACCCCGAACGGCAAAATTACAGCCATTCGCAGCATACGCTTTCACTGGCCTGATGGTGCGCGCGATACAGAAACCTTAGTGGCCGATGAACGGCGCAAACAGTTCTATCTAATTTCAAAAAAACGGGTGCCTGCCGAAGTTTTCGCTTTGCCATTCAACGCTAAAAACGATTCGGTTCCTAAGCGCATAAGCACACTTGAAAACATTGTTCAGCCCGATGAAAAAACCATGAACACCAAAGGCGATTATGGCCGCTACCGCGCGCAAATAACCGGCGCCGATATTAGCCCGGATGGACAATGGCTGGCCGTGTTGAATTATCAGCAAGTGGTTTTTTTTAGCTTGTCTGCTAAAAAAATTCCTGCTCATTTAAAGCCTTCGCAAACCATTACATTGCCTTGGCTACCTCAGGCTGAAGGCATCGCTTTTTCAGCCGATGGCAACAGTTTATTGATTGGCAGTGAACAGTCGCCAACGCCAATTATTCGTTTTGATCGAATCAATCCTTAGCCGATATTTTCTTTATCTTGTTGTTTTAGTTATTTTTTATAAATATTGACATTTCGTTTTAATTTGATATCATTTTGATATCTATCAACGAGGTGTCATCATGAAAGAAAATCAACAAAAATCCTTGGCAGGCATTCCACTCACGCTTTTCTCATTAGCTCTAATGGCTTTGACGTTTTTTACTTTGATTAACGGTGCAAATACTGGCAATCCATTGCAAGTGATTGCCAGCGTCTTAGTGCTTGTAGCAGCCAGCTTTGCTTTGCTGGGTTTATACATGGTGGAACCGAACCAAGCTGCTGTATTGAGTTTGTTTGGCAAATACGTTGGCACAGTGAAAGATCAAGGTCTGCGCTGGAATAATCCGTTTTATAGCAAAAAGAAAATCTCGCTACGCACGCGCAATTTCGAATCCGGCAAACTGAAAGTCAATGATTTGGAAGGCAGCCCCATTGAAATTGCCGCAGTTGTGGTATGGAATGTGGTGGATTCAGCTGAAGCGGTCTACAACGTTGACGATTACGAAAGTTTTGTACATATACAATCGGAATCGGCTTTGCGCGCAATGGCTACCTCCTATCCCTACGACCAACACGAAGACGGCAAAATATCGCTACGTAGCCATGCCGGTGAAATTGCCAAACATTTAACCGAGGAAATTCAGGAGCGTTTAGCCGAAGCTGGTGTTAGCGTGGTTGAAGCACGGATTAGCCACTTAGCCTATGCCCCTGAAATTGCACAAGCCATGTTGCAACGCCAACAAGCGAGCGCCATCATCGCTGCGCGCACACGCATTGTTGAAGGTGCGGTGAGCATGGTTGAAATGGCACTTAGCGAACTCTCTAAACGCAATGTCGTTGATCTAGACCCAGAACGCCGTGCGGCAATGGTCAGCAATTTACTGGTGGTGCTATGCGGCGAGCGCGGCACACAGCCTATTGTCAATACAGGCTCGATCTACTAATTATGTCGGTAAAAAAAGCCTTTCCTTTGCGTATTTCTGCCCCCGTGCTGGAAGCCATCCAGCATTGGGCGGACGATGATTTGCGCTCCTTGAATGCGCAAATTGAATATGTGTTGCGTGAGGCGCTGCGGCAATCAAAACGTCTACCGAAAATCGACCACGAGAATAAACATCATGACTGACCCAAGCAGCAAAGAATTTGAACTTTCACCGGCAGGCCCCGCTGCAAAATGGTTTATTGCAGGCGCCGCTCTGCTTCCCGTGCTAATACTGAGCATTGTCTGGGCACTAAATCCGAGTGATTTTTCACAGACGCCTGTTTGGGCTTGGCTATTAATCGTGGCCATAGGCCCCGCAATTTTGTTACTGGTTTTGAAAGGCGTAAGGAATCCCCAGGCTATGCTCGGCAAGGATGGCTTGAAAATTCGCGTCAGTTTTGTTAATAAAACTTGGGCATTGTCTGCATTAAACCGTGATGCCGCAAAAGAAATTTCGCTCGACAACAACGAGCCATTAAAGCCGCGTTGGAAGCTGTATGGTGCCGCTATGCCTGGCCTAAAGTCCGGTCTGTTTAAACTAAAAAATGGCGAGAATGCCTACATCTACATTACCTCTGGGCAGAAAATCGTTTATATTCCTAGCAATAAAGGCCCCATTTTATTGAGCATGGAAAAGCCAAGCGCATTTCTTGATTACCTGAAGAAACTTTGATGCTTATACCAAATCAATATTGTTTGATTAACGGCGATGAATTTGACGCTGTGCCAGCGTGTTTATACACCGCTAAGGCCAACCAGCATGCACGCCGCCTGTCTCAGTCAGATTGGTTGATTCGGGAAAAACGTAGCGGTAAATATATTGCGGTTGCCAATCAGCAGTCGATACAATTTTTTCAGCGCTCAGCACGCCATGTGCAACGCCTTGAAGAAATCGATAGTATTTTTTCTGGCGCATTAAGCGCCAATCAAGAGCGGCCAATCAGTGCAGCAACTTCATTGCTGGCACAATTAGAAATCAATGTTGAACAATATGCCAGCAGCCATCAGTTGCAGATTGTGGCAGAGCCGTGTGTACTCGAATATGTCGGCCAAGACCGCTTTAATCGCGCATTATGGCTAGAATACCAAACCAAAGCCGCTTGGCAACGCATGCAAGGCGGCGCAAAACAAGATGGCGAAATACTGCATGCCATATCCGGCTTTCGCGGATACCACTACCAAATGGGTATTTTTCAACGAAAAATGGCGCGTGGCTTAACACTCAACGCCATCTTAATGGTTAACGCCGCACCAGGATTTAGTGAGCACCATTCAGGTCGCGCCATCGATATCAGCGCATTGGGCGAGCCAGCTGCAGAGCAATCGTTTGAACAAAGCCAGGCATTTGCGTGGTTGAATAAGTATGCCGGTGATTTTGGCTTTCGCATGAGTTACCCGCGCAACAACATCCACGGCATTAGCTTTGAGCCATGGCATTGGTACTATCAAGGCCAAGATTAGTCTTGCGAACGTTTTACGCTGTCTTTACTGAAGTCGGCAATGCGCCATAAATAAAAGCTTGCCATGGTTTGATTTGGCGACCAAGCGCACCCGCGCAATGCCAGTTCTTTTGGGCTTGGCATGGTATCCAGCTGATCTAAAAGTTGTGCGCCTTTGCGAACACCTAAATCGTCAATCGGCAATACATCATGGCGCCCTAAACGAAACATCAGCATCATCTCAACGGTCCAACGGCCAATGCCGCGTGTTGGCACCAGCATCTCAATTATCTGTGTATTGCTTAAATATTGCAGTTGCCGTGCCTGCGGAATTTCGCCTGCCGCCTCTCTACGTGCCAAATCGCGTAAGGCCAGTACTTTATTGCCTGAAACACCGCACGCACGTAATTGCAAGTCGCTGACCGTTTTAAGCGCAGCATGATGAATGCGCGGATTTGCAATGGCAAGTTCAACGCGCGAAACAATAGTGGCGGCGGCTTTGCCGCTTAATTGCTGGTATAAAATGGCGCGCGCCAATGCATCAGTCACATCAAAGCTTTGTCGCCAGCCGGCACTGTGGTCAATAACACCAATGCGTTTAATCCATGGCCGAAATGCTGCATCGGCTTTAATCAACTGAGCCGTTGCAGAGGCACTATCGAAACCTTTTTTATATCGGGCCATTTTCTATCCGTGAAAAATTGGTTTGCATTCTGCGCCGCAAATAAACACCCCATGCAATGAGTAACAAAAGCATTGGAACACTGAAAATATTTATGATTTTAATAATTTGGCCAAGCTTATCGACGTCATTGTTAAGCTCACTTTGAATGCGCCGCAATTGCTGACGAAGCTTCACTTTCTTTTCTGTTGCCGCTTTGTATTCTGGATTTTCAAGCAACACGGTAGAATTTTTATGTGCGGCTTGTATGCTGTTGAGTTGATTTTGAACAGCTTGCAAGCTTGCCAACACTTGCGATTGGCTGTCGCGGTATTGCTGCTCTGAGGTACGCCTGATTTGGTCGACTTTGGTAAATGGCCTTGATACCATGCCGCGGCTGCGGATGGAGATCAGATCATTGCTACCAGATAATTGATCAATAACATTAAAAAAGAAATCACCATTGCTGGCTTGCGCGCTAAACACCGACTGGCCAAACAAACTATTTTCTAACACCCATAAGCGATCATTCAACATATCCGTGTCGGCAATAACGATGAAATTCGCCGGTTTCGAGGTGCGCGTTTGTTCAGAGAAACGGCCTGTAAAGCGCGCTGCCAAAACAAAGGGTTCTTGGCTTGAAATAAATTTATTTAGCAGTTGTTCTGGGTCGTCACTGGCTTGCTGCAGTTGGTTTACGCTGATTAACTTTGATGAATCCGAGCTCTGCAATAAGGGCTCAATGCTTAGCTTGCTGTTCTCAAGAATACTCAAGGCACCCGCGCTAGACAACACAATGCGGTCTAAATCAGCAGTAACTACGTCGTGCTGATTCATCGCTTCTGTGGGCAGGCTAATCAGTGCAGGGTTTCGTTTCGGAAATTGGTTTTCATTCAACTGCATTAGCCAAGCGTATTTGCTGTCTAAAACCACCATTGACGGATCGTAGCCAATACCCCAGCGTGAAAACAACGCCGCCATATCTGACGCCAGATAAATGCTATGGGTTTCGTTTGCTGAACTGGCTAAAACAGGCACAGACTCGGCATAGGGGTCAAGCATGATAACCGCATGCCCGCCATTTTCAATGTAGCGACGCAGTTGCTCAACGGTGGCTGCAGGCCAAGCACGAGGATGCATAACCCACAGCACGTCAATGTCGGGTGGAATGACGACATTTTGCGGACTAAGCTGCATCAGTTCGTAACGTTCAGACAACTGACGATACACCACCCAAGCAGGCGACGCTGGCTCATACTCCGTTGCTAAACTGCCCGAAACCGGTAAATCGGTGAGCAATGCTACTTTTGGCTTTTTAATGGTTTGCACGGTTTGAATTAACTTGGATAATTCGTATTCAAGATTTTGTTCAGACTCTGGCTTAATAAACCCAATAGACTGCGTCTTGTTTTTCGTTTTTGCCGTTATGCCAAAATATAATGGCCCGGAACCATCTTCCAAAGGCACTGCCGAAATACCATTGGCAATAGCTTGATCTTCAGAGCTTGAATACGGCTGCGGATCAATGCGTTTCAGCGTTATTTTGCCATTCGATTGCGCCGCATATTCTTCAATTTTTTCTATCACACGTTCTGCATATTGCCTGAATTGCGGATAAGGCCGTGCTTCTTTTTCCGAATAGTACAAATCAAGTTGCACTGGGTAGCGGATATTTTTCAGAATACTGACACTGCCTTGCGACAAGCTGAATAATTTATTCTCGGTCAAATCCAACCTAGCATCAGGCAGCGCCCGTTGGTTCAAAAACATTAAACCCAAATACGCAAGGAACAACAGCGCTAATGAAAAAGCTAAACGAAGGCGATGCATTTATGCCCTGCTCTTCTTTGCTTGCAGCAGCAAAACATTTGCAACTAGCCATAGCACGCTTGTTGCAGAATAAAAAAACACATCACGCAGCTCAAGCACACCGCGAGTAATGGATTGCAAATGACTGAGCAGGCTCAGTGAGCTGACTAAATCCACAAATGCTTGTGAGAAAAGCTCGCGTATTGGGTTTAACGCCAACGGATAACCTGCCAGCAAGCATATCAAAAGCACCAAAGACGTGATGATATAAACAATGAGCTGATTTTCACTGACTGCAGACAGGCATAAGCCAATCGCAATCATGCTTGCCATCAGCATTGCCGAACCAAAATAGCCAAGCATAATGGCACCGTGATCGGGCTGCCCAAGCCATGATAATGAAATCCAAAGCGGTAAAGACAAGGCTAGCGCCGAAAAACCCACTGTGCACAAGGCAATAAATTTAGCCAACACCAATTGCCAGCTGGGCACAGGCAATGCATCTAAAAACTCCATGGTGCCCGAGCTAAATTCTTCCGACCATGAGCGCATGGTTAGCGCAGGAACGAGCAGCAAGCAAACCCAAGGCAACAACCTGAAATACGATTGCATGCTGGCTTGGCCGACTTCATATAAATCGCCCAAATAAAATACAAAGCTATTCGATAGCAGCAAAAAGATGACGCTAAACACTAAAGCCAATGGAGTTAGAAAAAACGACATGACCTCGCGTTTAACTAATGCAATAAACGCGCCCATTAGTTTGCCTCACCAATAATTTTGCTAAAAATTTCATCGAGCCGTCCGTATTCCAGGCGGATGTCTGAAAATGACACATTTTTCTGCGTAAGCTTTTCAGCAATCATCTGATTTTGCGGCTTATTGCCTTGCACAAAGGCATATAATCGGCCATCCAGTGCGTTCTGCTCAAAGCCTGTTATGCCAGACAACCCTTCTAACGCGGCGCGCGCGGCTATGCTTTCATTGGCAATGAATGACACGGCATTATGGTATTTCGATTGCATCAATAAATCATCGGTGGCTTGATCGCGTAGCATGCTGCCTTTGGCCATAATGATGGTTCGCGGGCAGAGCGACAGCACTTCATCAATCTGGTGTGTGCTCATGATAATCGCGCTATTTTTTGAGAGCTCAACAATCAGCTTCCTAACCACTGCTTTCTGAATTGGGTCTAAGCCGTCTGTTGGTTCATCCAACAATAACACCGGCGGGCGATGCAGCACGGCTGCCGCCAAGGCAACCCGCCGCATAGAACCTTTCGACAAGGTGTGTATCGGCTGAAATGCAATGGCATCTAAATTCAGGCTTTGAAATATAGATTCAACCGCGGTATTGGCTTTTGCTTTTGAAAAGCCGCGCGCTTTGGCAACAAAACTTAGAAAATGCAGCACGTTATTTTCTTTATAGATTGGGGCGTGCTCGGCCAGATAGCCCAATTGACGTTTGGCGAGTATTGGCTGTTTGCTACTATCAACATCCGCAATTAGCGCCACACCACTATCGGGCCGCAAGTAGCCGGTTAGCATGCGCATGCAGGTTGTTTTTCCTGCGCCATTCGGACCGAGCAAAGCAACCACTTCGCCTTTTTCAACCTGAAATGAAAAATCGCGAACGGCATCTATAGCAGCAAACTTTTTACTTAGGCCTAACGCCTGGATCATGCTGAATTCCCAATCCTTTTACTCAGTGTATAGAAAACTTGC
>JAYTVJ010000012.1:0-8726 GCA_043744535.1 Arenimonas sp.
TGCGCCATTGGCGGCAGCGAGCAACGGAAAATCGGGCTCATCAAACGTAGTTAGCAAGATAACCGGAATAGCTAATTTTTTTTCTTGGAGCTGCTTAAGCAGCAAAAATCCATCCATACCTGGCATGCGAATATCCGAAAGGATTACGTCAACGGGGCAGCTGTCGAGTGCATCCAGCAATTGCTGGCCATTTTCCGCTTCAATCACAATTTGCAGCCGATCAAATCCGCTCAACAAGGCTTTCAAACCTAGCCTAACCAAGGCCTGATCGTCTGCTAAGGCCAGTTGGATTGGCGCGCTCATAAAGCTACCGGAAGCCAAGCATCTATCTGCATGCCGCCACTGCTCGCATGCGCACAACGCAAACCGCCGCCGCTGTTTTCTAAGCGTTCAGTCATGCCTTTCAAGCCATTACCTTTTTGCCAATCGCTAGCCATACGGCCATCATCGCGGATATGCAATGACCATTGCTGGCTGTTGCGTTGTACAACCACCCAAAGCTGTTGCGCTTGGCTGTGCCGCGCAGTATTGGTTAAGGCTTCTTGTATGGTGCGTAACAATATTTGTGCATGCTGCATGGGCGCATGCTGCGCGTGATCATCAATTGCTAATTGCAGGTGTGGGCGCGGAAAAGGCGCGGCCATTTTTTCAATCGCTGCCTGTAAATTCAATCCGTCTTGCACACGCATTTGCTGCACAACACCTCGAATATCGGTTAATAATTCATCGGCTAAATGTGCGCACATTTCAATGTTTTGCTGCTTCACCTCAGCAGGCTGACGCACCAGCGCAGCAAGGTTCAGCTTAAGCGCGGTGAGCTTATGGCCCGCCACATCGTGTAGCTCGCGCGCTAATCGCAAGCGCTCGGAATCACGCACGGTTTCAGCCAATAAACTTCGGGTGGCAATCAATTCTGCATTCAACACCATCAATTCATCACGGCGAATTTCGGCTTGCCGTGAATACCACGACATCAACATGGCAAATAGCTGAAAGCTTGAATAAATCAACACCGACAACATGGGCTGCTGGGCGTGCCAAAGATTTCGATAAACAAAATACAACAGCAAATTAATACCAACAAACAACAGCACCAATCGGGATTTCGAGAATAAGGTGGCTAACACCGACGACGCCACAATAAGCAGCACTGGCGCTGATGAAAAACGTGAAATCGTACAAATCATTAGTGCAACGCAAACCAATAAAAGCGCAAGCGATTTCTGCAGCAGAGAAGGTTTTTCCTGCCAGATACACAGCACAAAACACAGTAAAAAAGCACTGTGCAAGGCAACTGCGAGCGCGCCAAGCCAGGGCGTTTGAACTAAGCCCGTACTATGCAGTTCATCAAACCAAAGCTCTGTGCCAATAGCCGCCCATGCAATGTAGGCGGCAATATTCATGGGAGCAAATAATTTTTTAAGGAATGCAAGCATTGCCACAGCTTGGCGCAATACGCACAATTGCTCAAGCCTTACATCGCAATTGGTGACTTCTGGCACCCTAAATTCATGACATTTGGCACCATACCCACAGTTTATTGCTTGGCATACTTTCCCTAAGCACACGGCATTAGGCAGAGAGAGCATGGCATGGTATTCAAACACAGTATTGATTCACAGCTTGATTGGGGCATTGGCATTGCTGACTTTCTGGACTGCTGGCCTCAGTAAAAAAGGCAGCTTGTTGCATAAATCGGCCGGAAAAATATATTTGCTGGCCATGACCGGGATTGTTCTAACCGCATTGCCGATGGCTATTGCCATGCTGATCAACGGCAACTCGATTGCCGGCGCTTTTTTCTCCTATCTAGTGGTTATTACATCAACCAGCATTTGGGTGAGCTGGCGGGCCATTCGCGACAAGCAAAACTGGCTGCGTTTCACTGGTCCCGTCTACAAAACATTGATGGTTCTGAATTTGTTGAGTGGCTTAACGATTGCCGCTTTGGGCTTGTTTTATGCCAAAAACATGCAGCTGGTGATTAGCAGCTTCTCGCTGATTGGCGTTCTTGGCGCCGTAAAAATGTATCGATTTCAAAAAGCAGCGCCCACCGACCCGCGTTGGTGGCTAGGCCAGCATTTCACCAGCATGATTGGCAATGGCGTTGCCACCCATATTGCGTTTTTATCGATTGGCTTGCCAAAACTTCTACCACTGCTAGCTGGCCCTGTCTTGCAAAATAGTGCTTGGATGGGGCCGCTTACCTTGTCTGTTTTTGTTGGCATGTATTTAAAACGCAAATACCTACCCGTACGATTAAAGTCATCTGCAACGGCGGGTATTGCTGTGCCCAGGTAGTGATATGTGCTAAATTCAAAGGCGTATTCTTTTCCGCACAACAGGTTTTTGAATGTTCTTAAACACTCGACGTTTTCACGCAGCCGCACTTAGCTTTTTATTTCTCGCCAGCACATTCGCACAAGCCGATAGCAACACTGAGAAATTAGCCGTTGATTCAAACGTCACGATTGGCACATTAGCCAATGGCTTAACGTATTACATTCGGCCCAATAGCAAGCCTGAAAAACGCCTAGAACTGCGCTTAGTGGTGAATGCCGGTTCGATTCTAGAAAATGATAAGCAACAAGGCTTAGCGCATTTCGTTGAGCACATGGCCTTCAATGGCAGCAAACATTTCAAGAAAAATGAACTGGTTTCGTATTTGCAATCGATTGGCGTGCAATTCGGCGGCGATTTAAATGCCTACACCTCGTTTGATGAAACTGTATTTATTCTGCCCATTCCCACCGAACACATAGCCAATGTTGATAAAGGCTTTTTAGTGCTTGAAGATTGGGCCTCTGGCTTAAGCTTTGATGCCACCGAGTTTGATAAAGAACGTGGCGTAGTGCTGGAAGAAGCACGGCTTGGCAAAGGCGCTGGCGATCGTGTGCGCAAAAAACTGCTGCCAAAACTTTTCGACGGCTCGCGCTATGCCCAGCGCCTGCCGATTGGCTCGGAAGACATTATTAAAACTGCTAGCCTCGATACCATCAAGGCTTTTTACCATGATTGGTACCGCCCCGATTTAATGGCGGTGGTGGTGGTTGGCGATATTACCGCGGACGACGCGAAGCGGCTGATTGAAAAACATTTCGGCAAACTTAAAAATCCAAAAAACGCGCCCGAACGCACCCAATACCCAATGCCAGCTAGAACCGTTGCCGATGCTATTGTGATTACCGATAAAGAAAACACCAGTTCCTCAGTGCAGATTTATGGCTCCAGTTTTGCCAACAATGCCACCGTTACGCTCGATGATTTTCGCACGCAGCTCAGCAAAGCGATTATCTTTAGCTCGCTTAACCAGCGCCTAAACGAAAAGGCGCAGCAAACCAATCCGCCTTATATCAATGCCGGCAGCGGTTTAGCAGGCTTTGTGCATGGCTACCAAATGTATCAAAGCAATATTCTGCTGGGTGCTGGCGGCAGCGAACCAGCCATTGCCGCCGTGCTAGCAGAAACCCAACGCGCGCAGCAATTTGGTTTCACTCAAACCGAGCTCGACCGCGCCAAGCTGAACTTCATGCAAGCCTATGAGCAGCAATTCAATGAGCGCGAAAAAACCCAGTCTGGCGTGTTCACCCAAGCCTACATCAACCATTTTCTATCGCAAACACCCATCATGGGCGCCGAGAATGAATTTGCCTACGTGAAACAGTTGTTGCCGAGTATTAGTCTTGCGCAAATCAACGCATTAGCGGCCGCGATAATTCCCGGCAAAGCCAAAACGCTGGTGGCTATGATTGCACCGGAAAAGACCGATTATGTGTTGCCCAACGCCGCGCAACTCAGCGCGCAAGTGGATAAAGCCTATTTACAAACCGTGCAGGCCTACAGCGAGAAAGCATTGTCTTCGCAGTTGCTTGAAAAAATGCCTGTGCCAGGAAAAATCATTCGGCAAAGCCAACAGCCCAAAATTGGCTTAAGCACTATTGAATATGCCAATGGCATTAAAGTGTTGCTTAAACCCACCGACTTTAAAAACGACCAAGTATTGCTATCGGGTTATCGCGATGGTGGCAGTAGCAACTATTCTGAACTAGACAGCCTAAACGCCACCTTTGCTGGTTCATTAGGCAGCATTAGCGGCCTAGGCACGTTCACGCCAACGGATTTACGCAAAACACTGGCAGGCAAAATTGCCGGCGCGTCAGTCAGTCTTTCCGACACCAAAGACCTCGCAAACGGCCAAAGTAATGCGAAGGATATTGAAACCATGCTGCAATTGCTTTATCTGCAGTTTACCCAAGTTCGGCAAGATGCCGATTTATTCGAAGCTTTTGCAAGTAAAGTTAAGCCGCTACTAAGCCAAGCCGGCAACGACCCCAACCAAGCCTTTAACGACTTCTATCTGAAGCAATTGTTTCAGAATCACCCACGCGCGGGCTCTTTGCCAAGCAACGCGCAAATTGATGCGATGAATTTTAACCGCAGCTACCAAATAAACCGCGAACGTTTTGGCAATGCCAATGGCTTTACGTTTGTTATTGTCGGTTCGTTTGATGTTGAAAAAATTAAACCATTGCTGGCCACCTATATTGGCAGCTTACCGGTTGATGCCAGCAAACCATCGCATTATGTAGACAACGGCATGCGGCCATTAAAAGGTAATTCGCGGGTTGAGTTTGCCAAAGGCAGCGAACCAAAAAGCTTGGCGTATGTTAGCTTCAACGGCGATATGAAATACGATATAAATGAATCGTTCAAGCTGTACTTTGTTAAAGAAGTTCTGCAGATTAAACTCACAGAATCTTTGCGCGAAAAAATGTCCGGCGTATATAGCGTGGGTGTAAGCTGGCAATACAACAAAACACCTTACCCAAATTACTTTCTTAAACTGACGATCCCTTCAGCACCAGAAAACAATGTGGCACTGGTGGCTGCTGCGAAAAATGAGATTGAACTTTTGCGCAAAAATGGTCCAAGCGCGGCTGATTTTGCCAAAGTCAAAGAAAATTACGTAACAAATTTAGCCATTCAATTGAAAGAAAACAGTTTTTGGCTAGATCAGTTAGGCGTGTTCACAGAAGAAAACATCAACCTTGAACGCATTCCAGACTATGATCTGAACCAACTTAGCCGTTTAACACCTAAAGACATTCAGGCGGCCGCACAACGCTATTTAAGCCCAAACAATGTGTTTGAAGCGGTATTGGTGCCTGAAACGCCAGTAAAATAGAGCCCTTAACAAAAATCAAACATCTGCCATTTTCTTGGAAAAAGCACAGAATAATAGACAAATCACTCTAAATCGGTGAAACTGCAGTTTCGATTTGGAGTGATTTGTGGCAAGAATTTTGGTTTTACATGGCCCTAATTTAAACCTGCTTGGACAGCGCGAACCCACTATTTATGGCTCGCAACGTTTGGCGGACATCAATCTTGCCTTGAAAAATAGCGCCGAAGCAGCCGGCCATGCCATTCAATTCCTGCAAAGCAATGCTGAGCACGAACTGATTGACGCTGTGCAGCAAGCGCCGCAAAACGGTATTGATGCCATTTTAATTAACCCTGCCGCTTTCACACATACCTCAGTGGCCTTGCGCGATGCTTTCGCCGCGGTCAATATTCCGTTTATTGAAGTGCACTTGTCCAACCCGCATAGCCGCGAGCCGTTTCGCCAGCATTCGTATGTATCCGATTTAGCCAAGGCGGTGATTTGCGGCTTTGGCGCCAATTCCTATTATTTTGCGCTTGAGCAGATACTGCAGTGGTTTGCAGATGCGCCAAGCCACTCCACTCCCTAACCCGAGGCATTTATGGACCTGAGAAAAATTAAAGCCCTAATCGAATTGCTGGAAAAATCCAGCTTAACCGAATTAGAAATAAAAGAAGGCGAGGAAACCGTTCGTTTAGCCCGGCATACCACCAGTATTGCAGCTCCTGCTGTTGTGCATCATGTTGCGCCGGTTGAAGCGCCACGCGCCGCGCCTGCGCCAAGCGCGCCTGCTGCCGAAGCGGTGGGCAAAACCAGCAAAGAAGCACCCGATGGCCATGCGGTACGTTCGCCCATGGTTGGCACGTATTACGCCTCGCCGAATCCAGACGCTGCGCCTTATGTCAAAGTAGGCCAAAGCATTAAAGCCGGCGACACCATCGGCATTATCGAAGCGATGAAAATGTTCAATCCCATTGAAGCCGATGTGTCAGGTACCGTGCGCGCAATCTTAGTGGAATCCGGCCAAGCGGTTGAGTTTGATGAAGTGATGATTATCATTTCCTAACCGGGGCGAATTCCTATGTTGAAAAAAGTTGTTATTGCCAACCGCGGTGAAATTGCACTCCGCATTCTGCGCGCTTGCCGCGCCTTGGGCATTAAAACCGTGGCCGTGCATTCCACCGTTGACCGCAATTTAAAGCACGTCGCAATGGCGGATGAATCGGTATGCATCGGCCCTGCGCCATCCATCCATAGCTATTTGAACGTGCCGGCCATTATTGCCGCTGCGGAAATCACCGATGCCGATGCCATTCATCCGGGCTATGGTTTTCTGTCTGAAAATGCGGCTTTTTGCGAACGTGCCGAAGCATCGGGTTTCATTTTTATTGGCCCAACCGCCAATGTGATCACCATGATGGGCGACAAAGTGGAAGCCATCCGCGCCATGAAAGATGCCGGTGTGCCTTGCGTGCCAGGCTCGGGCGGGCCACTTGGCGACAACGATGCCTTGAATCTGAAAATTGCTGAAGAGATTGGTTATCCAGTCATTATTAAAGCAGCCGGTGGCGGCGGTGGCCGTGGTATGCGCGTAGTGCGCGAGGCCGACAGCTTGATTGCGTCGATTTCCACCACCCAGCAAGAAGCCAAGGCCGCGTTTAACAACGACGTGGTGTACATGGAAAAATTCCTTGAAAACCCACGCCATATTGAGATTCAAGTGCTCTCCGACGGCCAAGGCAATGCCATTCATTTAGGCGAACGCGATTGCTCCATGCAACGCCGTCACCAAAAAGTAGTGGAAGAAGCACCGGCGCCCGGCATCACACCGGCGCAACGCAACGAAATTGGTAAAACTTGCACCGACGCCTGCATTCGCATTGGTTATCGCGGTGCAGGCACCTTTGAATTTTTGTATGAAGATGGCCGTTTTTACTTCATTGAAATGAATACCCGCATCCAGGTTGAGCATCCGGTTACCGAAATGATTACTGGCGTTGATTTAGTGCGCGAGCAATTGCTGATTGCCTCAGGCCAAACGCTCAGTTACAAACAAGAAGATATTGTCATTCGCGGGCATGCCATTGAATGTCGGATCAATGCCGAAGACCCGGACACTTTCTTGCCAAGCCCAGGTTTAATCAAGCATTTCCATTCGCCCGGTGGCCCGGGTGTTCGTGTCGACTCGCATATTTATGAAGGCTATAAAGTGCCACCGAATTACGATTCGATGATTGGCAAATTGATTGTGCACGGCAACACCCGCGCGCAAGCCATTAGCCGCATGAAATGCGCGCTGTCGGAAATGATTGTTGACGGCATCAAAACCAATATTCCGTTGCAACAGCGCATCTTAGCCGATGTTGGCTTTCACCAAGGCGGCACCAATATTCACTATTTGGAAAAACGTCTTGCTGAACGCAAAGACAAAGGCTTGGGTTTAGCGTAAGCCATGCCATTTCTTGAGCTGTCGATTGCCTGCAAAGCCAGTGAGGAAGCGCGTGTTGAAGCCGCGCTAACCGAGCTCGGGGCGTTGAGTGTGTCGTTGTTGGATGCCGCCGATGCCGACAATGAGCAAGCAATTTTAGAGCCTGGCGTGGGTGAAACGCCGCTGTGGTCAGATATCACGCTATTAGCCTTATTTGAACACGGCACCCACCAAGCACTGCTCTTGCACGCTCTTGATGCATTCGACGAGGGCATTGATTGGCAGCAAGCGCAATTTACCGTGGTGGAAGATCAAGATTGGGAACGCGCGTGGCTTGATCAATTCAAGCCGATGCAATTTGGCACGCGCACCTGGATTATTCCTTGGCATATGCAAGCGCCCGCCGAGGCTGAACAGGCCGTCATCATTCGCTTAGACCCAGGCTTAGCGTTTGGCTCTGGCACGCACCCCACTACCGATTTATGCCTGCAATGGTTGGACGGCCTGGATTTAAGCGATAAAACGCTCTTGGATTTTGGCTGTGGCTCGGGCATTTTGGCATTAGCGGCGCTGAAGCTTGGCGCGCAACACGCGATTGGTGTGGATAACGATCCGCAGGCACTGCTAGCCAGTGTTGATAATGCCGAACGCAACGGCGTGGGCGAACGCTTGCAGGTGTTTTTGCCTGAACAAGAGCCCGTACAGCAATACCCGATTGTGGTGGCTAATATCTTAGCCTCGGCTTTAATTCAACTCAGCGAGTTATTGGCCAGCCGTGTGCAAACTGGTGGCGTGATTGCCTTATCGGGTATTTTGCACAATCAAGCGGAAGACGTTTTGGCAAGTTATGCCCCGTATTTTGAAGACCTACAAGTGACCCAGCTTGAAGACTGGGTGCGCATTGATGGCCGCCGCAAGCACTAATTCAACACCTTCGCCAGGCACTGGGTTTCTGCTGGCCAGTGTGTTCTTGGCTTCCATTTTATGCAGTATTTTGGCGCTGCAAATTATTTTGATCGAGCGTGATAGCTTGGCAAAACAGCCCATGTGGCGCCCTGCAATAAGCCAGCTTTGCCTGCTGACTGGTTGCCAATTGTCTTCGTGGCGGCAACCCGATGCGTTTATCACCATGCA
>JAYTVJ010000013.1:0-8692 GCA_043744535.1 Arenimonas sp.
GAAGCGGGTTTGTGCTGGCAAGCTTAGCTTGGCGGCACGGTTAGAAAAACCGTAGGTGCCCATGCGATCTGTCAGCATCGAAACGGCAACCACAATCACTGGGCGCATTTTTTGTTCGGCCACTAATTGCCTTACTGTATCAGCCAGTCCAACCGCATCGGCATCTTGTCCATCATTCACATACAAGCTGGGATAACGCGTGTGGATTGCATTTGCATAATTTGGCGGCAAAAAAACCTGTACTCGCACAGCTTGCTTGAAGGCTGGCGCTGGAATGTCGTGTTGTTCGATGCGTAAGCTTGCAGTTGAATACGTATGCAAGGATTCAACAGGCGTTTTTTCACTAGCAAAAAGCAACCCGCTAAACATCATAGCCAACAGCAAAATGCTGCTTAGCGCGCTGTATTTCAAGCAATTCAAGTTTTTTGCAGCGCGGGTTGGCAGCATACACTTACACTCAATACCGTTTGGCTAATGCTAAGATATTACAAGTTTTCACACCCTTCTGTTGGAATTCGGTATGAGCAATAATGCCATTAAAAATGTTGTGATTGTGGGCGGCGGCACGGCGGGCTGGATGACCGCGGCATTTCTTTCGCAGTCGTTAGGCAAAAGCTGTCAAATTCATTTAATTGAGTCGGATGATATTTCTACGATTGGCGTGGGCGAAGCCACCATTCCACCCATCATTAATTTTAACTTGGCGCTTGGATTGGATGAAAATGCTTTCATCAAAGATACGCAAGCCACTTTCAAACTCGGAATTCAGTTCAAGAACTGGGGCAAACTTGGAGACACCTACCTCCACGGCTTTGGCTCAATGGGCCACAACACCGGGCTAATTGATTTTCACCAATACTGGTTGAAAATGCATCAAGCGGGCAAAGCAGATCGAATTGAAGACTATTCCATCAACTTATTGGCTTGCGAAAAAAACAAATTTCGTCGAGCAACCAATGAATACCCCAATTCACCGTTAGAACATATTGGCCATGCTTTTCATTTCGATGCTGGGCTATATGCAAAATTCCTTCGCAATTACAGCGAAAAAAATGCCGTTTTGCGTCATGAAGGTAAAATTACCAGCGTACAGCAAGACCCAGAAACCGGCTTCGTCACTTCCGTCAGCATGGAAAACGGCGATGTACATGCCGGAGATTTATTTGTTGATTGCTCAGGCTTTCGCGGTTTGCTGATTGAACAAACGCTTCAAACCGGCTATGACGATTGGAGCCATTGGCTACCCAATAATCGCGCTTGGGCCGTGCCGTGCGAATCGGTTAGTCCGCTCACCCCTTATACGCGCTCAACCGCGCATAGTGCTGGCTGGCAATGGCGTATTCCGCTACAAAGCCGAATTGGCAATGGCCATGTATTCTCCAATAATTTCATGAGCGAAGATGAAGCCGCAAATATTCTAATGAACAACCTTGATGGCAAAGCCTTGGCTGAACCTCGTTTGATTAAATTTGTAACCGGCAAACGCAAGAAATTCTGGAATAAGAATGTGGTGGCAATTGGCCTGTCGAGCGGCTTTATGGAGCCACTCGAATCCACGTCGATTCATTTAATTCAAAAAGGAATCTCGCGATTGGTCTCGTTTTTCCCCAACAAAGGGTTCAATCAAGTCGATATTGATGAATTCAACCGTCAGTCAATTATTGAGTTCGAGCAAATTCGCGATTTTATTATTCTGCACTTCCATGCCACGGAGCGCAGCGATTCAGCCTATTGGAATTATGTTCGTACTATGTCGATTCCCGATACATTAAAAAATAAGATTGAACTTTTCAATAGCAATGGCCGAATCTACCGAAATAACAACGAACTATTCACAGAAGTTAGCTGGTTCCAAGTTATGTTCGGGCAAGGTATCAAGCCACAAGGCTATCACCCTTTAGTGGATACAAAATCGGATGAGCTGATCGAAAAAATGGTTGCTAATGTCAAACACGTGATGCACGGCGTAGTCAATTTAATGCCAACCCACGAACAATTCATTGCCGAAAACTGCAAAGCCGCATCAATGATGTAAATAGGTTTTGTAGGAGCGCCTTCTAGGCGCGAACAACATCGTATTGTAGGAGCGATCTGCACTATTCAGGGCGGGTTTGGAACCCGCCCCTACGCATCAATTGGCCAACAACGAAATATCACCAACCGCATTGAATTGCCCGGCAATGGTGCGCAACAAGGCCAAACGATTAGCGCGAACCGCGGCATCGTCAGCATTGACCATCACCGCATCGAAGAACGCATCCACCGGCGCACGTAATCCGGCTAGCGCTTGCAACACGCCCACGTAATCACGCGCCTGCAATTTTGCAGCATTGCTTTGTTCAACGGCTTGGATGGCTTGCCACAAATCTTTTTCGGCCTGTTCCTGCAATAGAGATTCGGATACATTTTCGGCCTCTTCACTGGCAGACTTTTTCAAAATATTACCAATGCGTTTATTGGCTGCGGCCAGCGCCGTAGCTTCCGGCAATTTTGCGAATTCGGCAATGGCAGATAAGCGTTTGGCGAAGTCGGGCAGTGCTAATCCCCAATCTGTTCTATGCGCTTCACTCGATAACACAGCTTCAAACTGTAACTCTGTAAAGCCTTTGTCGGAGAAATAGCTTTTCAGTCGCTCTAGTACAAAACTGGCTATATCAATAGCTGAATCTGCAGATTGCAACGGCTGAAGTTTTTCAGCATCGCTCAATAGTTTTGCAACGGGCAAATCAAACTCACCTTCTAATAAAGTCCGTGCCAAACCTAGCGCATTGCGGCGCAAGGCAAACGGATCTTTATTGCCGGTGGGTTTCAAGCCCGCCGCAAAACCACCAGCCAGCGTATCCAAGCGCTCGGCAATGGCCAGCACTTGGCCAAGTTTCGAGGCGGCAATGGCATCGCCCGCAAAGCGTGGTTGATACGCTTCATCAATGGCATTGGCAATGGCTTCCGATTCGCCGGCGGCTTTGGCGTAATAGCGCCCAGCAATGCCTTGCAATTCCGGAAACTCACCAACCATGCGCGATTGCAAATCGGCTTTGCTGAGTTCAGCGGCGCGGCGCGCTTCAGTTTTATTCAAGCCAACTTGTTCGGCTATCGATTCTGCCAGCGCAGCAATACGCGCGGTTTTATCGGCATACGAACCGAGCTTCTGCTGATACGTAACCGACGCCAAGCCCTGCGCCATCGAATCGACGCCCTGCTTGATGTCTTCATCATAGAAAAATTGTGCATCGGCAAAACGCGGGCGAATGACGCGCTCATAGCCTTTTTTAATCTGCGCCACATCGCTTGATTCAATATTGGCAATGCCCACAAAATATTCCGACAACGCACCTTGCGGGGTTTGCAACGGAAAGAATTTCTGATTACTTTGCATGGTGGAGATGAGTGCTTCATGCGGCACACGCAAAAAATCTGCGTCAAATTGGCAGAGCACTGCACTTGGCCATTCCACTAAGCAGTTCACTTCATCGAGCAGATCTTCCGGCAAAATCGCTTGCATGGAAACCGTTGCGGCAGCGGCATGCAATTGCGCAGCAATTTTTGCTTTGCGCTCGGTTGCATCCACCAACACATAGTTCTTGCGCAATGCTTCCACATACGTTTCGGGGCTAGCAATATCAAACACATTCGGCGCATGGAAGCGATGGCCACGCGATTGCCGGCCAGCTTTTAAGCCAAGCACTTCACCTTCAACAACATTATTACCGAGTAAAATCACCAGCCAATGCACTGGTCTTACAAAGTGGATATCACGACTACCCCAACGCATAGGCTTAGGAATAGGAAGTTTAGCCAATGCTTCACGAACAATCTCTGGTATCAAGCTCGCCGTATCAGCACCAGGTTTTTCAGAGCGCGCAACGAAACGCTCGCCCTTGGCATCACTCATTTTTTCCAACTGTTCAACATTGACGCCATTCTTGCTAGCAAACCCAAGCAGAGCCGGTGTGGGCTGACCCTCGGCATTTAGACCAATGTTCAGATAGGGGCCTAGCACTTCGGAGAAAACAGTATTTTGCTTAAGATTTACCCATGGAAGATAAATGGCAATTCTTCGTGGAGAATAAAGTACTGCCACTGATTCTGTTTCCGAAGTGGAATCCAAGTAGCGCGACTTAAGGCCTGCAATTACTCCATCGCAAAACGCCTGCGCTAAAGCTGGCAAGGCCTTGGGTGGTAATTCTTCGGTACCGATTTCAATCAGAAGCGGAGCATGAAGTTCTGACATTATGCGCTCTCCTTCTTCAAATTCGGAAAGCCGAGCTTTTCGCGTTGTGCATAGTACGCTTCTGCCACGGCACGCGACAGCGTGCGCACGCGCAGAATATAACGCTGTCGTTCAGTCACCGAAATGGCGCGCCGCGCATCTAGCATATTGAAGCTGTGCGAGGCTTTGCAGACTTGTTCATAGGCTGGCAATGGCAAACCATGTTCCACCAATTTCAAGGCTTCGGCTTCACAGGCATCAAAGCGATGGAATAATTCCGCCACATCGGCATGTTCGAAATTGTAGGTGCTTTGTTCCACTTCATTTTGGTGATACACATCGCGATACGTGACCACACCATTCGGGCCGGTAGTCCAGACTAAATCGAAGACGTTATCGACATTCTGCAGATACATCGCCAAGCGTTCTAAGCCATAAGTGATTTCGCCGGTGACCGGCTTGCATTCCAAACCGCCCGCTTGTTGAAAATAGGTGAATTGGGTGACCTCCATGCCGTTCAACCACACTTCCCAGCCCAAACCCCACGCGCCGAGCGTTGGCGATTCCCAGTTGTCTTCCACAAAACGTAAGTCGTGCACTAAGGGATCAATTCCGAGCGCTTTCAAGGAGTCCAAATACAATTCCTGGATGTTGTCGGGGTTTGGCTTCAGCACCACTTGGTATTGGTAGTAGCGTTGCAAGCGATTCGGGTTGTCGCCGTAACGGCCATCGGTTGGGCGCCGGCATGGCTGCACAAATGCCGCGCTCCAAGGCTCTGGGCCCAAGGCACGCAGAAAGGTGGCGGGGTGAAAAGTGCCCGCGCCGACTTCCAAATCCAGCGGCTGAATCAACACACAGCCTTGATTAGCCCAGTATTGGTTCAAACGCAGAATGATTTCCTGAAAACTTGGTGCCAACATGGCGGTTCAACTCTTTCTTAATGAATACCGCTATTATAAAGGCTGTTTCGCCGAAGGATTTACGATGTTGATAAATAAGGTATCTGCCGGTCGCGGGGCGGCTTGGATAAATGAAAGCATAGGTTTGTTGAAAACCGGCGGCATGGCCATCTGGCTGCCGGCCTTGGTGGTGGGGTTTTTAGGTTCGTTGCCCTATGTGGGCGCACTGTTAGGCTTTGCGATTATTTTCATGTATGGCGGCTTAGTACTCACCTTTAGCCAACCCAACGGCCAGTACAATGCCTTTTCGGGCTTTAAGGATGGACGATTCGCGCGTCTATTGCCGATATTGGCATTGAATATTGTGTTTGCCGCCCTTGCGCTTATCGCTATTTGGCCTATTGCTCAGCCTATTTATGAAGCAGGCATGCAAGGCACCAAACTCAGTGAAGAACAAGCTCTGCAATTTGCCTCGGGCTTTGGAAAACTGCTGCTTTGGCTTGCCCCGGCCAGCATTGTCATTAGCTGGATCACCCAATTTGCGGTGCCCTTGGCTACGCTGAATGTAATGACTGGCGGGCAGGCAATTTTGCACTCCTTAAGCGCCATAAAGCGCAATTGGTCAGCATTGTTGGTGAACTTCATTTGTATTGTTGTAGTGGTCATCATTGTTTCCATTATTTTCATGTTGCCGATGATGCTAATCAGTGCGGCATTGGCGTCCAGTCCGCTAATAATGAATATCGCCATCATTCCATTTACCACCGCACTAACCGCTGTGATGGTGGCTTTAATGAGCGGCAACATGCTGTACTCCTACCGCGATGTGTTCGGCGAACCCGATACACCGGCTAGCAAAGATACTGAACTACTGATTTAAACCATTAATCATAATTACAAAGGGGATTTGCATGGAAATTAGAAAAGCAAGTATTTCTGAGATGTTTGGTTGGCTGAATGCCAGTTTTCGATTGGTTGGTAAAAATCCGGCTAAATTTGCATTGGCATCTGTGCTTAGCTTAGTCATTTTATTTGCATTGGTTATTGCGATTGTGTTTGCATCATTTGGTACCGGAGGTGCGAGTCAATTTATTCAGCCCGGATATCAACCTGAAATAAAAACAATGCTTTATCTCTATGCGGCGATGATTTTATTTGGCGTATTTTTGATGCCGCCATTCCTTGCTGGCTGGTTAATGTTGTGCCGAAACTTGGCAACCACCGGCGCAGGCTCTGCAACGGATATTTTCACCGTGTATAGCTCAAGCTCTATGTGGAAAAAATTAATTCAATACTGCTTAGTTAGCCTGTTTCTATATATCGCCGTTCATGCTGTCTACATACTGACTTGTATTGCTGTTGGTATTAGTATTCACGATTTTGGAACGGTCTTGATACCAAAGCCTGGCAGCGATCCGCTTGCCGTTTTAAGTTTGGGTGCAGGCTTTTGGTTCGCTTATATTGGCTTGATTCTAGTAGGTATGTTTCTACAACAAATGTTACTACTCGGCTTCAGTCAAGCTGCATTAACGGATAGCGGTGTTATCGATTCGCTAAAAGCAGGGATAGCAGGGATACTAAAAAATCTACTACGATTTATTGCATTCTTTTTGCTAGCTATCCTTGCCATGACTCTTGCTTTAATAGTGGTTGCGCTACTCATCGGGCTTATAGTTGCTGCAATAGCTTTGCTACACAGCACAATCATCAACAGTATTGGGATAGTCCTTATTGCGGTGCTTTATATTGCACTCATTCTACTTATATACCCAGTCATGTTTTCCTTTAATTACTTTACCTGGAAAGGCATTCTTGGCAAAGACGATGCAACTAAAGACGAGCCAGCTATTTCGACAGATACTGAGCTTTTAATTTAAAAAGCAACGCGGCGATTTCATCCCAGCGCTCGGCCGCAATGGTCGGGCGCGATGCAAGCCACGAGACACCCACACTGGGGATGTTTTTTTCGGTCAGATAATTCGGCAGATCCAACTCACTGATGCCGCCGGTAGTGCAGAATTTTGCTTCCGGAAATGGCCCAGAAAAGGCTTTGGCCAAGGCGATGCCGTTGATTGCCGAAGCCGGAAATAATTTAAAATGGCTCAGGCCATGATTCAAGCCAAGCATTAATTCCGACGCGGTGGCCACACCGGGCAACAACACCAAACCCAATTCTTTAGCACCGTCCAATAATTCCACGCTAATGCCAGGCGATACCACTAATTTTGCGCCAACGTCTTTCACTTGCTGCAAATGAATTTTATTCAACGCAGTGCCCGCGGTTAGCAGCATATCGGGCACATGTTTTGCAATGGCTTCCATAGCGGCTAAAGCTTGCGGTGTGCGCAGGGTAATTTCAATGGCGCTAACGCCACCTTCCAGCAAGGTTTGCGCCAATGGCACCGCATGCTTGGCCTCATCAATCACCACTACCGGAATAATTTTATTGCTGAAAAATTTTTCGATAACGCTGCTCATGGTTTCATTCCGAATAAGATGGAAGCGCCCGTTCCGGTGCTTGATACGTGATCACGGAACAATTGAAAATATTCACGGCCAAGACCGAACTGATGATTGCTTTCTGTGCAAACAGCCTGCCCGCGTTCGGCTAATTGCTCAGCACTGACGTTTAATTCTAAACGGCCGGTGATTGCATCGAGTTCAATCATATCGCCATCACAAATTTTGCCAATCAATCCGCCTTCATCGGCGGCCGGGCTAAGATGAATAGCGGCCGGCACTTTACCCGACGCACCAGACAAACGGCCATCGGTGACCAGCGCCACTTTATGGCCTTTGTCTTGCAAGTTCGCCAACAGCGGCATCAGTTGGTGCAATTCTGGCATACCATTCGATTTTGCACCTTGAAAACGTACCACGGCAATCATATCGCCGGTTAGCTGACCGGCTTTATACGCACTGGCCATTGCTTCTTGTGAATCGAATACGCGCGCGGGTGCCTGCACCTTCCATTTGCTTTCGTCCAAGGCCGAAATTTTAATCACCGCTTCGCCCAAGTTGCCTGTTAATTGGCACAGCCCGCCATGCGTTGAAAAGGCATTGCTGGCGGTACGCAAAATGGCTTCATCGCCAGATTGCTCGGGCACGTCTTTCCAATATAAATGCCCGTGCGCAAGCGTTGGTTCCTGCGCATAGGCGCTGATTGGCTGGCCCAAAACCGTTTGTGCATCGGCATGCAATAATTGCGCTGTGAGCAATTCGCGAATCATAAACGCCACGCCGCCAGCGGCATGGAATTGATTGACATCGGCCGCACCGTTCGGATAAATACGTGCAAGCAACGGCGTTACGTGCGAAATCTGCGCGATATCTTCGGTGTTGATGATATAGCCAACCGCGCGTGCCATGGCGATGATGTGAATCATTAAATTGGTTGAGCCACCACTGGCCATCAGCCCAACAATACCGTTCACTAAGGAACGCGCATCAATCACCTGATAGAACGGCAAGAATGCATCGCCCAAAGCGCTGGCTTTGGCTGCGGTTTGCACCGCATACTCGGTTAAGATGTCGCGTAAATCAGTATTCGGTGGAACGAAAGCGCTGCCGGGAATATGCAGAC
>JAYTVJ010000014.1:0-8675 GCA_043744535.1 Arenimonas sp.
AAGCTTAATTTAAGCGCCGGTATAACCTGGCAAAACAACCCAGATTGGTTGCTGTGGCAAGGTGGCAACAAACTTGGCACCTACCATTCAAATTTTTTGCAGCTAACTGCAGGCGCAACCTGGATTATTAGCAATAAACAAGAACTGCGTGTGCGCTTGGAAGCACTGGGCTTGGATGCAAAGGCCAAACAAGCTTGGCGGGTTCAGCCAGATGGCACACCATTGGCGGTGAATGAAGCACTGGACGATATCGGCTTAAACAATCTCGGCTTTCAAATTCGCTACCGTTATGAGCTGGCACCCTTGTCGTATCTGTATATTGCGTATGTGCGTGGTGGTGCGTTATTTGATGCGGGCGATGCCTATAATGCCGGCCAGTTGTTAATAGATGCCTTCAGCCTACGCGACAGCGAGCAATTACTGGTAAAGTTCAGTTACCGTTTTGAGCTTTAAGGACTCCCCATGAAACACATGCTCAGCCTGTTGCTGTTAATGTTGCCGCTAAGCGTGTCGGCAAAAACGATGGATAGTTTGTCTCAGGAATATATTCGTTTAAGCCTAGCCATGAGCCCGCACGACAGCAACTTCGTCGACGCTTACTACGGCCCGGCACAGCTGCAAGAAAACGCCATCAAATCGCCGCTCAGTTTAGTGCAGATAAAATCCAGAGCCCAATTGATGCTGACTGCCCTGCAAAAACACCCTGCGCCACAGGCAAATTCAATCGAAAGCCTTCGTATTGCTTATCTTCAAAAACAGACCACGGCCATGCTTGGCCGTATTGATCTGCTGCAAGGCAAAAAAATGACGTTCGATCAAGAGTCGGCCGTTTTGTATGACGCCGTTGCGCCGCACTATAATCGCGAGCACTTTGAGCACATCCTCAAGCAAATTGATGTCTTGCTGCCAGGGCCCGGCACAACTGCTGAGCGTGTTAGCGCGTTTCGATCGCAATTCATCATTCCGCGCGACAAACTGATGACTGTTTTTGAAACGGCGATTCAAGGCTGTCGCGAACAAACCCTGAAACACATTGCTTTGCCTAAAGACGAAAACTTCAAACTGGAATTCGTTACCGGCAAAGTATGGAGCGGCTACAATTGGTATAAAGGCCACTACCAAAGCCTGATTCAAATTAACGTTGAATTGCCGATTTATATTGAACGCGCCATTGATATTGGTTGCCACGAAGGCTACCCAGGGCATCATACCTACAATGTGTTAATCGAAAAAAATCTGGTCAACCACAGAAAATGGCTGGAATACAGTGTCTATCCGCTGTATTCGCCGCAATCGCTGATTGCCGAAGGCAGTGCGAATTATGGCGTTGAGATGGCTTTTCCAGATGCCTTAAAAAAATCCTTTCAGCGCGATGTGTTGTATCCCTTAGCAGGCATCAATCCCGCATTATTCGACAAATACGATGCGCTATTGAAACTCACCGCGCAATTGAGCTATGCCGGCAATGAAGCCGCACGCGATTATCTTGATGGCAAGATGACGCGCGAACAAGCGATTGATTGGCTGATTCATGTTGAGCTATACCCGGTTGAAAAAGCCCCGCAACGGATTACTTTTTTTGATGCCAATCGCAGCTATGTGATTAACTATAATTTAGGCAAAGACATGGTCAAAAACTATGTTGAATCCACTACGCGAAACGCAGGCACAGAAACTGAAAAAAACAAACAACGCTGGCAGATTTTTGAACAGATGCTTTCAACGCCGATGTTGCCGAGCAATTTGAAACTGTAGGGGCGAATAATATTCGCCCACAAAATATAATCTAAAAATAAAAAAAGGGCGAATAATCATTCGCCCAAATTAGGAATCATTGCAATGTAGGGGCGATTCATGAATCGCCCTTACGAATGAATTATTTCACGCCATGCATCAGTTTTTGAATCAGCGGTGCGATGATGAACAACAGCACGCCAGCGCCCACCAAGGCATAGAAACCGAAGGTATAGCCGCTCAGTGCAGAGGCTGCAGTCATGCCGCCTTCACCGCTGACTGAACCAGCAAAAATACCAGCCAAATTATTGCCGATGGCTATCGACAAGAACCAGCAACCCATCGCTAAGCCGCCCAATTTACTTGGTGCAAGTTTGGTGGTCATCGACAAACCAATCGGCGACAAGCAAAGCTCACCCACCGATTGAATGACATACACAGCAAACAGCGTCCAGAACGGGATCATTAACGTGCCCGGATCCACTAAATTTTTCAAGGCATACATTAGCAAGAAGAAAGCAAAGCCATTGAAGATGAGGCCCAAACCAAACTTACGCGGAATGGATGGATTGGATTTGCCCATACGCACCCACAACCATGCCAATACTGGCGCGAGTGTGATGATGGCTACCGAATTAACCGATTGAAACCAAGCCGTTGGGAATTCCCAGCCATTCAGATTGCGGTTGACGATTTTTTCCGCCAAGAAATTGAATGAGCTACCGGCTTGTTCAAAGAACATCCAAAACAGCACATTAAACGAGAAAATCGACAGCATGGCCAATACTTTGTCGCGCGCAACGCTGCCTTCACGCATGCCTTCACGAAGCAACATAACAGCCGGAATAATAATCAACGCCATTAACAGATATTGCAAATACAAAGCGTTGATGGTCAGTAAGAAATAGAACAAAGGAATACCCACCAACGCGCCAATGGCTACTACGCCGAAAACGCGGTTCATGCCACTGCCCGCCTCAGCAGCGCCAATGCCTTTTAACTGGCTACGCCCCATCCAAAACCAAAATAAGCTGATCAGCATACCAATGCCGGCGGTGATAAATACCACTTTGTAGGCTGGTGTTTCGGTGCTACCAAAAAAACGTTGTGCAAGAATTTGGGTGATTACCGGAGAAATCATCGCTCCGATATTAATGCCCATGTAAAAAATGGTGAAGCCGGAATCGCGTCGTTGGTCGCTGGTGGCATACAACTTGCCCACCAAGGTGGAGATAATTGGCTTGAACAAGCCATTGCCAACAATGATGGTGGCCAAGCCAAGCTTGAAGATTTGTTCATTTGGCACAGCAATCATGAACAAACCAACCGCCATGATTACCGCGCCGGTTAATATTGAACGTTGAAAGCCAATCAGTTTATCGGCCACATAGCCGCCAAAAATCGCACCGGCATACACTAACGCCAAGTAAGCGCCATACAATTCACTGGCAGGTTTTTCGCCAACACCTTGGCCACCATGAAATTGCGAAACGATGTAAAGCACCATAGCCCAACGAATGCCGTAGAACGCGAAGCGCTCCCAGAATTCAGCCATAAACAGCATCCAAAGCGGTTTTGGATGGCCGAGCATTTGATCAAATGCCGGCGGTGTGTACTCAGTGGTTTGCGAATCAACGGCTCCGCTCATGCGGCTCTCCCTGGTTATGGTTTTAAAGTCGTGGCTTAATCATAGTGAAATCTGGGCAAGAAAACAGCTTTTTTTTCGTTTCAAGCCAAGCGCATATAAAACGGAACCCTTAACCAATGCGCGTGCGCACTTCAAATAATTCCGGAAAGAAACTCAAATCCAAGGCTTTTTTCAGGAAGGCCACACCCGAACTACCGCCGGTACCGGGCTTATAGCCAATGATGCGCTCCACCGTTTTTAAGTGGCGAAAACGCCATTGCTGAAAATTCACTTCAATATCCACCAATTGCTCGCAGAAGTGATAGGCATCCCAGTTGGCCTCGGTGTTTTCGTAGATTTTCTCAAATACGCCAACCACCTGTTCGCTGCTTTGATACGGCTGCGACCAATCGCGGTTCAAGCTTTGCGCCGGTATGGCGTGGCCATTGCGTGCTAAGTGCCGCAAAAACTCATCGTATAAACTTGGCGCGTGCAACATGTCGTTCAAATGCCGATACACGTTTTCGTCGTAATCAAACATTTTGACGTAATGCGCGTTTTTATTGCCGAGCAAGAACTCGATTTCACGGTATTGCTGAGATTGAAAGCCCGACGACGAGCCTAAAATATCCCGAAACTTCATGTAATCGCTGGGGGTAAGCGTTTCCAATACCGACCACTGCTCGGTGAGTTGCTTTTGAATATGCTTCACGCGCGACAACATTTTCTGGCAAGGGCCCAAATCATCGGCACGCAGATGCACCAAGGCCGCGCTCAACTCATGAATCACCAGCTTCATCCAAAGCTCGGAGGTTTGATGCTGAATGATAAACAGCATTTCATCGTGCACCACCGGATTCGACAAGGGCCGTTGCGCAGAAAGCAGGCTATCCAAGCACAAGTAACCGCCATAACTCATCCGATCTTTGAAATCGGTGGTGATGCCCGCTTCTAATGGGCGTTGGTTGGGGTTGTCTGACATTGGAGTACTCACAAATAGTTTACTTTTCAAGTTTAACTTATCGGCTACACTATTTCAGGTTTGGCTTATTAGATGGCCGAAAGGTCTGGAGAACAGCATGGGTAATGGCGTTCGTTTTGAAATTGACTATCTGCAATATTTAGATGCCGATGGGCAGCTGGTTAACGAGGATTTACCTGACTTTGCTCGTGATCAATCGCAACTGGTTGGCTTGTATCAAGACATGTTGAAGGTGCGTTGCTTTGATGCCAAAGCCGTAGCCTTGCAACGCACCGGCAAACTAGGCACCTACGCGGCGTGTATTGGCCATGAAGCCGCGCATGTGGGTATTGGCAGCGGCATGCAATTGGATGATGTGCTGGCGCCAAGCTACCGCGAATATGGCGCGCAATTTGTGCGTGGCGTAAAGCCGCGCGAAGTGTTGCTGTATTGGGGTGGCGACGAACGCGGCAATGATTTCTCTGGCCCAGCCCACGATTTTTCTTGGTGCGTGCCGATTGGCACCCAATGCTTGCATGCCGCCGGCGCTGCGTTGGCCTTCAAGCTGCGCAATGAGCCGCGCGTTGCGGTGGCGTGCGTGGGCGATGGCGGTTCCTCAAAAACCGATACCAATGCCGCCATCAATGCCGCCGGTGCATACAAACTGCCGTTTGTGCTGTGCATCATCAACAATCAATGGGCCATTTCGGTGCCGCGCGATGCCCAAACAGGCGCTGAAACCTTGGCGCAGAAAGGTTTAGCTGGCGGCTTAGAATGCCTGCAAGTAGATGGCAACGATATTATTGCGGTTAAAGCAGCGGTTGAATTCGCGGTTAAACGTGCGCGCCACGGCCATGGCGGCACGGTGCTGGAGCTGATCACCTATCGCCTTTCCGATCACACCACCGCCGACGATGCACGCCGCTACCGCGATGACGAGCAGGTTAAGCAAGCTTGGACACGCGAGCCGATTAAACGCTTGAAAAATTATTTACTGGCTAAATCTTGGTGGTCTGAACAACAAGAAGCCGATTGGATTGTGCAAAGCAATGCCTGGGCCGATGACGAAGTGAATGCCTATTTAGCCACCACCGTTCAGCCGGTGGAAGCGATGTTCGATTTCTTATTCGCTGAACTGCCGCACGATGTGGCCGAGCAACGCGAGCAACTGCTGCAATGGGAGCAACGCTAATGGCGGCCATAACTTTGATTGAAGCATTAACGCAAGCGATGGCCTATGAAATGCGTATTGATCCGAATGTGCTGGTTTTGGGCGAAGATGTGGGCGTGAATGGCGGCGTATTTCGCGCAACCTCTGGGCTAATCCAAGAGTTCGGGCCAAACCGCATCATCGATACACCTTTAGACGAAACCACCATTGCTGGGCTTTCGGTTGGCTTAGCCGCGCAAGGCATGAAACCCATTGCCGAAGCACAGTTCGACGGCTTTATGTACCCGATGGTTGACCATATTATCTGCCATGCCGCGCGTATGCGGCACCGTACCCGTGGGCGCTTAAGCTGCCCAATGGTGCTGCGCATTCCGTGGGGTGGCGGTATTCGCGCGCCCGAGCACCATTCTGAAGCCAACGAATCAATCTTCACCAATGTGCCCGGCTTACGTGTGGTGATGCCGTCTTCACCGCAGCGTGCGTATGGCTTATTACTGGCTGCCATCCGCGACCCAGACCCGGTGGTGTTCTTCGAACCAAAACGCATTTATCGGCAATACAAAGAAGAGGTGCCAGACGATGGCGAAGCCCTGCCTTTGGATGTTTGCTTTGTGTTGCGCGATGGCTCGGATGTCACGCTTGTTACCTGGGGCTCGCAGGTGAAAGAAACCTTAGAAGCGGCTGATGCCTTAGAAAAACTGGGCATAAGCGCCGAAGTGATTGACGTGGCCACCATCAAGCCGCTCGATTTCGACACCATCCATGAATCGGTGAAAAAAACCGGCCGTTGCGTGATTGTGCACGAAGCGCCTCGCACTGCCGGCTTTGGTGCAGAAATTGCCGCGCAATTGGCCGAAAAAGCCATGTTCGATTTAGTCGCGCCGGTGGAGCGCGTTACCGGCTTTGATACCCACATTCCTTTATACCGTTTGGAAATGAAATATTTGCCAAGCGTTGAAAAAATTCTTGCGGCGGTAAAACGCACTTTGGCAGTGAGCTAACAATGACCGACATCAAAACCTTTTACTTACCCGACCTTGGCGAAGGCTTGCCAGATGCCGAAATCGTTGAATGGCATGTGCATGTTGGCGATGTGGCAATGCTGGATATGCCCTTGGTGTCGATGGAAACCGCCAAAGCCGTGGTGGAAATTCCCTCGCCATTTTCCGGCAAAGTCATCAAGCTGGCCGGCAAAGCTGGCGACGTGGTGTTAACGGGCGCGGCCTTGATTGAAATTGAGCTTGACCAAAACCTGCCACAGCGCGCCGACGCCCAAGATACCGGGCATCATCATGGCGCTTCACCGGCAATTTCAACAGCAACCGAGCAGGTTTCTGTCTTTGATGAGCCGGATGAAGACGAAACGGATGCAGGTACGGTAGTCGGTGCTATGGAAAGCTCGAATGCGGTGCGTAGCGAACAAGCTATTGCCATTGGTGGTGTGAAAGCCATGCCGGCGGTGCGGGCGTTGGCTAAGAAACTGAAAGTGGATTTAACCCGTGTGCAGGCAAGTGGCGTTGATGGTGTTATCACCATAAGCGATGTGAAAAATGCGGCAACAAATCCCTCTGCGTATGCGCCCACACATGTAGGAGCGCCTTTAGGCGCGATGGCTGCGCCTGAATTTATCGCGCCTAAAGGCGCTCCTACTGATAATGACGAACCTATCCGCGGTGTGCGCCGCAATATGCTGCGCACCATGAGTGCCGCGCATGCCGAAGTGGTGCCCACCACCTTGATGGACGATGCCGATTTGAATGCCTGGGCGCCCGGTGAAGATATTACCGTGCGCACCATCCGCGCCTTGGCAACAGCGGCGAAATTCGAGCCAGCACTAAACGCTTGGCTGAATGCAAAACAAGGCACACTGCGCCGACACAGCGCGGTGCATATTGGCATTGCGGTGGATTCACCCGATGGCTTGTTTGTGCCATCACTTAAACATTGCGATAGCCGCGATGCGGCGCAGATTCGAAGCGAACTCAATCGCCTGCGCGATGGTGTGAAAACCCGCAGCCTGCCGCCAGAAGAGCTTAGCGGCTACACACTGATGTTCTCCAACTTCGGCGTGTTTGCCGGAAAATATGCCACGCCTGTGGTGGTGCCGCCATGCGTGTGCATCGTTGGCACCGGCCGCTTGTATCACGCTGTGGTGCCGGTTTTGGGCGGCATGGAAACACACCGGATGATGCCAATTTCACTAACCTTCGATCACCGCGCCGCCACCGGCGGCGAAGCCGCACGCTTCTTGAAAGCGATGATTGATGATTTACAGCGGGCTCGTTAAATAGTCTCTACTGCATCCTGAAACATCGCTTCCAGTGCGTCGAGCACATGGCTTTCTTCGGCCAGCTCGGCGAGTTCGGAAACTTCTTTGAGCACATGCCATGCGGCTTTGCCATCGGATTTTATTTTTGCTAAAAATGCACCCGCTTCGCGTGGGTTCTCAAAGCCTTTACTTTGCAGCAGCGTATAGCCGTTGGCGTGGTTCAACTTGAAATAGAACTTGCCGTCTTTTTCGCGGTATTGCTTGAATACCGGCAGTGCCGGCTTTTCTTCAACCAACAAAGTGCTTTGGGTTTTGCTGCGCAAATCGCGCAAGCCCACCGAGTGCCGCAGTTCTTGCATGAATGGTGTGGCGATGGCGCGCGCTTTTAAGCCGCCGGCTTGCAAGATTTCTTCAATGCGTTCCGGCTTGGCCATTAAACTATCGTAGTGTTCGCGCATGGGCGCAATCTGCGCATCAATGGTTTCAAACAGCATCTGCTTGGCTTCGCCCCACGCAATGCCGTCAGCGAAGGCCACGCGCATGGCTTGCGTTTGCGAATCATTAGCGAAGGCTTGATACAACTGAAACAACGCCGAGCCATCAACATCTTTCGGTTCGCCCGGTTTTTTGGAATCGGTTAGCAAGCCCATAATCTGTTTTTTCAGTTCGGCCGATTTCGCAAATAAGGTAATGGTGTTGTCGTAGCTTTTGCTCATCTTGCGGCCATCCAAGCCTGGCAAGGTAGCCACCGATTCTTCAATGGCCGCTTCTGGCAAAGTGAAATGCTCGCCGTAAATATGATTAAAACGCGCGCCAAAATCACGCGCCATTTCGATATGCTGCACTTGGTCTCGGCCCACCGGCACCTTGTGCGCGCCGAACAACAAAATATCGGCCGCCATCAGCACCGGAT
>JAYTVJ010000015.1:0-33598 GCA_043744535.1 Arenimonas sp.
TGGCTGCCGAGTAAGTGCTGATGACGCATACCCATTGCCGACGACACCATGGCAGCGGCTAACTGCGGCATTTGCCCTAAACTTGATAGCGCCATGGAACGCAATGCATGCATAGGGAATCCTTGATTGCGGGTTAATTTGGCCAAGCCATCGCTGAAGGCTAGCGTGTGCTCACGATCTTCCGTTCGGCTCTGCGCATATTGGGCCGAAATATCCTCAACCAAGCCACCTTGCTTAAGCAACTGTGCAAAGCTCAGCACATCGCGCAAGCCAAGATTAAAGCCCTGCGCACCAATTGGGTGAATGGTTTGCGCGGCATTGCCCATTAGCACACAGCCAGGCACTGCAATGCGTTCGGCCAGCACGCGCTTCAGCGGATAATGCGCACGTTTGCCAACCTGTACGATTTTCCCAACCCGCCAACCAAAACGCTGTTGGAAGTAGTCAGCATAGTCAACATCGCTTAGGCGGGCAATATCTGCCACCTGCTCTGTGCTAACACCACAAATTGCGCCATATTGGCCTTCGCCCATAGGCAACAATGCCACGGGGCCTTGTTCGCTGAAGCGCTCAAACGCCATGCCGTTGCTGGATTTTTCGGCTTGCAATGAACACACAAATAGCTGCTGCTGATAATCATGCTCAAGCGTGCCAATGCCGAGTGCGCTACGCACCATCGATTGCGTGCCATCAGCCGCCACCACAAACTGGGCGCGTAGCACCTTTTCCCCTTCTGTTGGCCTGCTCACGCGCAGTGTTGCGCCGCTAGTGTTCATGCTGAAATGGCTGAGTGTTGCTGGGCAAATGCGCTGGGTATTTTTCAAGGCATTCACTTGCCCAACCAAGGCCGCGCCTAAATCTTGCGCAAGCACCACACCGCCAAACGAAGAATGGCCGAATTCGCTGGCTTTGAGCACTACTCGCCCGAAATCGCCCACTCGGCTAACATGAATTTGACTGATGGCCGTGGGCGTATGCACTAAGCGCTGCAATACACCAAACTGTGTTAACGCCTGCAAGCTAAGCGCTGAGAGCGCCAATTTACGCTGATCGAATCCTGATGCGGCCTGCGCACTTTGCGCGGCTTCTATCAAGGCTATACGCAGCCCAAAGGGCTCCAAAGCACACGCCAAGCTTGAGCCAACTAAACCACCGCCAACAATAGCTAAATCATAAGATTCGGGCTGTAACTGCACGTTTTACCATCTCAAAAGCGACTGAATAAGGTATTCTATTACCGATTGCCTTTTTCTGCCTTGAGTGTTTTATGCCGAACCGCACCGTTTCCCCGATTTCAGCTAGCCCATGGCTCTTAATGGGCTTGATTATTGCCGTGGCATTAACCCGCCTGATCCCACACCCGCCCAATTTCTCGCCGGTTGAGTCCATGGCGTTATTCGGCGGCGCCTATTTCGCTAAGCGGTGGTGGGCTGTGTTGGTACCATTAATTGCGCTGTTTATGTCCGATTTAGCCTTAGGCCTAATGATGGGCGGTGATTACTTCCAGTATTTCGTCTCGGCCGGTTTTCTGCTGGTGTATTTAACGATTGCCGGTTTGAGCGTGCTCGGCTTCGGTTTACGCAATAAAGTTTCAGTGTTACGCGTAGCAGGATACGGAATTAGCGGCTCGGTGATTTTTTTCTTGGTGACTAATTTCGGCGTCTGGTTTGGCTCTAGTTTCTATCCGCAAACCGCAAATGGTTTAATGGCGGCATATGCAGCGGGCTTGCCGTTTCTTCAAAATGGCATATTGGGCACATTGTTGTATTCGGCCATCTTGTTTGGTGGCTATGCGCTGTTGAAACAGCGCTTGCCGCAATTGAATCAAACGCAGGCCTAATGGGCAATCGTCTTTCCAAAATTTATACCCGAACTGGTGATGATGGCAGCACCGGCCTTGGCGATGGTTCGCGCGTATCTAAAGATTCAGCGCGTGTTTGTGCCTACGGAACCGTAGACGAAGCCAATTCAGCCATTGGCTTAGTGCTCGCGTGTGAACTGCCCGAGGATGTGCGCACGCTGTTGGTTTCGGTGCAACACCACATGTTCGATTTAGGTGGAGAATTATGCATTCCTGGCCACGCGGCCATCTTCGATGAAGATATTCTGCATCTTGAACAACAGCTGGATGCCTTTAATGCAGATTTGCCTGCTTTGAAAGATTTTATTTTGCCCGGTGGCGGCTTGGCCGCAAGTCATTGCCATTTGGCACGCACCATCTGCCGTCGCGCTGAGCGCGACGTCGTCACCCTGTCGCGGCACGATGCTGTTAGAGACGAGGCCGTGCGTTATCTCAACCGTTTATCGGATCTATTATTTGTTTTAGCACGTGTACTTGCGCGCGCCAGTGGCCATGGCGAAGTGCTCTGGCAGCACAACCGACGCAGAACCAGCAAATGACGCGTAGCCGGCTTTCTATTGCATGCTTAAGCATTTTGTTTGGTACAACCTGCCAAGCACAAGATGCGCCGAGTATTTGGCAAGTTTGCGAAAACCCTGAATCCTTGCCATTGTTTCAACCCTTGAGCAATGCGCATACTGACGCGCCAGAAACGCTGCCAACCGATATCATTTCAAATACCTTCGACATCCATCAACAAGATGAATCGGTGTTTGAAGGCAATGTTGAGCTTTCCCGCGGCCAAGAATGGTTAAGCACGGATAAACTACGCTATGTGCACAGCACTGAAACCTACCAAACCGAAGGTCTGGTGCGTTTTCAAAACCCCACACTTCGCATGACGGCTGAAAGCGCAAAAGGTAACGCCAAAACAGACAGCATTGAACTAACTGGTTTGAAATACCAGTTTCATGACAGCAATGCCAATGGCAGCGCAGAAAAAGTCACCGTTCATGGCCAAGTCAATCAATTAAGCCAGGCGGATTTTTCAACGTGCCCAAGTAATCATAGAAGCTGGCAATTTGTTGCTGACGAAATTAAAATCGACAACCAAACACATCAAGGAAGTGCTAAAAATGCGCGCCTTAAAATTGGCAATGTGCCCATTCTGTGGTTGCCGTATCTGCAATTTCCAACAGATAGCAATCGTAGCTCAGGTTTATTAGCGCCAATCGTAGGCCAAGATAGCTTAAATGGCCTTGAACTTGCCATGCCGTACTATTTGAACCTTGCACCAAACTACGATGCCACCTTAACGCCGCGTTATTTCAGCAAACGTGGCTTAATGCTGGATACCGAGTTCCGCTATTTGCTTGGCCAACAACAGGGCGAATTTTCAGCCACCTACTTACCAAACGACGATCTTCGCGATGGCAATCGTTACCTATTATCGTGGTCGCATTTTATTGCCATGAATCGCTCATGGTATTTCCAAAGCAATGTAAATTACGCCAGCGATGAATACTATTTCTCAGATTTTGGCAATTCCATTACAGAAACCTCAACCGCATTATTGAAAAGCGAAATGGGTTTCTTCGGGCGTGGTAAATACTGGAACCTTGAACTTTCTGCAGCTAACTGGGAAATTGCCAACCCAACGCAAGCGCCTGGTTCAGAGCCTTATCGGCGCTTGCCGCGCATTGCATTAAGCGGCTCGAAGCCTTTTTTTCCGTGGCTTGAAGTGGGCCTAAATGCCGAAGCCGTTGCCTTTACCCATAGCCAGCTTGACGATGGCAATCGCTTGGATATTACGCCGTTTATTAAGCTGCCTTTAAAAGGCGCATTTTGGTATGCCACACCAAGCCTTAGCTGGC
Source organism: Arenimonas sp. (assembly GCA_043744535.1). GTDB lineage: Bacteria > Pseudomonadota > Gammaproteobacteria > Xanthomonadales > Xanthomonadaceae > Arenimonas. The sequence continues at coordinate 3,715 of JAYTVJ010000015.1, forward strand.
GGCAAACCGAATATTGGCTAAGCAACGACAGCAATAACGCACAGGCCGATTCACATATTTCTCGCGGTCTGTCGATATTCAGCATTGACGCTGGCGCAAGTTTTGAACGCAGCGTGACTTTCGCGCAGCAATCGTTTATTCAAACCCTTGAGCCGCGCATATTCTATTTGAATGTGCCCTATAAAAACCAAGACAACATCCCGATTTTCGATACCCAGGCGCTCACTTTTATGTGGCCCTCGTTGTTTCGCGAAAATAGCTACGGTGGCGCCGATCGGCAAATTGATGCCAATCAGTTAACCACGGCAATAACAACGCGCTTTCTGAATGCCGATAACGGCAAAGAACGGATGAACTTCAGCCTTGGCCGCATTACCTACTTCGACAATCCCAAGGTTTACCTTCCTAATGAACCATTCCGGCCCAATGATGGCTCGGCTTGGGTTGCCGAGGCGAATATTCGCCTTAGCGATGAATGGCAAATCGGCGTTACACAACACTGGAACCCCGCCACCAAGCAAACCGAGCTGTCTTCTATCCGTGGCTATTGGTCTATGCGCAACGGGGTGAAATTGAATGCCAGTTATCGTTACCGTGCAGATTTTGCGGAACAAACCGACCTGTCGTTTGTCTTACCCATTAACGCCAATTGGAGCGCGCTTGGCCGATGGACCTACTCCTTGCGCGACCAACAAAATTTAGAATCCTTACTGGGTTTCGAATGGCGGAGTTGCTGTATGGCATTTCGGTTGTTCGGACGCAAATATATCCGCAGCTTCGACAGCCGCGAAAACTTGGGTATTTTCATCGAGTTAGAGCTAAATGGCATTGGCCAGTTGGGTAGTCGCCCTGAGTTATTCAGGGATAATGGTATTCTAGCGTATTGATTGTTGTGGTTCATTTTGACCAAATTCTGGAGCGGTTCATGTCTTTTATTTTCAAACGTCTAGCCCTTAGCGCCTTATTGTTAAACGCTGGCTTGGTAAGTTCTGTTTATGCGCAAAGCCCCGAAGCAACGATGGCTGTTGATAGCATTGTGGCCGTGATTGATGAAGACGTGATTCTGCGCAGCGAATTAGAGCATGCCATTAACAACATTAAAGTGCAGTACGCGAAACAAACTGGGCAATTGCCTCCAGATGCCGTTCTTGAAAAACAAGTCCTTGAGCGTTTAATTTTGCAGCGTTTACAAATCAATCGCGCCAAAGATATCGGTATTCGGGTATCGGACGCCGAATTGAATCAAACCATTCAAAGCATTGCTACCTCCAATAAAATGACTCAAGAGCAATTCCAAGCGCGGCTATTGCAAGATGGCTTAGGCTTTGAGGACTACCGCAACAATTTACGTGATGAATTAATGCAACAACGCTTGCGCCAAAGCTATGTGCAAAGCCGCGTGCAAGTCAGTGAAAATGAAGTTGAACAATTAGTGGCGAGCCAACAAGCCGCAGGGCCTGAAGTATTGCTGGCAAATATTCTTGTGGCCATGCCGGAAAGCCCAAATGCTGAACAAATTGCCACTGCAAAACGTAAAATTGACGGCGTTCGCGATTTAATTGCGAAAGGCCAAATTACCTTCAAAGCCGCAGCCATCCGCTATTCGGATGCGCAAAATGCGTTAGATGGCGGCGAAATTGGCTGGCGCGCCTACGATTCAATTCCGCCGCAATTCACCAGCATGATTACCGAAATGAAAGCAGGTGATGTGTCGCAGCCTGTTCGCGGCCCAAGCGGCTACCAGCTTATTCAAGTAGTACAAATTCGCGATGCAAAAGCAACGCTGGTTGACGAATTCCGTGCCCAAGCCATTCTCATCGACCCCAATACTGTGGGCGGCAATGAAGTGGCACGTCAGCGCGCAGAAGACATTCATGCGCGCTTGCTGAAGGGCGAAGATATGGCTAAATTAGCCAAAGAATTCTCTTCTAAAGATTTAAACGCTGATACCGGCGGCATCTTGGAGTGGTTCACGCAAAACCAATGGGGCACGCAAGTGGGCAATCAAATTGTTCTGCTCAAAGACAACGACCTATCGCCAGTCATTCAAAGCGATGCCGGTTATTTAATTATCAAGCGCATTGGCAAACGCTCGCAAGATGCCAATGCCGACAATAAACGCCGTCAGGCCCGTGAAACCATTGGTCAACGTAAAGCTGAAGAAGAATACGAACGTTTTTTACGCCAATTGCGCGCCGAGGCGTTTGTTGAGTCTCGCCTTACGCAATCCTAATGTCTAGCCGTGCTCGCTTGGCGTTAGTTGCTGGCGAGCCAGCCGGTATTGGCCCGGAGTTGTGCGTCAAACTCGCGTATAAAAATCATGGTTGTGAGCTCACCGTTCTAGCCGACCCCGACCTCTTGCAACAAGCAGCCAACGCGCTCGGATTATCTTTGTTGTGCAAAGCGCCAGGGCTGGCATGCGGGGTGGGCGAACTCAATGTTTTACCGTTCAAAAATCCGTATGCTGTGCAGTTCGGTCAAATCAATCCGAGCAACTCTGTGCAAGCAATCGCCGCACTTCGCTATGCGGGGCAAGGTTGCTTAAACGGTGAATTCGATGGCATGATTACCGGCCCCGTGCATAAAGCGGCTGTGAATGCAGCAGGCATTGCTTATACCGGCACCACCGAATTACTGGCCGATCAAGCACATGTTCCGGTGGTGATGATGCTGGCCAATGCCAGCATGCGTGTTGCCTTGGCCACCACGCATTTGCCGCTGCGAAAAGTAGCGGATGCCATTAGCCAAGAATCACTTGAACAAACGCTGCGTATCGCACACCACGCGCTGCAATCACAATTCGGCATTCATGCGCCGCGTATCGCGGTGTTGGGTTTAAATCCGCATGCCGGTGAGCAAGGCATTTTGGGAATGGAAGAAATAGAGATAATCACGCCGGTGCTCGATAAACTACGCGCCGAAGGATTCCAGCTACAAGGCCCATTGCCCGCCGATACCGCTTTTATTCCAGCCCGCTTAGCAGAAGTTGATGCGGTGATGGCGATGTATCACGACCAAGGCTTGCCGGTCTTGAAATATGCAGGCTTCGAAAGCGCAGTAAACATTACGCTTGGCTTGCCCTACCCGCGCGTGGCAGTTGATCACGGCACTGCGCTGGAGCTTGCTGGGCAAGGCATTGCCAGCGATGAAAGCCTTTGGCAAGCCGTACAATTATGCAATACGTTGGCCTTGCAAGGAAAAAAACAATGAGCAGCTTCAAAGCGCCGCCGAAAAAAAATCTCGGTCAGCATTTCTTAATAGACCAACGCATTATTGAGCAGATTGTGTATTCAGTGAATGCGCAACCTGATGAGCTATTGGTTGAGATTGGACCTGGCCAAGGCGCGATTACCTTCCCGCTGCTTAAACGGCATGGCAAATTAACGGTGATTGAATTCGACCGCGACCTGATTGCGCCGTTAAGTGAAGCAGCGCACGCGTTTGGCGAGCTCACTATTGTGCATAAAGATGTGTTGAAAGTGGATTTTGATAAGCTGGCCGGCGAATCAAAAATACGCTTAGTCGGCAACCTGCCCTACAACATCTCAACGCCGATTCTGTTTCATGTGCTTGAACATTGCACGCATGTGCAAGACATGCATTTTATGCTGCAAAAAGAAGTGGTTGAACGCATGGCTGCTATGCATGGCAGCAAAGTGTATGGACGGTTGAGTGTTATGTTGCAAGCGGTCTGCGAGGTTATTCCCTTATTCGATGTGCCGCCACACAGCTTCAACCCGCCACCGAAAGTCAATTCTGCGGTGGTTCGTCTTATTCCAAAAGCCGCATCCGACATCGGCATTCGCAATCCGGCCTTGTTCGAAGCAGTGGTGCGCGATGCGTTCTCACAGCGCCGCAAAACCTTGCGCAATGCCTTAAGCAAGCAATGCAACAGCGAACAACTGCATGCGGTTGGTATTAAACCCGAATTACGCGCCGAACAGCTGCCAGTCGCTAAATTCATTGAGCTAGCTAACTATTTAGCCAACATTTGAGCTAACTATTTAGCCAACATTTGAGCCCTAACCCGTGCCAAGGCACGGGCTATTTACAGGGTATAATAGCCACGACTAAAAATTTGGATAGCCCACGCAATGACAACCTATGCCATTGGTGATTTGCAAGGCTGCTACGACGTGCTTGCGCGTTTACTTGAACAAATCAAATTCGATCCGAACAAAGACCGTTTATGGTTTTGCGGCGATTTGGTTAACCGTGGTGGCCAATCACTTGAAACACTCAAACTGATTCACTCCCTGCGCGAGCAAAGCACCATTGTGCTCGGCAATCACGATATGTCTTTATTGGCCATTGCGCACCGCAGTGAAGCCGACCAGCACAAAGTGAATCCCGATTTGCACCGCGTGCTGTTTGCGCCAGAACGCGATATGCTGATTGATTGGCTTAAACAGCAAAAATTGTTCCATGCCGATTTTGATTTGGGCTTCGCCATGGTGCATGCTGGGCTTTCACCCAAGTGGACCTTGAAAATTGCGCAGGCACGTGCGCTTGAAATCGAGAAAATCCTGCAAAGCGATCAAGCCGCGCGCTACTTGAAAAGCATGTATGGCAACCAACCGAATTGGTCGCCTAAACTAAACGGCACCGACCGCTTCCGCGCCATGGTAAATATTTTCACGCGTATGCGCTACTGCACACCAAACGGCCGCATTGGCTTCGAGGAGAAAGGCAAGCCTGGCACCCAACAACCCGGCTTTTATCCGTGGTTCTCGGTGCCTGGGCACGCAGAACGCGAATTACCGATTGTCTGCGGGCATTGGTCAACCCTCGGCTTATTTATGGGCTTGGGTGTGTACGCCATTGATACCGGCGCAGTATGGGGCGGCAGTTTAACAGCGCTGGAACTTGGCCCGCAATTGCGACTGCATCAAGTCATTGGCCGAGAAGCGAGTTTTGGTAAGCATTAACTCGGATTTTTGACATAATCCACAAACCGAAACGCAAAGGCATGTTTTTCATCGCGTGCATGTTTTTCGGAATAAACTTCGCGCCATGTGCTGGCATCAAACGCGGGGAAGTACGTATCCGCTTGTGCTAATGCTGTATCAATATGGGTAAGGTACAAGCGATTCGCCATAGGCAAAGCTAAGCTGTAAATTTCGCCGCCACCAATCACCATCAATTCATCCGACTCACACGCAGCAAGTGCAGCTTGCCAGCTTTGCACCATCTGCATGCCTGCAAACGGCGCATGTGTTGCATGTGAAAGCACCAGATTCTGCCGGTTCGGTAATGCCCGCCCTAAAGATTGCGCGGTTTTTCGGCCCATCAAAATGGTTTTTCCGGTGGTGAGTGCTTTGAAGCGTTTCAAATCGTTGGGTAAATGCCAAGGCAGTTGGTTATCAAAACCAATGGCTGAATTTTTATCTAGCGCGGCAATCAAAGAAATGTGCTTCATACCGCAACAGGCGCTTTTATCGCTGCTTGTGGTGCATAGTCTTCAATCTGGATGTCGTCAATGCCAAACGCGAAAATATCATTCACTGCTGCATTAAGTTTTAGCGTTGGCAATGCCGATGGCGTGCGGCTTAATTGCTCTTGCACTTGCTCGAAATGATTATTGTAAATATGCGCGTCGCCAAAGCTATGGATGAAATCGCCCACCTTAAGCCCGCACACCTGCGCAATCATATGCGTTAGCAAGGCATAGCTAGCAATATTGAATGGCACGCCCAGAAAAATATCCGCCGAACGCTGATACAACTGGCAACTGAGTTTGCCATCGGCCACATAAAACTGAAACAGACAATGGCACGGCATCAACGCCATCTGCGAAAGCTCGGCCACATTCCATGCGCTAACAATCAAGCGCCGCGAATCGGGGTTGCGTTTGATTTCGTTGATTAGCCAAGCTATTTGATCAATCACTTGGCCATCCTGCGTTTGCCATGAACGCCATTGCTTGCCATATACCGGGCCCAAATCGCCATTGGCATCGGCCCATTCATCCCAAATGCTGACTTTGTTTTCCTTCAGATAAGCGATATTGGTTTCGCCTTTTAGAAACCACAGTAATTCATGAATAATAGAGCGCAAATGCAATTTCTTGGTGGTGACTAACGGAAAGCCCTGCGCCAAATCAAAGCGCAGTTGGTAGCCAAATACCGAACGCGTACCGGTACCGGTGCGATCGGATTTATCTTGACCATTTTGCATGACATGTTGCAGAAAATCTAAGTACGCTTTCACTGCTATTCCTTATTTTTATTTTTATTTTTGTTTTTGTTGCTGTGATAAAAACAATAAGCCCATGCCAACTGCAATAAGCGGCACCGAAAGCAGTTGCCCCATGGTTAACCAACCCCAGGCAAGGGTGCCGATGTCGCGGTCTGGCTCACGGATAAATTCAACCAGAAAACGGAAAACCCCGTAGCCCAATGCGAACAGGCCGGAAACCGCACAGCGCGGCCTTGGCTTGCGCGAATAAAAGAAAAGTATCATGAACAATACCAAGCCTTCCAGAAAGGCTTGCACCAGTTGCGATGGATAGCGTGCATACGGCGCGAGCAAGCCGGCATCATTTAATACATGCAGTTGCTGCATAGTTTGCGAAGCCAAATCGGGCTCTGCGCGCGGAAACACTACGCCCCAGCCTTGGCCGGTTAAGCGCCCCCATAATTCACCACCAATATAATTGCCAAGCCGGCCAAAACCTAAACCTGCCGGCACTAAGGGCGCAATGAAATCTAAGGTATCGAAAACGTGTTTTTTGTTTTGGTACGACCAAATAGCCACCGCCGTCATCACACCGAGTAAACCGCCGTGGAAACTCATGCCGCCTTCGTTGATTTTAAATAGGAATAATGGGTTAGCTAGAAACTCCGAAAACGCGTAGAACAACACATAACCCACACGCCCGCCAATCACCACACCAAGCATGCTATTGAATAAAAGATCGCTGAATCGCTCTTCGCTGATTTGCCCGAAACGTCCGTGCCGAACCCGGCTTCGGCCCACAAAAAATGCCACCGCAAAGCCCAATAAATACATAATGCCGTACCAATGAATGCCGTGCGGCCAAAACGGCAAAGGCAATGCAATGGGGTTAATATCGTGCAGAATAGTCATGCTGGCAGTCCAAATCGTTAGCGTCTATTGTGCCTGAATTGCCACAAACACTGAACCTTTTTACAGAATAATCGGCTCGTTAGGCAGCTCTTTGGGGTTATCTGCAGACGCTGGGAAGTGCCGCGCTAATAATGCATTGATTTTTATCAGGCAATCAAGCACGGCTTGGTCGGCCGGTATTTCACGAATTTTATCGGCAAATTCGGCACATAAATTTGCCCATTCCTGCGCTGGCACTTTCAGCGCAATGCCGCGGTCGGCCACAATTTCAATGCGATGCTCGGCAATTTGCAGATACACCAACACACCGCTGTTATCGGCGGTGTTCCATACGCCCAATGCTGAAAAAACCTGCTCAGCACGTTGCCTAGAATGTATGCCATTGAATAAGGCCCATAGGCTGTAGCGCGCTTCAACCGCAAAACACAACTCGCCGGCATGGTGCAACTCGCCTTCGGTGATCACATCGCGGATATGCCGCATATTGGACTCAGGAAACCAACGGCCAAGTTGAAACCATTCGGAGAAAAGATTAGACCAGATTCGCCGCCACATCACCAACCTCCCGAAGCGCCGCCGCCACCAAAACTGCCGCCACCGCCACCCGACCATCCGCCACCGCCTGATGATCCGCCACCCCAGCCCGAGCCGCCACCAGGAAACGAACCCCAACCACCGCCACCAGAACTGAATCGGCCAGGCCCAGAACTTGAAAACAAAAATGCCACAAAGGCGGCAATCGCCACCGAACTGATGGCAGTCAGCAAGGCAAATGCCACACCCGCAGCAATTAGCCCTGCACCGGTTCGGCGCAGAAACACAGGCTTAATACGCGTTCCCGACGCGAACAAGCCCACAAAAATACCAATAAAAATGGCGAACAATCCAACCGGTGCATGCTGTGGTGTTTGTTCATCTTGCAAAGGCGCTGGCAAATCTTCGCCGTCAATTAAGGCACTAATTGCGTTTACAGCATCAACAATGCCTTGGTTGTAGTCGCCTTTGCGGAAATTGGGCGCTATGTATTCGCGGATGATGCGGCCAGATTTAGCATCGGGAATAGCGCCTTCCAAACCATAGCCCACTTCTATGCGTACTTTGCGATCGTCTTTGGCAATAAATAGCAGCACGCCATCATCCACTTTTGCGCGGCCCAGCTTGTTTTTTTCGGCAATGGCTAAGGAATAGTCTTCGAGCGATTGATTGCCTAAACTGGCCACCATATACACCGCCACTTGGCTGCCTTTGCGTTTTTCCAGTGCCGTTAGTTGCGTTTCTAGCTGCGCAATTTGTTCAGCAGTGAGTGTGCTTGTTAAATCGGTTACGTGCTGAATAAGCTTAACCGACTCAGCAGAAGCCGGCTCCGCAGGAACTGACTCAACCGAACTCGGCGCAGGCGTTGCAGGTGTTTGAGCCGCAATAGGCCAAGCACAACACAGCAACAGTGCGAGCGCTAAACGGCTCAGCATGCTGAATTTACTTTTCTGGCGCGGCAGGTGGCGTAACCGGAGCGAATTCAACCGTTGGTGCTTTCGAAATTTGCGCTTCGTTTTCAACCGAGAAATTCGCTTTCGGTTTGTAGCCGAACATCATCGCGGTTAGGTTCACCGGAAATTGGCGAATATGCGTGTTGTACGCCTGTACCGATTGGATATAGCGGTTTCTTGCTACCGTCACACGGTTTTCGGTGCCTTCCAATTGAACTTGCAAGTCGCGGAAGTTTTCATTCGATTTTAATTCCGGATAATTCTCTGACACCACCAACAAGCGCGATAAAGCACCCGATAACTCGCCTTGTGCGGCTTGGAATTTCTTTAAGGTTTCAGGGTCAGAGGCTTGATCGGCGGTGATATTCATTTTGCCGACACTGGCGCGGGCATTGGTTACTTCAACCAGAACGCGTTCTTCTTGGGCAGCAAAGCCTTTTACTGTAGCCACTAAATTAGGCACCAGATCAGCGCGGCGCTGGTATTGATTCAGCACTTCCGACCATTGCGCTTTCACATCTTCATCTTGTTTTTGAATGGTGTTGTAGCCACAACCGGAAAGCAGACTGGCGAGCAATGCCAACAATAATAAGGAACGTAAGCGCATAAACACCTCCATAAGCAACGAATGCGTTTATCGTACCGTAAATCTATTTATTTGCGCGTTTTTTTGCCAAAATATTTAAAGATTCTACAGCGGCAGAAAATGCCATCGCAAAATACAGCAAGGAACGTTCAATATGTATGCCGAAGCCATCGGCGATTAGCGCCACACCAACAAGAATAATGAATGCCAGAGCGAGCATTTTAACGGTTGGATGGCGGTCAATAAAATCACCAATCGGATTAGACGCGAAAATCATCACCGCAACCGCCATAATAATTGCTGCAATCATCACCGGAACATTGTTCACCATGCCAACCGCGGTAATCACCGAATCCAGCGAAAACACGATATCGATAATGGCAATTTGTGTAATAACATAACCAAACACCGCTGACGGCTTAGTGCTTATGTCTTCCTCTTCGCCACGGCCTTCCACGGCATCGTGAATTTCCAGCGTGCCTTTAACTAGCAAGAATAAACCGCCGCCAATCAGCACTAAGTCGCGTATCGAAAAATTCTGCCCAAACAAAGAGAATAAATCGTATTGCATGCGCGCCAAAAACGCCAACGACACCAGCAATAAAATACGCGTGATACACGCCAACATCAAGCCGAATTTACGCGCAGCGGGCCGCTGTTGCGGTGGCAATTTACTGACCGCAATAGAAATAAATACTAAGTTATCAATACCAAGGACAATTTCCAAGGTAGCCAAGGTAAACAGCGCTACCCAAATCTCGCCATTAAACAACCAATCCATCACAATCCTAAGTAAACTGCGGCCAGAGAATTAAGGCCCAGCAAAGTATGACATTGACATCCGACAAAAATACGGCAGCAGAGCCCATGTCTTTTGCGCGGCCGGCCAATTCATGATGTTCACTGCCCCAACGATCCACAACGGCTTCAATCGCTGAATTGAGCACTTCAACAATCAGTACCAGCAGCAACACAGACACCAACAAGAACTTCTCGAGCGCTGTTTGCCCAAGGTATAAGCCAAGCGGTATTAGCACGGCGCATAGGTATACTTCTAGCCGAAAAGACGACTCAACCTGCCATGCAGCTTTTAAACCTTTCATTGACCACTGAAATGCCTGCCAAACCTTAAACGGTGTGCGGGGCACGTGTGAATTTGAGCTATCTGCCATAATTACTGCCTATTCTGCCATAGTTCGCGCGCTTCAAGCTGAATAGACGCCTTTACTAGCGCCGTTTACCGATTAAACTGCCTAGCAAACCACGCACAAACTTACGCGCTTGGTACTTCGCCTCGGTTTCAATCACACCTTGCCGGCGGCCATTACCAAAGAGCAATTCTTTCAGAAAGCCCGGTTCTTCCTTTTCGACTTTCTCCACTTTTTGTTCTTTCGCTGCCTTTTCAGCCTGTTCTATGGCGTCATGCTGCACGTCAACCTCGTGCTGAACCGCTTGTGCGCGTTTATTGAGCATTTCATAGGCCGATTCACGATTCACTTCGGCGTTGTATTTCGCACCTAACAGACTTTGCGCCAAAATCGTTTGGCGTTCTTGGTCGGTGATGGCGCCCATTCGGCAGCGCGGTGGGCAGATAATGGCACGTTCAACCGGCATGGGAATGCCTTTATCTTGCAGGGTGGAAACTAAAGCTTCGCCCACACCCAACTCCGAAATCACCTTCGCTACATCAATTTTGGGGTTTGGCACAAAGGTTTCTGCTGCCACGCGAACCGATTTCTGATCGCGCGGCGTGTAGGCACGCAAAGCATGCTGAATCCGATTACCGAGCTGGCCGAGCACGTTATCAGGGATGTCATCAGGATTTTGCGAACAAAAATACACACCCACGCCTTTTGAGCGAATTAAACGCACTACTTGCTCAACACGTTGCAGCAAAGCTGGCTGAATATCGGTGAATAATAAATGCGCTTCGTCGAAGAAAAACACCAATTTCGGTTTATCCAAATCGCCCACTTCCGGCAAGGTTTCAAATAATTCCGACAACAGCCATAGCAAAAAACTGGAATACAGTCGCGGTCGCAGAATCAATTGATCGGCAGTCAACAGATTCACTACGCCGCGGCCACTCGAATCCTGGCGCATGATGTCCGACAATTGCACGGCGGGTTCACCAAAGAAATGCTCGCCGCCTTCTTGCTCTAAACGCAGCAACGCACGCTGAATAGCCGCCACCGAGGTTGGCGATACCAAGCCGTATTGGCTGGAAATGGCCGCTTTGTTTTCCACCACATAATTGAGCATGGCGCGCAGATCTTCTAGATCGAGCAGTAGCAGGCCTTTGTCATCCGCCACTTTGAAGGTGATGTCGAGCACGCCGGATTGGGTATCGTTCAGCTCCAACACGCGCGAAAACAGATTCGGGCCGAATTCGGACACGGTGGTGCGAATTGGGTGGCCTTTTACGCCATATAAATCCCAGAAGGTCACTGGGCAGGCTTCGTTGTTGTAGTCGGGAATGCCAATTTGCTGCACGCGCGCCTGAATTTTTTCGTTGCTAACGCCCGCGACTGCTAAGCCTGACACATCGCCTTTCACATCAGCCATGAACACCGGCACGCCCATGCGCGAAAATCCTTCGGCCAGCACCATTAAAGACACCGATTTGCCGGTACCGGTTGCGCCGGCCACTAAGCCATGGCGATTGCCATATTTGGCCAACAGGGTAACTTGAATATCGCCTTTACCAACTAAAATATCGCTCATGAACGCCTCCGGATGAAGGTTCAGTATAAGTGGATTTTCACGGCTTTTGTTGGTCAGATAGGCCTGAGATTTATTTGATTAGATTCGACATAGTGGCTTATGATGAACTAAGCGATATAACAGCCACTTACATCCACAGGAAGCTATGATGATTTTCTTTAAACATCCGCCATTAAGCGAAAAATATATTGCGGTTAATAACACTATCAACAAAACTGCATCTATAGTTCTTGGTTCTTTCGCTATTATTATAATGTTTTTAACCTACTACACCCATTCGCATAACACTCATATTCAAGTGACCATTTGGTCGTCACTGATATTTGCACTTCTATTTGCAATGCGAAATAAACAATTACATGAAAATGTTGCGTTGTTAAATGCGATAAATAAAAAATCGGATACACCTTAATATCTATTGTTGGGGTTCGCAGGCTTACCCCAACCTACCGATTCAATTTTTTATTTTTCAGTTCAACCCAACCACGGCCTACCCAACGCATACGCCGTACTTCGTCCGCCGGCTCTAAATACCTATTCACCGCAGAATATGCGGAGATTAGCGGGGTTATTCTCCGCATTATGTGCGGTTATTAAGTACTTTATTCACCGCACGCAAAGTGTTTACTCTTTAAAAATCGCCACGCCTCGGCTGCCATCTGGCTTAATCCAGCCGCGATACATGCCTTCGGTGTTGAATGGCAGGGAAATATTGCCGTCTTTATCGAGCGCGATGGCACCGCCGTCGCCGCCCATGGCCGGCACCACATTCATCAACACGTCTTCGGCAGCGGCTGAGATGGAATCGCCACGGTATGCAACCCGTGCGCAGATGTCGTGCGCTACCACCGCGCGGATGAAAAATTCGCCCCAGCCAGTGCCAGACACGCCGCATTGTTCGTTGGCATAGGTGCCAGCACCAATGATTGGCGAATCGCCAACTCGGCTCCAGCGTTTGTTGGTCATGCCGCCGGTGGAGGTTCCGGCGGCAATATGGCCAAACACATCCAAAGCTACCGCACCAACGGTGCCAAAATATTTGCCTTTTAAATCTTGCGAAGCCGACGCCTGTTCTTCCGCTTGGGTTTTATGCAATTGCTCAAGACGATGTGGCGTATCAAAATAATCGGGAGCCACACGCACAATATCAGGCTGCGTATCGGCAAATGCTTCGGCGCCATCAATGGCTAGCATCACATGCGGCGAATGCGCCATCACCGCCTCGGCCAGCAGAATCGGATTTTTGATGGTGCGCACGCCCGCCACCGCGCCGGCTTTGCTGGTGTGGCCTTCCATAATCGAAGCATCAAGCTCGTGCCCGCCTTCAGCATTGAACACCGAGCCTTTGCCGGCGTTGAATAACGGCGAATCTTCCAGCACCAAAATGCTGGCAATCACTGCCGCACGCGCCGTTCCACCCTTTTGCAACACGCTATTTCCAGCATCAAGCGCTTCATTTAAAGAAGCTAGATAGACTGCTTCGGTATCGGCCGACATGCTGCTACGGCTCATCACTCCGGCACCGCCGTGGATAACTAAAGCCGTTTTTGGGGGTGACACAGAAGCAATTGAGGACATAATTAGCACTACAAAAGGGAAAGGTATTTACACGGCATAAAATGCATTGCCTTGATTTGCTTATGATAACCGAGTTTTATGCCGCTAGCCTTGATGACGCAAAGCATCGATGGGATCAAGCTGCGAGGCTTTACGCGCTGGATAAATACCGAAAAATAAGCCCGTAGCCATTGAACAAATAGCTGCCAAGCTAATAACTTTCCAGTTCAGTTCAACTGGCAAAGCGCCAATTTTCTCGGTCAGCAAAGAAAATCCAACACCCAGCAAAATACCTAATATTCCGCCACCCACTGAAATTAGCATGGCCTCCATCAGGAATTGCCGCTGAATTTCTTTTGGCCCCGCACCCACGGCCATACGCAAGCCAATTTCGCGAATACGCTCGGTAACCGATACCAACATGATATTCATAATGCCAATGCCGCCAACAATCAGCGAAATACTGGCTACTGCGCCTAACAATAAAGACATGATGCGCGTGGTTTCCGTTCGGGTTGCAATGATTTCCGCAATATTTCGCACCGAGAAATCATCTTCGTCGCCGAGCTGAATTTTATGCTGCTGCCTAAGCAATACTTCTACCTGCTCTTGCACATAGGCCAAATCTTCAGCGCGTGCCACACCCAATGCAATTTGATTGACGCCACCGGGAATAGAAATATTGGCTAAACGTCGGCGTGCTGTTTCAAGCGGAATCAGTACCACATCATCTTGATCCTGGCCAAAACCGCCTTGGCCTTTTTCAGCCAATACGCCAACTACTTGGAACGGCGTTTTTCCGATGCGCACGCTTTCACCAATCGCATCCGATTCGCCAAATAATTCACGGCGCACGGTTTCACCAATTAAAATCACTTTGTTGCCGGATTTATAATCAGAATCTTCAAAGCCTGCACCTTGCGCCACGTCCCAGCCATTGATAGAAAAATAATCCGGCTCAATGCCTTGCCAGCTGGTTGACCAATTATTTTCAGCAAACACCGCCTGCGAATTACCACGCAAACTTGAAGCGATGTAGGCAATTTCAGGAATTTGCTGACGAATGGCTTTCGCATCGGAATCGGTTAAAGTGATGCGCGAGCCAGCACCCATTCGTACGCCACCACTGCGTGAAGAACCTGAGCTGATATCTAAGCGATTGGCACCCAGGCCAGAAACCATTTTCTCGATTTCGTTTTGCGTGCCTTGCCCGACCGAGACCATGACAATCACCGCCGCAATGCCAATAATCACGCCCAACGAGGTGAGCGTGCTACGCATCCAATTGCCGCGCAAGGCGCTAACGGCCGTTCGAAAACTATCAAGCCACATGGCGCTTTTCCTGCTCGGTTAAGTGGCCATCCACCATCACGCAGATGCGATCGGCGTGCTCTGCAACTTGCACATCATGGGTAATCAAGATGATGGTGTGGCCCTGTGATTTAAGTAATTTAAACAACGTGAGAATTTCTTCGCCGGTTTTCGAGTCCAAGGCGCCGGTGGGTTCATCGGCAAGGATCATCGGCGGCTTATTTACCAATGCACGTGCAATGGCCACGCGTTGCTGTTGGCCGCCCGATAACTCGCCAGGACGGTGATTCGCGCGCTGCGCTAAACCAACCGACTGCAAGGCAATCATCGCCATCGGTTGACGTTTTTCAAGTGCAATCGCGGCATACGATAGCGGCATCATTACATTATGCAAAGCATCCATACGGGTTAATAAATTAAAGCCTTGAAACACGAAACCGATTTTATTCAAGCGCAGTTTAGCCAATTGCTCTTTATCCAAACTGGATACATCCACACCATCGCATTTATAAGTGCCTGAGTCGGCACGATCTAAACAGCCAAGGATATTCATTAAGGTGGATTTGCCAGAACCAGACGGACCCATTATCGCCACGAACTCGCCGGCGTGAATGCGCAGATTAACCTTATTCAAGGCCACCACTTGCGCTTCAGTACCCTGAGAGTAAATCTTGCTCAGATTTTCGATGTCAATAACGGGTACGTTCATGGCTGTTGACGGGCGCTGCCCACTATCACTTGCTGGCCTTCGCTTAAGCCGCCAACCACCTCAGTTTTACTGCCATCACTGGCACCCAAACGCACTTCTATGGCTTTAGGCTCGGCATTTTCCAACACATACACAGTGGCACGTTTGGCATTAAATAAGGATTGAATATGCTGATCCCAACCTATTTGCTGCTCAGCTGATAATTGCTCACGTACCTCGGCAAACGCTTTTGCAAAACGCTCAGCAAAACGTTTTGAACGATTACTTGCGGATTGCCCAGCACCTGCTGATCGACCAGCCTGAGCAGCAGTTCCAGCGACTTGCGCCCTGTTTTGCATTTGTTGAATATAATCGGTGGCCGATTGCTCAAAACTGGCTAACACGGGTGCAGCTACCTTGTTCTGTTGCAAGAATTCGCGCACAGAATCCAATTGCGCTTTCACACGTTTTGTTCGTTCCTCTGCTGACGGCATAGCGCGCTCAGCTGCCGGCGCGCCCATTGCAGGACCATTATTGGCACTGGCAGCACTGGCCGGGCGGAAACGCAATGCGGTGCTCGGCACCGTCAGAACCTGCGACTTTTGGCTAATAATAATCTGCGCCGTGGCTGTCATACCTGGCAGCAGGTTTTGCTCGGTATTATTCACTTCAATCACCACCGGATAGGTGACCACATTCGAGACATTATTGGCTGCTAGCCGAATTTGTTTTACCTGACCTTGAAAGTTTTTGTCTGGAAAGGCATCAACGGTAAAAGTTGCTTGTTGCCCAACGCGCACTTGACCAATATCAGCCTCATCAATGGCCAAAATAATTTCCATTGAAGTCAAATCACCTGCAATCTTAAACAACACGGGCGTTTGCAAACTAGCGGCTACCGTTTGGCCTGGCTCAACATTACGCGCCAACACAGTACCTTTCACGGGCGAGCGAATAATGGTTTTGGCAAGATCCAATTTCGTGCTATTTAAATTAGCCACTTGCTGTTGAATTTGCGCCTGTGCCGACATCACCCGTGCTTGTGCTTGATCGCGCTGTGCAGCAGCTAAATCGCGATCTGTACGGGACACCAATTGCTTTTCAGCTAACTGATTCTTCCGTAAAAAATCATTCTGGGCATTGATAGCACTGGCGCGCGCTTCCGCAAGGCTGGCTTGGGCGCTGGCAAGCGCCGCCTGCGCCTGTGAAACACGGGCCTGAAAGGTGGATGGATCGATACGTGCAATAATTTGGCCCGGATCAACATTGTCGTTGAAATCAACATCCACCGAGAGCAATGTGCCGGAAACTTGTGTACCAACTTCCACCGTAGCTGTTGCTCCAAGCGTACCAGTTGCCGAGATACTCGAAGCTAAATCGGAGCGCACTACGGCTTCTGTACGGTATTGGCCACTTTCAGGTGAATTTGCTGAAAAGAATTTCTTATACCCAATAATACCAATGGCAATAATAACAAGAAATAAAGCGAGTTTTCGATACGAATATAGCGGTGGCGTTTTTGTCATGATGGCATTTTACTTTTCAATATAAAGTGAGGTTATCCAGTATTAGATGATTCAGACAGCAAAAGCGTTGCAACGGTGCCTTTATTTGGTGTGCTGTGCATTTCTATGCTCCAACCAAATCGATCACAAAATTTCTTCACCAACGACATACCAATGCCTTTGCCACTTTGATTGCTGTTTTCGCCCCGATAAAATAATTCATACACGCGCTCCAATTGCTCAGCGTTCATACCAATACCCGTATCGATGACTTGTATTCGATTTTTTTCAATGATGACTTCAATGCAACCTTGATCAGTATAGTGACAGGCATTGCGCACTAGATTGCCAATAACGATTGACAGCACATAATACGGCACACTGGTTTGAAAATCGTGTTGTATTGAGGTTTTCCACGTAATCGGTTTATCGCGAATCAGCAACTGTGCTTTATCGGCTTCGTCGGCAATTAACTCGGAAACCCAGTAGGGCGTTTCGCTATGGCCAAAATCATTTTCTCTGGCAAGCAAAAGGAAGCCTTCCACCAAAGACTCCATTTCCTTGCTGGCTTTTTGAATGCGTGCAATAGAACGCTGCGCCATCGGCGATAAACTGGGCTCACCTGACACCATGTCGCTTGCCACGCGAATCACCGTTAGCGGTGTTCTTAGCTCATGCGAGGCATTAGAGGTGAAGGTTTGTTCGCGCTCAACGAACTGGCTGATGCGATGGCCAAAATCATGCAATGAGGCGGCCAATACCTCGGCTTCGCTGTCCATGTCTTTAGGCAGTTTTTCTGGCGCAAGCACAGAAACATCCGGATTTTTCGGATCCCAGCCACGCACTTGATTGGCCAGCCAAATAACCGGCGAAACCAAACGTTTGGATGTTCGGTAACTGATTAAAATCATTGCATACATCACCACCAACAACAGCGACAAAGGCATCACACCAAACCAAAAGGCCAATGCATCAACCTGCTCCTGCTTGAATATCAGCACCAATTTGTGATGGTGCTTGGTTTCAATCCAAACCAGTTCGCCGCCCTGTTGCTTGGACAAGCTTTGATAACCGCTAGCCAAACGGCGGTATTTTTCTGGCAAGTCAGATTTGCCCGACATATCCAACAAATACCCTTTCATATTGAAGGTATCCGGTACTTGAATAGCTGGATTAGCTTCCATCAGCTTCCAAAAATGACTGGCTTCGTCTTGCAATGCTTGCTTAATGAGCAAATCTTTAATGACAACTGACGCGCCATACACGCCAATAACGGTGGCAAAACAAATAGCCGCTAATTGCAATACAAACGCGGTCCAGAATTTTTTACCTAGACCGTGCTTGGATTTCATACTTTGGGTTGTTCGTCTAAATTGACTATACGATAGCCTGCCGTTTGTACGGTATGCAGCAATTGCTTATCAAACGAGCGATCCACCGCTTTGCGCAGATTGTATAAATGGCTGCGCAGGGTATCGGATTCTGGCAACTCATCGCCCCAGATTTCGCGTTCAATATCGCGTCGCGTCACAACGCGCGGCGATTCGCGCATTAGAATGCCTAACAAACGCAGCGCAATGGGCGACAAGTTTAACTCTTGGCTAGCACGCGTTGCGCGCATGCTTCCTGTGTCTAAGATTAAATCGGCTACTTGATACACTTCAGTACTAACTTGCCTGCGTTCGCGTCGAATCAAGGCGCGGATACGCGCTTCTAATTCTTGAATGGCAAATGGCTTAATCAGATAATCATCGGCGCCAGCTTCTAGGCCCAGCACTTTATCGGAAACCGCATCGCGCGCAGTTAGCATTAATACCGGTGTTGATTTTTTGCCTTCAGTTCGCAATTTCTGGCACACTTGCAAACCATCCATTCGGGGTAAATTTAAATCGAGGATAATTACGTCGTAACTGTTTTGCACGGCTAAACGGTAGCCGTCCATGCCGTCGCCAGCATAATCTACGCCAAAGCCCTTGTTCTCGAAATATTCGCCAACCACTTCCGACAAGCTACGGTTGTCTTCAACCAACAAAATAAGACCTGATTGATGTTCACGCTTCATAATGCCTCCTAATTAGGCTTCAGCTTTGTGAAGAGAATGCACCGTATCGAGTGATAATCACGTGAAAGCGCCTTAAAAGGGGATTTTTCCCGTCAAAATGTCTTTATACATCAACCAATCCGAAACGAAGGAATACAGCGGCTGTTTAAAACTGGCCGGTTTATTTTTTTCAAACATAAAGTGCCCAATCCACGCAAAACCATAGCCGCACAACAGCGCCGTTGGCAACCAGAACCACTGCCCAGTGAGCACCAAAGCCGCTACACAACCCAACACCAATGAACTGCCTACAAAATGCAATCGGCGGCAGGTGAGGTTTTGGTGTTCACTCAAATAAAAGGGATAGAATTCAGACAATGTTTTAAATTGTGCCATGTGCCACTCCTAGGGTTTTAACTTGTTGCCATAAATCTTCTTGCTGATCAAGAGACAGTGAATTGAGTGTGGTATTTTGCTTGCCAGCCAGTTGCTCCATGGCACGGAAGCGCGATTCAAATTTGTGATTAGCTTGCCGCAAGGCAGCGCCAAAATCCACTTTAGCATGTCGCGCTAAATTGACGCACACAAACAGAATATCGCCAACTTCATCCTGCAAGGCGGCATGGCCAACACCATGCGCCAGCTCTTCGCGCACTTCCAGTATTTCTTCTTGCAGTTTATCGAAAACGCACTCCACATTGGGCCAATCAAAGCCCACCGAAGCGGCCCGTTTCTGCAATTTAAGCGCGCGCATCCATTCTGGCATGGCTCGGCTAATACCGGCCAGAGCGCTACTGTCTTCGGGTGAGTGTGCATCGCGCTCCAATTTTTTCATCGCCTCCCATGCAAGTGTTTGCGCCTCAGCATCTGCAACACTTAGCAAAGTGCCATCTGCTGAAGGAAAGACATGCGGATGACGACGGGTCATTTTGGCATTAATGGCCGCAACCACATCTTCAAAAACAAACAAGCCCTGCTCTTTTGCCAGTTGCGCATGAAACACGACTTGCAATAATAAATCGCCGAGTTCGTCTTTCAATTCGTCGAAGCGTTTTCGCTCAATGGCATCAGCAACTTCGTAGGCCTCTTCAATGGCATAAGGTGCAAGCGAACTAAAATCCTGCGCAATATCCCAAGGACAGCCGGTTTGTTTATCGCGCAATGCCGACATAATAGCAAGCAACTGTTGCATGGCATCACTCATAACCATTTCTGCCAAGGTATGCGTAGATCACCCACGGCCATGAAATGCGGGTTTAGCAACGAGTCTTTATGGTTATATCGCAACGGCTTGCCTTCTAAACTAAATACGCCGCCGCCAGCCGCTTCTAACACCGCTTGCGCAGCTGCCGTGTCCCATTCGGAGGTTGGCCCAAAGCGCGGATACAGATCGATTTCGCCAGTGGCAATTTTACAAAACTTCAAAGAAGAACCCAGTCCAAGCGTATTTACTGCGCCAATTTGGTCTAAATAAGCTTGGGTTTTTTCATCGCGATGCGAGCGACTGGCTGCAACTCGCAACGGGGTTTCTGCTTGGCTAATTCTTGCAGCGCCTTGCTGCCCGGCATGTTGCCACTGCGCCTGCACACCTCGGCCGCCCAGCCATAAATAATCCATCGCCGGCGCATACACCACACCCAAAACGGGCTCGCCGTGTTCAATCAACGCAATATTAACGGTGAACTCATCGTTCTTTTTAACAAATTCACGCGTGCCATCCAAAGGATCCACTAACCAATAGCGGGTCCATTGCTGGCGTATCTGCCAATCAATGCCGGCCGATTCTTCGGAAAGAATAGGAATGCTCGCATCAAGGCCTGGCAGCAAAGCAACAATACAGTCATGTGCAGCTAAGTCCGCTTGGGTAAGCGGCGATGCATCAGCTTTTTCAATTACTGAAAAATCCTGGGTATACACCGCCATGATGTGTTCACCGGCAAGCCGAGCAATTTCACTGATACGCACTGACCATTCAATCATATTTGATTCGCCATCAACTCTTTAATAATTAACAGCGCCGCCAAACTGCGCCCTTCAGAACATTCGTCTAACAAAACTAATTCATGCAATTTATCTAACCGCCACGGCACAACCTCCAGTTGCTCGGGCTCATCGCCCACCAAACGCTGTTCATATAGATCTTCAGCGAGCACCAAATCAATGGCGTGGGTCATGTAGTTTGGCACTTGGGTGATTGAGCGTATAAAGCTTAATTTGCGCGCGCCGAATCCGGCTTCTTCTTGTAATTCGCGATTTGCCGCCTGCAAGGATGTTTCACCTTGATCAATTTTGCCTTTCGGCAAGCATAATTCGTAACGATGCGTACCTGCGGCATACTCTCTGATTAATAAAACAGTATTTTTATCGGGCATGGCGGCTATCATTACTGCGCCATTGCCTTGCTGAATGCTGCGCTCATAGCGCCGGTGTTCACCATTTGAAAATTCCAAATCCAGCACTTCACGCGTGCCGTTGTTTTTTTCAATGAGTTGGCGAGAATGGATAATAGGCAATGAATTCATGTTTTCATTGTCGCGCACTTCAGCTATGCTGACTAGATAGGAAAGTGAATTATGCCCTCATACACGCCTCCGCACGATTTGCAGAGCTGGCAACAACGTGATTTATCGGTACTTTGGCATCCCTGTACGCAGATGGCCGAACATCCCGAGCTATTACCTATGCTGCCCATCCGCTCAGGACAAGGCGTTTGGCTGGAGGACATCAACGGCAAGCGCTATCTAGATGCCATTAGCAGTTGGTGGACCAATCTGTTTGGGCATTCAGAGCCACGTATCGCCGAAGCGATTTCCAAGCAAGCGCACACCCTTGAACATGTGATGTTTGCTGGCTTTTCGCATCAGCCGGGGCTTGAATTGGCCGAAAAGTTGATTGCATTAAGCCCGTCCGGCTTAAGTCGTGTTTTTTATGCCGATAATGGTTCGTCCGCTGTTGAAATTGCGTTGAAGATGAGCTTTCAATACTTCGCCAATCAAGGTCTGCATAAAAAAACCCGTTTCATGGCTTTGCACAACAGCTACCACGGCGAAACCTTGGGCGCATTGTCGATGGCCGATATTCCACTGTATCGAGATATTTATTCACCGCTTCTGCTAAAACCTTTATTCGCGCCATCTCCAGATAGTTTTGATAAGCAAGAAGGTGAAACGGACAGTCAATGTGCCATGCGTTGCGCGCAGGCTTTGGAAGCTTTGGTTGAGCAACACCAACACGAGCTCTGCGCCCTCATTATTGAGCCCCTTGTGCAATGCGCCGGTGGTATGCGTATGCACCATCCGGTGTATTTAACACAGGCGCGAAAAATCTGCAGCCACTATGGCATTCACTTAATTGCCGATGAAATTGCCGTTGGCTTCGGCCGAACCGGCACGTTGTTTGCCTGCGAACAAGCCAACATCAGCCCTGATTTTATGTGCTTATCAAAAGGCCTAACCGGCGGCTTCTTGCCGATGTCGGCGGTGCTAACGACTGAAAAAATTTTCGAGCGGTTTTTATCACCGCAGCGTAGCCGCGGGTTTTTACATTCGCATAGCTACACCGGCAATCCGCTGGGCTGCGCCGCTGCACTGGCCAGCCTAGCCATTTTCGAAACGGATGGCGTGATCGAGAATAATCGCAAAACGGCCGAACACATGCGCGTTTTGTCATCGGCTTTGGCAGCACATCCGAATATAGCGCAGGTCAGGCAAACCGGTATGATTGTTGCATTCGAAATGCAAGAAAGCCATAAAACGCCGTTTCCAGCTGAGCAACGGCGTGGCTTACACGCCTACCGATCAGGCCTTGCACAAGGCGCACTACTGCGGCCACTGGGCGATGTATTGTATTGGATGCCGCCCTATTGCATTACAGCAGCTGAATGTGAATTTCTCTATAATGCAACTGCAAATGCTATTGAAGAGGCCTGTGCATGAGAACAATCCGTAGCTTTATTGAGGCGCCACTTAGGCTAGGTCAGGAATTGCTTTTGCCTGAACAAAGTAGCAACCACATTGTGCGTGTTTTGCGCTTGCAACTAGGCGATGTTTTTAATCTATTCAATGGTGATGGCTGCGACTATGTATCGGAGATTATCGGCATTGAGAAAAAGCAAGCGAAGGTGCGGATTTTATCGTGCGCTGCATTGAGCAATGAATCGCCGTTGAGCATTCACCTTTACCAAAGTATTGCGCGCGGCGATAAGATGGATTGGATCTTGCAAAAAGCAACTGAACTGGGCGTGAGTGAATTTACACCTATCGTTTCTGATCGCACCGAAGTGAAATTGGATGGCGAACGATCTGACAAAAAGCTTAGCCATTGGCAGGGCGTTATCCGCGCTGCGTGCGAACAAAGCGGTAGAGCGGTTATACCGCAGATTAATTTACCCATAGCCATTAACCAGCTAAGCTTAACGCTAAAATCCACGCAGGCTTTTTACTTGGAGCCTACCGCCAAACTTTGCATTAACGCGTTAACCCTACAGCTTAACCAAGCGTTGCATCTTGCTATCGGCCCAGAGGGTGGGTTTTCAGAGCGTGATAGTCGTTTGCTTGAAACGGGGGGATTTCAAGGCTTACGAATTGGCCCGCGCATACTGCGCACCGAAACGGCGGGCCTTGCTGTTATGGCCGCATTGCAAGCGCAATACGGCGATTGGGTTTAGAGATGATGTTCTCTGATGAGCTGCTCCATATTTTCAAGATCTGGCACAGTCACTGCTTCATCATTCAAATACGCGGAAAAATATAACGCGCTATTGTGATCCGCATCATCAAGAAGTTGATCGGAGGAAATATTAACCAAGCGTGGGAATCCTTGGGTGGCAATAGCAAAATACGGCATTTTCGTTTCGCCCGACAAGGCTTTTAAAATAGCAATCTTGGCACCTTTAACAACCTCAGCCGGCTGCCAACCGAACATCACTGCCGGAGACACCAAAGGTAACCGATAGCCTTTCCATCGGATGGCGCCTAAATACCAATCCGGCTTATCAGCAACCGCTTCCGGCGCAATATACGAGATAATTTCCGAAACAGTTGTATTGGGCAACAACATCTTGCCGCCATTCAACGATACCAATACGCCACGCAATTGCTCTAAATGACTTTCCATATTCTATTCCGTTTAATTAAACCATTGTTCTAATACATCGTGATTGATCAAAGGCGTGCCAATATTCACCAACAGCTGTGCTAGCGAGGGCTCAAAGCAATCTTCAGGTGCTTGCACATGGATATTACTCAGCAACGAACTGACTTGAATCAATGCCTGCGAAAGTAACGCATCCGCGCCGCTCAGAACGAGTATATCGACATTGGGATCCATTTGAAGGATATACGCCGAAAGGCTTTGCCCTGCAATACATTGATAGCCTAGTGCTGTAGTTTGTATAGTCTGTTGCTTACTCAAGACATAAATATTGCCATTCTTGAGAAACTCATCGGTTTCAAGTGTAAGCATAGGGATTTTGCTGATTTTCTGAAGTTGATCACGCAATTTGGGCAGTTGCATGGAATCTATATCGTGCGAAATGACGATGATTCCGTTAAAAGTAGCTGGTACGCTGCCAAGCAATGTACGCATAGCGGCTGGTCCGCCTAAGCCTGAAATAACTAACAATAATGGCTTGAGCTTAACGTCTTTAACCGCGCTCTCGTTGTGTGAATCGCTTGTATCGCCAGTGTTCGCATCGAGCAATGCATACTTGGACAAATCAAACCGCGGTATTTCAGCAATTTGGTTTGTTAACTCCAATAAGATGGCATCATGCTCTTCTTTGGACTGAAATTTGAGTGTTTCAGTTGATTGATTGGGTTTATCGTCGCGCCCAAAGTCAGTATCAAAATCCAAGCTAAATTCTTCGCTAGAAAATGCATTTACGGTTTCTGAGTCAGCGCGTACGTCTGCGTTTTGCTCGTGCAATTCATCACTCAAGGGCAGTAATTGCAATGTGCTAGCTAGTGCCGAACTCACCGCAGGTACAGCCGAACTTGACGCTGTAGCAGCGGGCAAGTGATCATCTGCAGAATGCGCCGAGAATTCAAACTCAACCGCTTGTTCGGCATCAAAGCCTTTGCTTAAACTGACATTTAAACGTTCAAGCGCAGCATTAAGCTCATCAGGATTGATTTCCAACGCCTCGTAGTGCTCGGTATCATTCCAAGCTAAATGGCTTTCCATATCAACGGGAATATCAGCCGAGGGAGTTGCATGCGCTGTTTTGGCTTGCAATGCTTCTATTGGCATATCCCACTGGATGGAATGATCTTCTAGCACTTCTTGCTCACTTACAGGCGGCACCGCATTTTCCGACTGCGGCAGCAATTCTTTATTCAGAAGTTTGGCTGCCATGTGCCGCGCCCAACGGTTTAAATCCCATCCGCTAAGGCTGCGCGTAGTTTCTGCATCATCGTAAAGCACCGTAACAGTTGATCGACTCAAGAAATCACTGTAAGGCTCAAGATCAGGTTCAATCGAAGGCTCCAGGCTAACGATGACTCGATTCGGATTTAGCTCCAACAATAGCTCAGGGTTGCTTTGCAAAGGCTTACCCACCCAAACTGGCGTTACACCGAACTCCGAAAGTGCACTGACTAACTGATCTCGCGCAGAGCCTTCTAAGCCCATCACGACAACACGTTGTGCGACTTGAGTCTTCATTATTTTGCGCTAAATATCTCATTAACTTGGCGCATCAACTCCTGTTCTTGATAAGGTTTGCCCAAATAACGCTCAACGCCTAATTCAAACGCCCGCTGACGATGTTTTTCACCCGTACGAGAAGTAATCATCATAATTGGAACGTTTTGCAAACGTGAATCGGCTTTCATATTTTGTGCAACTTCATAGCCGTCCATGCGTGGCATTTCAATATCGAGCAACACTAAATCCGGCACATGTTCGGCCATTTTTTCGATGGCCTCAAGGCCATCGCGAGCCACCATCACTTCGTAGTTATTACGTTCCAAGATACGCGACGTTACTTTACGCATGGTGATGGAATCATCGACAACCATGACCAGCGGCATTGAGCGAACATTGCTATCAACCGTTTCAAGCACTTGTTGTTTTTGACGTGCAGAGTTGTGACGAACTAAAGGCGCCAAGTCTAGAATGACGACCACACCGCCGTCAGGCATAATGCTTGCGCCATAAACACCTGGAATGGAGGTAACTTGCGGTCCGATGGGTTTAACCACAATTTCGTGGCTACCAAGTACTTGGTCAACGCAAATTGCAATACGATCCTGACCAGAGCGCGACAACAGCAGCGGCATTTGCATGCTTCCTTCGGCTTTTGCTGCAGGTAAATCGAGCAAGCCACCCAAGTCGAAAATTTTATGCAGATTGCCTGCATAATTAAATTCTGGACTTTCAAGCTGCATTTTTTGCTCATGTTCTTCGCGGCCAATACGTCCAACACCATCGACGGATGCGATTGGAATAGCGTATTGATTTTCACCAATTTTGACGAATACCGCTTTGGTAACCGCAAGATTCAGCGGCAGTCGAATGATAAATTCGGTGCCTTTTTTAGGCGACGTTTGAATACTCAAGTTACCATTCAAATTTTTAATTTCATTGCTGACCACATCCATACCAATACCGCGTCCCGCTAAGCGAGTTATGGTATCGGCAGTGCTAAAGCCAGTAAGTGTAATTAAGTTCAAGATTTGCTGTTCGTTTAATTCAGCATCAGCACGAATTAAGCCGCGTTCAACTGCTTTGCTTTGAATCTGTTTAGCATCCAAACCACGGCCATCATCGCGTACCGACAACACGACTTCAGTACCTTCGTGTGCAATATTAATGACTACGTTACCGGTTTCTGATTTGCCCGATTTTTTACGTTCTTTTGCAGTTTCAATACCGTGCGCAACAGCATTTCGTAACAAATGTTCCAATGGCGCAATCATGCGGTCAAGCACGGTGCGATCCATTTCACCTTGCGCACCTTCCACGCGAAGCTGCACTTGCTTGCTGGAATCTTGGGCGGCCTGACGAAGCACACGACGCAAACGTGGCAATAAGGATTCAAAAGGCAACATACGCGTACGCATTAAGCCTTCTTGCAATTCAGAGCTCACCCGTGATTGCTGCAGCAACAAGGTTTCATGGTGACGTGTTAAGTCTTCCATGGTTGCTTGCAAATTGACTAAGTCGTTTGAAGACTCGGCCAAAGAGCGGGATAGCTGTTGCTGATTGGTAAAGCGGTCTAATTCTAGCGGATCGAAATCTTGCCTGTTCTGATCGACTTCACGAATATTGCGTGCGGCAATTTGCGCTTCTGTTTCAATATCTAAGCGGCGCAACTGTTCGCGTAAGCGCGATGTTGTTTGGTCAAGCTCTACCAAGTTAATTTTAAATAGACCAAGTTGCTGCTCTAAGCGTGCGCGGTAAATAGCAACTTCACCGGCAAAGTTAACTAGCTGATCCAATAAATCAGCACGAATACGCACCACTTCCTGCGGCGTTCTTAAGCCTTCATCGGCATCCAGTTCAACTGTCTCAATAGGCCCAGACAATGCTTTGAGTGCTTGCAGTTTCTCTGCAACTTGCTCAGAAACATCGGTAGCATGCGCTGGTTCAGCAATACTTTCGCTCTTGCCTTCCAACATTGCGATTAACCCATCTGGCAAGACCGGCGCTTTGCGCTCTTCAACACTGTGTGCCATTTGATGCAATGCATCCAATGATTTTTCAACCATTAACATTTGATGCGAGGTGAGCAACACGTTTTGATCTGCGTTCGGTTGCAAAAGACTTTCTAAGCTATGGCTGAGCTCTCCGATGGAGAACAAACCGGCCATTCGAGCGCCACCTTTAATGGTATGCAGATTTCTCTGTATGCCGAATAAATATTCAAAATTTTCCGGCGTATCTTTTAGTTGCACCAAGAGTGTATCGCTCTGATCCAACAAATCTTTTGCCTCTTCTGTGAAGATATCTAACAACTCTTCATCGAGGTCGCTCATATCCAAGCTTTCCATCTGCTCTTCCTGCTCTGTTGTGCCGTTATTTTCGGCTTGAGAGTACGCATTTTTAAGTAATGCACCGCTTATCAATTCAGACACAACTGGTTCTAATGGCTTGACATTGAATTCAGATGCACTTTCTGGGGCGTCTGAAGATTCTGCCTGCGATGGTATTTCGGCCAGTTTGCTAATTCTTGCAATTTCTTCTTTCTCAGCTTCAATTCGAATAGCTTCGAGTCGTTTTGCTTCTAATCGCTTGGCTTCTAAGCGCATAGCTTCGCCACGCTTGCCACCAATACGTTTCGTATCTAGTTTATTGGTACTAGCAGACGCTTTCGCCAGGGCCTCAATACGTTCCGCTTCTAAACTTTCTGCCGCAGCAAGTTCGGCAACAGCAAATTCAGCAGCTGCTTTTTGAGTTGCTACATGCTCGGCTTCAATACGTTCGGCTTCAATACGTTCGGCTTCAATACGTTCGGCTTCAATGCGTTCGGCTTCAATGCGTTCGGCTTCAATGCGTTCGGCTTCAATGCGTTCGGCTTCGATACGTTCGGCTTCGATACGTTCGGCTTCAACACGTTCGGCTTCAACACGTTCGGCTTCAACACGTTCGGCTTCAACACGTTCGGCTTCTAACCGCTGCGCTTCAACACGTTCCGCTTCAACACGTTCCGCTTCAACACGTTCCGCTTCAACACGTTCCGCTTCAACACGTTCCGCTTCAACACGTTCGGCTTCAACTCGTTCGGCTTCAACTCGTTCGGCTTCAATGCGTTCGGCTTCAATGCGTTCGGCTTCAATGCGTTCGGCTTCCATATCAGCTAGCACCATTGGCGCTATGCCCGCTGTTGTTAGCTCTGGTAATTCATCACGCTTTGCAATGACCCATGACTCTAAATCCGGATAGGCTTTGGGTTGAATGTTATTGCTCAAGTCATCAATGGTCGCTTGAACTGCATCAGCAACTTGCGCTAAGCAGGCAACAAATTCAGATTTAGCGCCAATGTTGTGTGCAATTGCGCGACGCACTAACGATTCAGCAGGCGAGAGCACGCCGGTAATTGTTGACACCTCGGTCATCGAAAACGCACCATTCATGGTGTGAATAGAACGGAAAAGGGTGTCCTCAAATACGGGGTTTTCAGCACTGGCTGCTTGCGCTAACCAATGGTTTACAGTTTCCAAATGCGCGCTGATTTCTGGCTTCAAAATTTCAAGCAACACGGGGTCAATAATTGGCTCTGCCTGAGCCGAACTGGCCTCAGCTTGTTCAGTTGAGTCTGTATCGGCTGCTAATACAGCGCTTGCATGTTTGGCTTGGTAATAGCACTCTTCACCTGTTGCCAAACGCTCTGCCAAGTCTGACAAGCTGCTTACATCTAAGTAGGCTGTTTGCCCCAATAATGCCTGATAAAACTTAGGCAACACACCAATGCTCACTTCGATCATGCTGATGACCGCATCGGATGCCGGACGCGAACCATCTAGCACGCGATTTAATAAGCTTTCAATTTTCCAACTGAACTCACTTAAAGTTTGCGCGCCAACCAATCGACCGCTGCCTTTTAAGGTATGGAATACACGTCTAATTGGGCGAATAAGCTCAACGCTATCTGGATCTTCTTTCCATTTTTCCAAGAACTCATGCAGATTGCCCGACTCTTCCGAGAACTCTTCAAGAAAGATCTCACGAATTTCGTCATCAATGCCTTCTGCGCTTAAATCAAACCCTTGCAAACTTTCATTGCTTTCATCAACAACAATCGCTTTGCTTGATGCGCTTGTTTGCGGCATATGCACTTCTTGAATATGCTCAGAAGCTGGCAGTGATTCAGCAGCAACTGCCGCATTTGCCAACACAGGCGCAACGTAATCTGCAATCGGCATCGCGCTAGTTGTTTTGGCGTAATCAGGGATT
>JAYTVJ010000016.1:0-8511 GCA_043744535.1 Arenimonas sp.
GGCTCACAGACATCGCAGTTGATGCATAGTTCATTGATTTTAAGTGCCATTTTTTAAATAAAATGGCCTAGCCTTAACTAGGCCATTTCAATTCACTCAGCGATTACTGAATCTCTTCAAATAAGAAATTGCCACCCGCCGCTTCAACCACCGTTTTCACGCGTTCAGCATCTTCCGACTTACCAATGAACAATACCGACGAGCTTTTCACAGCGGTTGGTGTTGCGCCGGTAAAAGCCTCAACCACAAAGTCGGCCATGGTTTTGCTGTCGGGTGAACCAAATACCAGCAATTGTCCTTTGGTCACCGTGCGCTCAATGGCTGGCTTAACAACATCCATTTGGCGCGAATAGGGGCTCGAAACTTCTGGGTTTTTTGGGTCGTTATCGGCTGTTTTGCTATTGGCTGGCAAAAAATACGGAATGATACGATCGGTAACCACTTCTTGATATTCCGGCTTAGTGACTACGCTTTGCAGGTATTGTTTCCATGCAACGCTGTCATCGGTTGTTGGAACGGCAAGCACCACAGGCGCTGCGCTTTTTGCGCCATCATCGGACTCTTTCTTGCCGCATGCAGTAAGCGCCACAAGCATTGCTAGGCTGAATAAACTCAATAGTAATCGTGACATAGTTAACCTCGTTAGTGTGTTGATTATTGCTTCCATTTTGCCACCAAGGCTAAATGCACATTGGCTGGCACAAACTCTGAAACATTACCGCCCAAGCGCGCGACTTCGCGCACCAGCGATGATGAAATAAAACTAAATTGCTCTGAAGGCGTTAAGAACACCGTTTCTACATCGGCAATCAGGTGCCGATTCATACTGGCAAGCTGAAATTCGTATTCGAAATCTGAAACAGCGCGTAAGCCGCGCAATAAAACACCGGCATGCATGCTATGCACGAAATCGGCTAACAAGCCATGAAAGCCCACCACGCGGACGTTTTTGTGTACAGCAAGGGCTTCGGTAGCCAATGCAACGCGCTCATTCAGGTTAAAGGCTGGCTTTTTGTTTGGGCTGTCCGCCACCGCTAATACAATTTCATCAAACAACAAAGACGCTCGGGCAACCAGATCCAAATGGCCGTTGGTGATCGGATCGAATGTCCCCGGATATACCGCCGTGCGGTATGCATTTTGACTCATGGCGCGCTCTGCAAATTTCCCTAGATAGTGTATCAGCCTGCAGGGGATTTATGCCATTGGGCAAGGAAAAATTGGCTTTGCGACGTTTTACCCTGCTTCAGGATGCGTAATTGCTCTGGCCAGACAATGATTTCCTGCACAGAATGCTCAATATACACATGTGCATGATCATTCAATGCCGGTGCGATGACCTGCCACAATGCCTTCCAATTCGAAAATGCGTACGGCGGATCCAGGAAAATCACATCAAATGGCGCGCCTTGGTATGTTTCAAGCCATTTCAAGCTGTCGGCTTGAATGATTTCAACCGAATCGGTTTTCAGACGTAAAGCGTTGTCACGAAGCGCTTGTGCGGCCGAAAAATCACATTCAAGCATAAGCACATGCCCTGCCAATCTAGAAGCGGCTTCAAATCCTAAAGCGCCGGAACCCGCGAACAAATCCAGCACCCATTTGCCTTGAATGCTATGCTGAAGCCAGTTAAAAACAGTTTCGC
The DNA here is from genome assembly GCA_043744535.1 of Arenimonas sp. Taxonomy (GTDB): domain Bacteria; phylum Pseudomonadota; class Gammaproteobacteria; order Xanthomonadales; family Xanthomonadaceae; genus Arenimonas. Next base: position 1,646 of record JAYTVJ010000016.1, read on the forward strand.
GAACACGATTAGAGGTTGGACGCAGCCCGTGGATATCTAATACGGGCAATTTCGAGCCTTTTAACTGGCCCGCTATAATACGCACAACGCCCGTACCTGTTTTTTTCACCCGCAGCCCCTATATCCTAAGCACACCCTGTGTATTGTGACTCAGAATCGCCTTATGTTTGATTTATTCAAAAGCTTATTTTCACGCAACCCAAAACTCGACGCCGACTTACTCGACGAACTGGAAACCGCCTTAATCCGCGCAGATGTTGGCGCGAAAGCCAGTGCGCAAATTATGGCGCCCATACAAAAGCGTTTTAAAGCGCGTGAGTTCAGCGATTCTACTCAACTACTTGCAGCCTTGCGGCAGCAGCTAATGGCGATATTACTTCCAATCCATAAGCCATTGGTAATAAATCCTGAACACAAACCGTTTGTGCTGCTAACCGTTGGCGTAAACGGGGTGGGCAAAACCACCACCATTGGCAAATTGGCACGCCGCTTTCAGCAAGATGGACACAGTTTAATGCTGGCTGCAGGCGATACCTTTCGAGCCGCTGCTGTGCAGCAATTGCAAATTTGGGGTGAGCGCAACAATGTGGTGGTCATCGCGCAAGGCCAAGATGCCGACCCCGCCTCGGTGGCGTTTGATGCATTGCAAGCGGCCAAATCGCGGGGCTTTGATGTGTTAATTGCCGATACCGCCGGCCGCCTACATACCCAAACGCATTTAATGGCCGAGCTCAGTAAAATCAAACGCGTTATGGCTAAGCTTGATGCCAGCGCGCCGCATGAAGTGCTGTTGGTGATTGACGGCACCACGGGGCAAAATGCCATTAATCAATGCCGTGCATTCAATGAAGCAGTTGGCGTAACGGGCTTAGTGGTAACCAAGCTTGATGGCAGCGCCAAAGGCGGCGTATTGTTTGCCTTAGCTAGCGAGTTCGGTATTCCAATTCGGTTTATCGGGCTTGGCGAAAAACCCGAAGATTTACACGCCTTCGACCCCGAAACCTATGTAAACGCCTTACTGCCTCAACATCTGTAATGGCCAAGTTTAACTTTGCCAGCCGCTTGCTAGCTTGGCACCAAGATCATGGTCGGCATGATTTACCTTGGCAGCATCCACGCTCAGCGTATCGTGTTTGGGTTTCTGAGATTATGCTGCAGCAAACACAAGTTAGCACGGTCATCAATTATTTCAGCGCTTTTATGCTGAAGTTCCCAACGCTCAGCGATTTAGCGCACGCACCCAGCGAACAGGTAATGCAGCTCTGGGCTGGTCTTGGCTATTATTCCAGAGCACGCAATCTGCACAAAAGCGCACAAATCTGCATAAGCCAATTTGGCGGCGAGTTGCCCAATAGCTATGCCGAATTACTGGCTTTACCGGGCATTGGGCGCTCCACTGCTGGCGCTATTCTCAGCCAAGCGCATGGTTTGCGGTTCGCGATTTTAGATGGCAATGTGAAACGGGTCTTAACGCGTTTTCATGCCATTTCTGGCGACAGCAATACTAGCGTGGTGCAAAGCCAGCTTTGGCAATGTGCCGAATCACACCTGCCACAAACAAAGCTAGCCGATTATACGCAAGCCTTGATGGATCTTGGCGCCACACTTTGCACACGCAGCAAGCCAAATTGTGCGCGTTGCCCATTAGCAGAAAACTGCCAAGCTTTTCAAAGCCATAACGTGGCAGACTATCCTAGCAAAAAAGTTCGCAAGATCATTCCAAAACGCGAAACCTTCGCCGTGATTTTGCTCTCTGAAAACAATGAAATTTTGCTACAACAACGGCCAAACCATGGCATATGGGGCGGCTTATTTTCCTTGCCGGAAGCAAGCGATGCCGTACAAGCGCAAACAATTGCTAAGCAATTTATTCTGCGGCCAAAAAACAGTACACAGTTAACTGCAATCAGCCATCAATTCAGTCATTTTCAACTCAGCATCCAACCCATTGTCTGGCGTAACTGTGCGCGTAAAGCGCAAATCAGGGATAATAATCAATACCAGTGGATTGCTCGCGAGCAGCTTTCGGAAATTGGCTTGCCCGCCCCAATCAAAAAACTTCTGCAGGATTTAAAATGAGCCGTATGGTGTTCTGTCAAAAAACCCAAACCGAGACTGAAGGCTTGGATTTTATTCCATGGCCTGGTGAATTGGGCAAACGCGTGTTTGAGCATATTGGCAAAGCGGCATGGGCCGAATGGCTAGCGCACCAAACTATGTTGATCAACGAAAACCGGCTTTCTCCACTAGATCTAAAGCATCGTGCTTATTTGCAAACCGAAATGGAAAAATACCTTTTTGGCGGTGGCGCTGAAAAACCTGCTGGCTACACACCCGAATAAAAAAAGTCATTTGTCAGTGCTTATTTGGCAGCCTTTTCGGCCTCGCGTTTGGCCTTCTCTGCTGCTTTCATGGCCTTAACATCCACAGGCCTGATATCCAGAATACGGCATTTGTCGTTAAATCGATTATCACTGCTAAGCACTTTAATTGAATCGAATTTGGCGTTTATGCTCGAGCCTTTATTATCAATTTGAATGGCGTGCGCCCAAGTCAAATTGCGGCAAAAATTGTCCACCCCCAGCAAATACGCTCTGCTGCTGCTTTCCCAGAGTAACAAGGCGTCGTCGCCCAACGGCTCAAAATCATAGCTACGCGTAAACGGCACCGAACTCTTCTCCACACCGGCAAATTGGCTAACAAATGCCTTGCGTTGTGCATATTTATCCGCTTTCGCCGCGGATGTTTCAAGCGCGTTACTGGTACCGGCCAGCAAACCCAAAAACAGCACTGCGCATCGTAAGCCAAGCATGTTATTTCTCCAATCAAGAACTACACACTAGCAAAGTCGCGTCATTTTGTCAGTTCGAAAGGAATGCCATTCAGCCAATACTTAGATAAATCGGCTTGCCAAATTTAGCCCAAAGCCATACAATAGTCGGCTTAGGCAGCAATGCCCGTGGCCAATTAGCTCAGTTGGTAGAGCAAGGGATTGAAAATCCCTGTGTCCTTGGTTCGATTCCGAGATTGGCCACCATTTACACCAAAACCCCGCTTCGGCGGGGTTTTTAGTTGCTGTCTAGTGCATTAACCATACGCTGCAGAAATCTACTATTGCTGTTGTGCGCGTTGTTTAGACTGCTTTGCACAAGCGGCGGATGTCGGCTTAATGTCCAGTTTGATATTTTTATCGCTGGGATTAGCCCATGATGACTCAACACCGAGCCATCGGAAAAATAATACGTAGCGGTGGTTAAGCTTAACGCTTCGCCATTTTTCAACTGTATATGCGTTTGTACTGCCGACTTTCCGAAGCTCTGTTGGCCGATCAACACGGCATGCGCGTTTTTACTAAGAATACCCGCCAGCAATTCTGCGGCAGATGCGGTTTTATTATCGATAATCACTGCAATGCGCTGGCCTTCAGCTAGCCCGCCTTGCTTGGCTAAGAACACCAAGTTGGATGAATCTTGCCTGCCCTTGGTGCTGGCAAGCTCGCCGCTGGCAATGAATTCATCGGCAACTTCAATAGCGGCATTTAACAAGCCGCCACGGTTGCCGCGTAAATCCAAAACAATGGTTTTAATTTGTGCGTTATTCATTGCCGCTGCAAGCGCAGCATGTGCTTGTGTAGCAGTTTTCACATGAAAAACCGGAATGCGCAGATACAGTGCTTCGGCGTTAATGCGTTGCACAAAGGCTTCGGAATCGGCCGAGGCGCTCACATCCTTTAATTCTTTTTCACTGAGAAAATGGCTGTAGCCGTCTAATTCAGACAATGGCGCATCGCCATCCAGTTTTTTCAACGCGTCATCTTCCACCACGTCCACATACTGATCGCGCACCGCCTCTTTCAAGGTTGGCGCTTCTTGCGCGCACACACCCACGCCAAACAGGCAAAGCGCGAGCATGCGCAACGGGGAATTATATTTTGCTAGCATCTACCCATTTTCCACTTTTCATAGTCCTACAAGCAAGCACTTTAGCGTGTTGGAGTGGTATGCTTTGAGTGTATTTATATCGGCGAAATAACCCATGCATACATCCAAGTTAATTGGCCTCGGCTTTTGTGCCGCCTTTTTGCTGGGCAGTTGCTCTAGCGAACCAACCAAGCGCTACTTTGCTCCGCAAGCTAGCTTGCAACAACTACAACACCTTGCCAATGGCCAATGGCAGGCGCAAGTTCGCATTCAGAATTTCAGCACCGGCGCTGTTGAATTCAAAAACTTAGCGCTAAACGTGCAGATTCAAGATTTAGATTGGACCGCCGTTGCACCTGCTGAACCGCAAAAAATTGGCCCAAATAATGCCGAAATATTCACGCTCAACATTCCATTTAATGCCAACATATCGCAAGTGCTTAGCGATCGTTTGAATAAAGCACAATCGATTCGTTATGGTTTAAAAGGCAGCATCCAAAGCATAGATCCCAACAAAACCTACACCCTTGATTACCAAGGCCGCTTAAATCCAGCTCCAGGGCTTGATGGCGTTTACCGTTAATTAACTGAACTCATATGAATACTTATAAAGCCCCGCTCAACGATATGAAATTTGTGCTGTTCGAGCTACTACACGCCGAACAAAGCTTTCAACAACTTGGCTTCGACAACACCGACCGTGAAATACTTGATGCTGTGCTGGAAGAAGCCGCTAAATTTTCTGAGCAAGTGCTTTCACCGCTAAACAGCAACGGCGATCAGCAAGGCTGCCGTTTTGATAAAGACACCGGCAAAGTGACCACACCAGATGGCTTTAAACAAGCCTATCAGCAATTTGTTGAGGCTGGCTGGAGCGGCTTAACGGCTTCCGAAGCACTCGGTGGCCAGAATATGCCGGAAAGCTTGGCCTGTGTTTTTAAAGAAATGATTGATGGCGCAAATTTATCGTGGGGCAATTACCCTTTGCTTTCACATGGCGCAGTTGAAGCGCTGAAGCATTACGGCGATGCTTGGCAGCAAGAAATCTTCTTGAAAGCCATCACCGAGGGGCGCTGGACTGGCACTATGTGCCTGACTGAACCCCATTGCGGTTCGGATTTAGGCCTACTAAAAACACGCGCCACGCCAAACAGTGATGGCAGTTTCGCTATTTCAGGCACCAAAATATTTATCACCGGTGGCGAACACGATCTAACCGACAACATTATTCATTTGGTGCTCGCGCGCTTGCCCGATGCGCCTGCTGGCGTGAAAGGTATCTCGTTATTTATTGTGCCAAAAATCAATGTTGATCAAACCGGTCAATTGCTGGAAGCAAACACGGTTCGCTGCGGTTCCATTGAACACAAAATGGGCATACATGGCTCAGCAACCTGCGTGATGCATTTCGATGATGCCAAAGGCTACTTGATTGGCGAGGCGCATCGTGGCTTGAATGCGATGTTCATTATGATGAACTCGGCTCGCATTGCGGTGGGCTTGCAAGGCTTGGGGCTAATGGACCGCGCCTATCAAAATGCGTTGGCCTATAGCCGTGATCGCTTGCAGATGCGTTCGCTAAGCGGCGCTAAATTCCCTGAAAAACCCGCCGATCCGATTATTGTGCACCCCGATGTGCGGCGCATGCTATTAACTTGCAAAGCGTTAACCGAAGGCGCGCGCTGCTTGGCGTACCAAGCCACATTGCAAATTGACAAAGCCGAGCGCGAGCCAGATACGGAAAAAAAAGTGCAAGCTGAAATGTTCCTTGGCTTCCTCACACCGATTGTAAAAGCCGCGCTCACTGAATGGGCCAATGAATGCGCCTATCATGCCATGCAATGTTTTGGCGGGCATGGTTATGTGCAGGAATGGGGTATGGAGCAATTAGCCCGTGATGCGCGCATCACCACTATTTACGAAGGCACCACGCAAATTCAGGCACTTGATTTATTAGGCCGAAAAACACTGCACACCCAAGGTGCAGGCTTAAAGGTTTTTCTGGCGCAAATTGAACGCTATTGCAAAGACAATCCAAGCTGCGAATTCACTGCCGCACTGCAAGAAACTGCGGCACTTTGGGCCACAGTTACCCAGGAAATCGCGCAAAAATCGGCGTCAAACCCCGAAGAAATCGGTGCTTGTTCGTATGATTATTTATTCTTATCGGCGTATAGCTGCTTAGCGTATTGGCTGGCGCAATCGGCGCAAGTGGCCAGCGAGAAAAACGATGCGGCTTTTGCCACCTCAAAGCTTGAAACCGCGCGTTTTTATTTCGCACGCATTCTGCCTCGCGCAAAGCAGCATGCCAGCAGCTTACGCAGCGGCAGTGGCACATTAATGAATTTACACAGCGATTTGTTTTGATCTGAATCCCCCTGCGCTTCGCGCCTCCCCCTTTCATGAAAGGGGGATTGAGGGGGATGTTATTGGTCGGGACGGCGAGATTTGAACTCACGACCCTTTGCCCCCCAGGCAAATGCGCTACCAGGCTGCGCTACGCCCCGACATAAAAACAATTATAAATCTATATCAATTGAGAACGCGCAAAATCTCTTCTAAATCTGAGCGCAATTGTTTGATTTCAAGCGATGCATTGGCTTTGTTCGCTTGCGTTTTTGAATGACCTTCCAACTGCAAGCGCGCACCGCCGATGGTGTAGCCTTGATGGTACAAAAGATCGCGGATTTCCCGGACTTTCAACACATCGTGACGTTGGTAATAACGGCGATTACCGCGGCGCTTAACGGGATTTAGGGTTTCGAATTCGGTTTCCCAATAGCGCAACACATGCTGTTTAACATCACACAACTCACTGACTTCGCCAATGGTGAAATAGCGTTTTGCAGGTATTTCAGGGAGCTCTTTATTACAGCCCGGATCCAGCATAGTTCTCTACTCGTTCTTTTAATTTTTGCCCAGGACGAAAGGTTACCACGGTGCGAG
>JAYTVJ010000017.1:0-8484 GCA_043744535.1 Arenimonas sp.
TTCCGTGTTTTATTTCTAACTTATTTTTTCAAACCGGCATCTTTGCGAAGCGCATCGGCGCGATCGGTTTTTTCCCACGAGAAAGCCGTTGCTGTGTGGGTTTTGCCTGCACCATCTTTGTATGTCACTTCTTTCGGCTTACGGCCGAAGTGGCCATAGCTGGCGGTGTCTTGGTAAATCGGATGCAACAAATCGAGCATTTTAGTGATGCCGTACGGGCGCAAATCGAAGTTGCCGCGAATCAGTTTTTCGATTTGCTCATCAGGAATTTTACCGGTGCCGAAAGTGGTAACCGAAATGGAAGTTGGCTCAGCCACACCAATAGCGTAACTGACTTGTACTTCGCAACGATCAGCCAAGCCGGCTGCCACCACATTTTTAGCCACATAACGCGCGGCATATGCTGCTGAACGGTCGACTTTCGACGGGTCCTTACCAGAGAATGCACCGCCGCCGTGACGTGCCCAACCGCCGTAGGTATCCACGATGATTTTACGGCCTGTGAGACCGCAATCGCCCACTGGCCCACCGATAATGAACTTACCGGTTGGGTTAATGTGGAATTTAGTGCCTTTGTGCAGCAATTTTGCAGGCAACACAGGCTTGAGGATTTCTTCGCGAATCGCCTCAATCAAATCTTTTTGCTTGACGTCTGGATCGTGTTGAGTAGAAAGCACCACCGCGTCAATGGCAACCGCTTTATCGCCTTCATAACGCAAGGTAACTTGTGATTTCGCATCCGGACGCAGCCAAGGCAGTGGCGAGTTCTTTTTCTTGCGCACTTTGGCCTGCTGTTCAACCAAACGATGTGAAAGGTGAATTGCGGCGGGCATAAAGCTGTCGGTTTCATTGGTGGCAAAGCCGAACATCAGGCCTTGATCGCCAGCGCCTTGTTCTTCCGGCTTCTTGCGGTCAACGCCTTGGTTGATGTCGGGCGATTGCTTGCCGATCAAATTAATTACACCACAGGTTGCGCCGTCGAAACCAACGTCGCTGGAGTTGTAGCCAATGTCGAGGATGACTTTACGGGTAATCGCTTCCAAATCCACCCACGCTGAGGTGGTGATTTCACCTGCCACAATCGCAACACCGGTCTTGACCATGGTTTCGCAAGCCACGCGCGCGGCTTTATCTTGCGCAAGAATGGCATCCAACACAGCATCGGAAATCTGGTCAGCGATTTTGTCTGGGTGGCCTTCAGAAACCGACTCAGAGGTGAATAAGAAGTTGCTCATCGAGGTATATATCCTTTAATCGAGATAGAAAGATAAATCAATTGGTGTGCACATAATACACCAATTAAGTGGCAATGCATCAAGTTTATATGAACTGCCATTAAATACGTTGATAGGGATGCGCTGCGTATTTCACTTGTTGTTGACATAGCTTTATTCTATGATGTCAGTACTTTCAATAATTACTGAAATTACAGAATGAACCTGAGTCCTCTAACGCAAAGTTTTGTACTGCATTTTGGCGAAATGGGCAGCCGTTGGGGTATTAACCGCACGGTTGGCCAAATTTACGCGTTGATTTTTGTCGCTAACCGGCCGTTAAATGCCGATGAAATTACCGAAAAACTCGGTATTTCGCGTTCAAACGTCAGCATGAGCCTAAAAGAACTCATGGCATGGCGTTTGGTTCGGCTTGAACATATCCCCAATGATCGTCGCGATTTTTTCAGTGCGCCGGGTGATATATGGGATATTTTCACCACCTTAGCCGAAGAGCGCCAGCGCCGTGAAGTTGAACCAACACTTTCTATGCTTCGTGGCGCATTGCTAGAAACGCCTGAATCTCTTGATGAGCAACACGCACAAGCGCGCATGCGCGAAATGTACGAGTTGATGGAATTAATGACGACCTGGTTTGCCGAAGTACGAAAACTCTCACCCAAAACATTAATCAACCTGATGGAACTCGGCGGCAAGGTTAACAAGCTGCTGGAATTCAAGGACAAAATAAAAGTCGTTGTTGGCGGGAAATCCGAATAATCGAAAAACACGATAATCAATAAATCAATCAGCGGCGCACAAGGGTGTGTCGTGTAGGAGAAAAAAGATGGGCGCGCTCGAACTGGCAAGAATGCAATTTGCAGCAAACATGTCGTTTCATATTTTATTCCCAACCATCACCATTGCACTGGGTTGGTTTTTATTATTTTTCAAATTACGCTTTCTAAAAACCAACGATGAGAAATGGATGCAAGCCTATGCCTTCTGGGTTAAGGTTTTCGCACTGACCTTCGCGATGGGTGTCGTCAGCGGCATCACCATGAGCTTCCAGTTCGGTACCAATTGGCCGGGCTTTATGAAAACCGTTGGCAATATTGCCGGGCCTTTACTGGCGTATGAAGTACTCACCGCATTTTTTCTTGAAGCCACTTTTCTGGGCGTCATGCTATTTGGCCGAAAGCGCGTTTCCGAACGCATGCACACCACGGCAACATTTCTGGTGGCGTTTGGCACCACCATGTCGGCAACCTGGATAATTGCGCTTAATTCCTGGATGCATACGCCGGTGGGTTTTGAAATGATCAATGGTCAGGCTCACGCCACCGATTGGTTGGCGATAATTTTCAATCCGTCGTTCCCCTATCGTTTTACCCACATGCTAATCGCTTCGGGTTTAACCGCCAGCTTTTTAATTACAGGCCTGTCGGCGTATCAATATTTACGTGGTGAGCGAAGCGCGGCAGTACTGGCCGCCATGCGTAGTGGGATATTTGTTGCGGCCACGCTCATTCCAATTCAAATTTTTGTCGGTGATATGCATGGCTTAAACACACTTGAACATCAGCCAGCAAAAGTGGCAGCGATGGAGGGCATTTGGAAAACCGAACGTGGTGCACCTGCGCTTGCCTTTGCTATGCCCAACGCTAAAGAAAAACGTAATGACTACGCCATTGGCATTCCTAAATTAGCCAGCCTTATTCTGACGCATGATGTGAATGGCGAAATAAAAGGCATCAATGAATTTGGTGATAAGCATCCACCAGTTGCGCCGCTATTTTGGGGCTTTCGCGTGATGGTTGGCACAGGTATGTTGATGCTTTCGATTTCATGGCTCGCGGCCTGGCAATCACGTAAGCAAGGCTTGTTGAAACCCTGGCTGGCTCGCATCTTGGTGGCGATGAGTTTTTCGGGCTGGGTGGCTACCTTAGCCGGTTGGTATGTGACTGAAATTGGCCGGCAACCGTATCTTGTGTATGGTGTGCTACTGACCAAAGACGCGGCCTCGGCAACGGCGGCGCCGATGATTGGATTATCGCTTGGGCTTTATCTGTCGCTGTATGTGGTGCTGATTATTTCCTATATCAGCGTACTGTTTTATCTGGCGCGCAATGCTAATAAAAAATTTACTCCGATTGCTATTGAGGAGTCACGGTTATGAATGATTTATTGCCACTGATTTTTCTGGGCTTGATGGCGCTTGCGATGCTGATTTATGTGGTGTTGGATGGCTACGATTTAGGTGTGGGCATTTTATTGCGGCGCGCAGAAGACAACGAAAAAGATCGTATGATTTCCTCGATTGGCCCATTCTGGGATGCTAATGAAACTTGGCTAGTGCTGGGTGTTGGCATTCTGTTAGTCGCGTTTCCACTAGCGCATGGCATTATTCTTGGTGGCCTATATTTACCTGTGACTTTCATGCTAATCGGCTTAATTTTGCGTGGCGTGGCTTTCGATTTTCGGGTTAAGGCACACGCTAATCACAAGCATCTTTGGAACAAAGCCTTTTATGGCGGTTCCTTGCTAGCGGCATTTTCACAAGGCTTTATGCTCGGCATTTATATTCTGGGTTTTGAATACACGCTCAGCCATACTATTTTTGCGATTTTTATTGGCCTGAGTTTAGTTGCTGGCTATGCCTTGCTGGGTGCTTGCTGGTTGTTGCTAAAAACCGAAGGAAAATTATTTCGGCGCGCCGTGCGTTGGGCCTATGGGAGTTTGTGGCTGACTGGTTTGGGAATTGCTGCCGTCTCGATTGCTACGCCATTGGTGAGTACTCGAATTTATGAGAAATGGTTTGCACTGCCGGAAATGTTATGGCTACTGCCAGTTCCAGCATTAACTGCGGTATGTTTTTTCGTCTGCGAACGCCATTTGAAAAAACTTTCGACTGGCCTACACCGAAAAATATGGCTGCCGTTTGCCTGCGCGATTAGTCTGTTCGTGCTGGCATTTATCGGTTTGGGTTATAGCTTGTTTCCGTATTTAGTGGTTGATAAACTCCGCTATGACCAAGCCGCCTCGGCACCAGAATCCTTATTCATCATGTTCATTGGTGTTGCCATCACGCTACCCGCCATTTTATTTTACACGGCATATTCCTATAAAGTGTTTTGGGGCAAGGCAACGGATTTGAGTTACGATTAAGTGTTGAATTTGTTAATATAATTCTTTGCACGCATATAAAACATTGTCATGGGCTTGAAACAAATAACAACAGCGCTACGAACGCGATTTAATCACTTGCAAGACCGGGTTCGGTCCGATGACTATCCAAGCGGCTTGTTTTAATCGACGGTTTCATTCTAAGCAAAGGAATTTTACATAAAAATCGATAAGAAACGGGTGTTTCTGTTAACGGTAGGCATTGCCAGCCTGGTTGCTTTTGCTATGCTTATTCCCCAAATTTTGGATAACAATCGACGCTACAAGGAAAACCAAGCTCTGCAGCTTGAGGAGCGAACACTACATTATTCAACACCTGCAACTACCCTCGAACAGAAAGCCATATTGCGGGTGATTTTGCCAAAAATTGAATTGATTGGATTTCCGCTTGTTGAGGGTGATATATACAAGCCAGTCTATCCAACTAATGAACATGTGTTGTTGCTTATTGAGAATTCGCAATTTTGTGCGTCGAGTATTGAGCAGCTAAAGAATGAAATTTATAGTTTTGATTACGACTTTCAAAATTTGGAATGTCATCGCAGCCTTCAAGCACTGGCAAGTTATATCAACCCTAATGATACAAGTTACAAAACACCACCTAAGTTTTTGCTTGATTTACTAAAAACAAGTCGCCACCACTGGTTGAATCCTGACCCAGTCTTGGATGGAGTTGTTTTGATTAAAGACAAAACATGTTTGGTCCAACAAACATGTTGGAGGATTTATTCTGCCAAAATACAAAACTCAGTAGTAATTGTTAATATTTCAAGGGCTGTTGTTAGCCAGGATAAAAATGAAGCACTTATATTAATTGAGTATGAGGCTCCAGTAATTCGCTTTGGATATGCCAATTTGATCGAACTCAAACGGATTGATAATTCATGGGTTGTTGTAAATGAATTCGGAATTTATACATCATAAGGTTCTAGATTTGCAAAATAATCCTCAGTAATCGCTACTTGCTCTTGCGCGGTTTCGGCTTTATTAACGCGTGCGCGAAATTCAACGGCATTTTCTTGCGCCGCGCTATACCAACCCAAATGCTTGCGTGCAATGCGTACACCTTGTAATTCGCCGTAGAATTCATGCAACTGATGCAAATGCGAAATTAAGGTTTCAGCAATGAACGATACCGGCGGTTCCGGTAATAATTCGCCGGTTTGCAAGTAATGCTGAATGTGCTGAAAAACCCACGGCCGGCCTTGCGCAGCGCGGCCAATCATTAGCGCGTCGGCTTTGGTGTATTCCAGCACGAATTTCGCTTTCACCGGATCGCTAATATCGCCATTCGCTACTACCGGTATTTTCAGCGCTTGTTTCACCGCAGCGATGGTGTCGTATTCGGCGAAACCGGTATAAAAATCCTGCCGCGTGCGGCCATGCACAGCCAAAGATTGTATGCCGCAATCTTCGGCAATGCGCGCGATGGCGATGGCATTGCGCGACTCCGGGCACCAGCCGGTGCGAATTTTCAGCGTTACCGGCACATTCACGGCCTTAACGGTGGCCGTTAAAATTTGCGCCACTAATTTTTCATCGCGCATCAAGGCCGAGCCAGCCAACACATTGCAGACTTTCTTGGCGGGGCAGCCCATATTGATATCAATTATCTGCGCGCCATGATCCACATTAAATTGCGCCGCTTCCGACAATTGCTTGGGATCGGTGCCAGCAATTTGCACCGAAATGGGTGAGGTTTCATCCGCGTGGTCCATGCGATGCACCGACTTGCTGGTTTGCCAAAATTTCGGATTTGAAATAGTCATTTCTGATACACACAAACCCGCGCCCATTTTTTTGCACAGCATCCGAAACGGTTTGTCGGTAACGCCGGCCATCGGGGCCAGAATTAGGTTCGGTGAAATTTCGTGCTGGCCAATGTGCATCATCAGCAACCGAAACGGGTTCGAATCTGTTCGCGGCTTGGCATGGCTAAGGCCGCGCCTGCCGTCTCAACTTTTAATGCCGAGGCTTTAACCGCGAAGCCGCAGGCATCCAACATATTCGCACCCGCAACCAATTCAGCGGCTAGCGCGCCATTGAAGCAGTCGCCGGCGCCAGTGGTGTCGCGCACGCTCACTTTGGGTGGGTTGATTTCGTAAAAGCCCGCCGCGTTGCTCAGCACTATGCCGCGCGCACCAAGCGTGATAATCACTGAGGCACAATCCAGTTTGCGGGCTAGGGTATGTAGTTGTTCACCGGAAAGCGATGCAATGGCATCAGCGGAAATACTTTCGCCGTTGTTCTGCAATAAGGCACTGAACTCACTTTCATTGGGTGTAAGAATATCTGCTAAATGTAGCAGCTCGGCATTGTTTGCAAACGCCGGCGCAGGGTTGAGAATGCATAAAGCGCCGTTTTTTCTAGCCAATTCAAGCGCGCGACAACTTGCAATGAGGTTGGCTTCTTGTTGCACTAAAACTACGCGCGCCTGGGAAAATTTCGCGCGGTATGCATCAATATGCGCCGCCGATAAAAGCTGGTTTGCAGCTAAATCAACCAAGATTTGATTCTGGCCGGAATCATCTAACCAAATAGCGGCATTGCCGGTTGCGGAGCCAACGCAGATTTGCCATGCGCAGTGCAAGCTTTCCAATTCTGCCAGCTTGCTAGCGTTATCGCCCAGTGCATCATCACCTATCGCGGCGATGAATGTTGTTGGGCAATTTAGCCGATGCGCCGCCATGGCTTGATTAAAGCCTTTGCCGCCCGGGCCTTGCGAGAACAAGCCGGTGCGTGTTTCACCGGCTTTAGGAAATTGCGGTGTGCGCCAAACCAAATCTTGGTTGTAGGAGCCCACCACGATCAGCATGTTAGTGGCCTAAATTGAGCAACACGCCAGCAATGGTCGCGGTCATTAAGGTGGCAATCGATCCGCCAAGCACCGCACGCATGCCGAAGCGTGCCAAATCGCTGCGACGTTCCGGCGCTAAGCTACCAATGCCGCCAATTTGAATGGCAATTGACGCGAAGTTAGCGAAGCCGCAAAGCGCGTACGTTAGAATTAAACGCGAATGATCGCTAATGGCACCAACTGCATTGCCAACCGGCGTTTGTGCCAGCTGCAAATACGCAATGAATTCATTCAGCACCACTTTCTGGCCAATCAGCCCGCCAGCTATAACTGCATCTTTCCACTCAATGCCAATCACCCAGGCAATCGGTGCTAATACATAGCCAAGAATTAAGCCCAAATTTAATTTTACTGGCGTTGCGCCCGCAGCCAAGCCATGATTCAGCATCATGTTAAGGCTTTGATAACCACCCGCATGCCAATCACCCACCCAGCCAATAACCGCATTCACCATCGCAATCAAGGCCACAAAGGCGAGCAACATAGCGGCAATATTAATCGCTAGCTTCATGCCATCGGAGGCGCCAGCGGCGGCCGCGTCAATGATATTTTTGCTTTCTTTTTCAACATGCACGCTCACTTTGCCGCGCGTCAATGGTTCACCGGTTTCGGGAATCAGAATTTTTGCAATCAGCAAAGTGGCCGGAGCCGCCATAATCGAGGCAGCCAAGAAGTGCTTGGCATACATCTGCTGCAAGGCGGTATCGGTGCCTGCTAGCATGCCGATGTAAATCGCCATCACACCGCCAGCAATATGCGCCATGCCGCCAATCATCATGGTCAGCAATTCAGAGTCGGTCATTCGGCCAATGTAGGGGCGAACAGTGAGTGGCGCCTCGGTTTGGCCAATGAATACGCTGGCACAAACACTGGTGGTTTCTGCGCCAGAAACGCGCATCACTTTGGTAATCGCCATTGCCATGATTTTTACAATCCATTGCATCACGCCTAAGTGATACAACACCGCCATGAACGAAGCAAAGAAAATCACGGTGGGTAAAGCGTGGAAAATGAACACAAAACCGTATTTGTCTTGGTCGGCAAAGCCGCCGAGTATCATTTTTGAGCCTTCGGTGGTGAAGTTGATTAGGGTGACGAATAATTTACCCATGCCTTCGAAAATGGCGCTACCAGATTCGGTTCGCAAAACAAAGGCGGCGAATACAATTTGCAGCAATACGCCGGTAGCCACTAATTTCCAATCAACGGCGCGTTTATTGTTAGAAA
>JAYTVJ010000018.1:0-8453 GCA_043744535.1 Arenimonas sp.
CCCCGATGCAGTGACCGACCAAACTTCAGCGCACGATCCACTGCACGGCTACTTGCCGATGGGCTGGACCTGGGAGCGCTACCTAGACGAGCAAAACCACAACGCCGCCAAAGTAGTAGAAGCTGCTAAGCATTCGATGCGCGTGCATGTGGAAGCGATGCTGCATTTCCAGAACATGGGCATTCCAGTGTTCGATTACGGCAACAACATCCGCCAGATGGCGCTGGAAGTGGGCTGCGCCGATGCCTTCGATTTTCCCGGTTTTGTGCCAGCCTATGTGCGCCCGCTATTTTGCCGTGGCATTGGCCCATTTCGTTGGGTAGCGCTGAGTGGCGACCCAGAAGACATTGCCAAGACCGATGCCAAAGTGAAAGAACTGATGCCGACCGATTTGCATCTGCACCGTTGGCTAGATATGGCCGCCGAGCGCATTGATTTCCAAGGCCTGCCGGCACGCATCTGTTGGGTTGGCTTGGGCGATCGCCATCGTTTGGCATTAGCGTTTAATGAGATGGTGAAAAATGGCGAACTCAGCGCCCCGATTGTTATTGGTCGTGATCATCTGGATTCGGGTTCGGTGGCTTCACCGAACCGCGAAACCGAAGCCATGCTAGATGGCTCGGATGCGGTGTCTGATTGGCCATTGTTGAATGCCATGTTGAATGTGGCTGGCGGCGCAACCTGGGTTTCTTTGCATCACGGTGGCGGTGTGGGCATGGGCTTTTCGCAACATTCTGGCGTGGTGATTGTTGCCGATGGCACCGATGCTGCCGCCAAGCGCTTGAATCGGGTATTGTGGAATGATCCGGGCACCGGCGTTATGCGGCATGCTGATGCGGGCTATGAAATTGCGATTGAGTGTGCGAAAGAGAAAGGCCTGAATTTGCCGATGGTTTATTAAATATAACCATGCGATGATTGCATTGAATTGAAAATATGAAATATAGAAAAGGTCCTAATAATGAGTGCAAAAAAACTTTCATTTGTCGCTTATCCTTCGGCAGATAAACAATTAGCAAACCTAATTGAGGAAGCAATTTATAAAGCGAATTCGTTTCCATTGCCAGTAAGGTATGAGCCTTGGATTTTTAATGATATTTCTGGAGTTCCATTAGTTACTCCAATTGTTTCAGGGATTGAGGACTCATCATTTATTGTTGCTGATATTACGTATTTAAATTTAAATGTAATTTTTGAAATTGGTTTTGCAATAGGCAAAGAACGTCGGGTTTTCTTGATTCGAAACTCACAAATTGCTGGGGATATAAATGTTGCAAAGGAAGCCGGTATATTTGATACGTTAGGCTATTTTGAATATAGTGATGCCACGTCACTAAAAGATAGATTAACTAGTAATATTGAGCTGGCGCCCTTGTCCTTTAATCATGCAATTGACCATAAAGCTCCCATTTATATGGTTGAGCCATCATTACGTAATTCCTCGACTCAAATATTAACTTCTCGAATAAAAAAAGCAGGGTATCGATACAGAAGCTTCAATCCGTCGGAAGATGTGAGATTGTCTGCAATTGATGCAGTTAGACAGGTTGCAACATCTTCTGGAATAGTAATGCTGTTGCAAGATGAAGATACGCAAGGTTCTAAAGAGCATAATGTAAGGGTAATGTTTGTAGCTGGCCTAGCAATGGGAATGGGTAAGCCGTTGCTCATTCTTACGCCGGTTAATTATTTGGCGCCGCTTGACGTCAGGGATATAGCAAAAATATTTCGAGAACCCAAAGATATTATTGAGCATGTTTCAGATTTTTGTCCTCAGATTAATAATTATTCACAGCAAGTAGACCCTCCGCCTATCGATACTGGCGGCATTCTCGCATCACTAAGTTTGGGTGACCCAACTGCAGAAAATGAAATGACAACACTTAGTCATTATTATCTTAGAACTGATCAATACCAACGAGCTTTAAGAGGAGAAGTAAATTTAATTGTTGGAAGAAAAGGGTCAGGAAAAACTGCTCTGTTCATCCAAGTTAGAGATAAAAAAAGGTCAGATAAGAGAAATATAGTCGTTGATTTAAAACCTGAAGGTTACCAACTTCTAAAATTAAAAGAGGAGATTCTTGAATTTTTGAGCGAGGGGTCTAGGCAACATCTTGTTACAGGGTTCTGGGAGTATTTAATTTTACTTGAAGTGGCGCATAAGCTATTAGAAAAGGATCAGCATACTTACAAGTATAACCATGAAATTCGTGAATTATATTTAGATTTAAAAAATACATACAAAACAGATGAGTTTTCGGTAGAAGGTGATTTTTCAGAAAGGTTATCAGCAATTTCATTTAGGTTATCTGAACAATATAAAAAACGCCATCCTGATAGTGTGTCGAGTTCAATTTCATCTGAAGAAGTGTCAAAAATTTTATATGCTCATGATATTAGAAACTTGAAAGAGAAGATTTCAAAATATTTAGAGCAGAAAGAATCAGTTTGGGTTCTTTTTGATAACCTCGATAAAGGCTGGAGCACTAAAGGTGTTGACGTAATTGATGCCACTGTTTTGAGATGCCTAATAGATGCTGGTCGCAAAATCGAACGTGAAATGGCGAGAAGTAGCCATGCTTTTCACTGTATTATTTTTATACGTAATGACGTCTTTGAGCATCTTATGAATCAAAGTGCGGATTACGGAAAGGAAATGCGCTCAACTCTAGACTGGACAGACGTTGATTTATTAAAAGAAATGCTCAGGTTAAGACTAATTTCGAGCCTGGATAGTAAAGCCTGTGAGATGGATTTTGCTGCGTTATGGCGAACTGTATGTATATCACAAGTTAATGGAATTGATAGTTCTGACTATTTGATATCAAGGTCGCTTATGAGACCTCGAAATTTATTAAAGATTTTTAATCATATTCGTGGCTTCGCTGTGAATTTTAACCATGCAAAAATTGAAGTAGATGATATTGAGAAAGGATTGAAAGCATACTCGCAAGATTTAATTATTGAATTGGATAGAGAGCTCGGCGATGTTCATGCTGATGCCAGGGATACGCTTTACTATTTAATTGATTCGCCGAGTGAACTTACAAAAGAAAGACTTATTAAATTAATTGAGGATGCGGGTCTCAGTAATGAACAGGTATCAGAAGTTGTTAATTTCCTGCTTTATTATGGAGTGTTAGGAATCAGGGTTACAGATGGCGATTATTTTATTTATGATACAAATTATGATTTAAAGCCGCTAAATATTCGATCATCTAGGGCTAACGGTGATTTCACTTACATAATAAACCCAGCATTTTGGCCTGCTCTTAATGTTAGAGAAGTAAGCAAAGGCGAAGGAGTTCATTAACGCTTAAATAAATGCCGATTATCAAGGGTGAGCAAAGTGACCAAATATAATAATCGATTAAATAAATACATAAGATCCTTATTTCGCATACCTGGCAATTTATCGGTTACCATGCAAAACGAAACCACACTTGAAAATTCTCCCGCGTTTCGTGCGGTGTACCGCGCCACGGAAATCCCATCCGGCTATTCCGGTTGGCGCCATTTCGCCATCACAAATACTCTAGTTCTGATTTCGGTTGCCGCCTGTGCTTGGCAGCTGGATAACGTGCAGATGTGGGAGTGGTTGTTGGTTCCGTTGATTGCTTTATATGCCAACTTGGCCGAGTACTTCGGCCACCGTTTCGTGATGCATCACCCACGCCGTGGATTCGGCCTTATCTACACGCGTCATGTGAAGCAGCACCACCGCTTTTTCACCGACACCGCCATGCCGGTGGATGGGCCGCAGGACTTCAAGGCCGTACTGTTTCCGCCCATTCTGCTGATGTTGTTCCTGGGCGTGTTCGGCACACCGGTAGCACTTGCGGTCGGGTACTTCGCCAGCGCCAATGCCGGCTGGTTGTTCGCCATCACTGGCCTGTTGTATTTCCTCAACTACGAATACCTGCATCTGGCCTACCATCTGCCGGAAGCGCATTGGGTTTCGCGTCTGCCGTTCATGGCACGGCTCAAGCGCTTACACGCCCAACATCACGACCCATCACAGATGGCGCATAGTAATTTTAATATTACCTACCCGGTGGGGGATTGGCTGTTCCGTACGCTGCGATGATATTTTTCAAGAGTTAAAAATCGCTGATTGTTCAGGGATTGAAATTATTCACGTTTAATAATTAGGCTGCAACATTTTTCAGAACATGTACACGATATGCCGATAAATAAAATCATGTAGGGGCGATTCACGAATCGCCCGATATTTCGCAATACGCACCATCCATGTTGGGCATTGCTATGCTCAGCCCAACCTACGGCATGTCGATTGAATACCAAATTGTAGGGGCAGACCCGTGTGTCTGCCCTGGTGTTCCGCGCAAAATCTAAATGGGCGAACACATGGGTTCGCCCCTACGCAAACATTCATCGTCCATTCTCCATACGTATGCAAATGTTGATTAAAATGCTTGCCGTATAATGCTCAGGTAAACCTTCACGCCACAGGGCTTCAATGCGCAACGTAAATGTGTTTTTAGATCGGCGCGGGTTGTGGGCCTTTGGGCTCGGCTGCATGGCCACCACCGCTGGGGTGTTGTTGCACTTGCCCATGTACATGATGGGCAAAGACATGGGCTTTCGTATGGCCGGCATGCCAATGGACAACGGCATGGTATTCGGCATGTTCCTGATTATTGCCGGTGTGGCACTGGCGGCGTATGGCCTGTTGCCAAAAAACATTGCGCAAACCGCGGAAGCCGCTTCGCATATTTCGGTAACCGCACCCGAAGACGCCAAACTCGGCCCCGCGCATTGGGGGCTGATGACGGTGTTGGTGGTGGCTTTGATTATTGATGTGATGAAACCGGCCGCGTTGGGCTTTGTGGTGCCGGGCATGATTGAGGAATATGGCATACCTAAAAAATTGGCTTCTTTGGTGCCGTTCTCGGCGCTGATTGGTACGGTGGTGGGTTCGGTGTTGTGGGGCGTGTTGGCCGATTTGTATGGCCGGAAAGCCACGATTTTGCTATCGGCGGTTATGTTTGTGGGCACCTCCATTTGCGGCGCGATGCCGTCGTTGAACTGGAACATTGCCATGTGCTTCATGATGGGCATGGGCGCGGGCGGCATGCTGCCGGTTACCTATGCGCTGCTGGCAGAAACCATGCCGTCTAAACAGCGCGGCTGGGCACTTGTATTGGTGGGTGGTTTGGGTGCGGCCGGTGGCTATTTCGCGGCCAGTGGTTTTGCCTATTTACTGATTCCCACATGGAGCTGGCGTGCGCTGTGGTTGCTCAATCTGCCGACCGGCTTGCTTTTAATCGCGATGGGCGGCTTGATTCCTGAATCGGCTAAATTTTTATTGGCGCGTGGCCGCAATGCAGAAGCGCAAAAAGTCATGGCGCGCTTTGGCACGGTCAGCCATACCTTGGGCAACAACGAAGAAGATCAAACCGAGGTTATCGGCCATGCCCATTTGCCATCGCAGGCGCATCATTCTATTGCAACAAGGTGGACACCGGCATTGATCGGCAAAACCAGTGCGTTAACCATTGCCGCTTTGGCATGGGGTTTAATCAACTTTGGCTTATTGTTGTGGATGCCAAACGAATTAGTGGCGATGGGCTATTCGATGGAACTGTCGAGCAAATTGCTGGCAAAATCCGCGCTAATTGCTTTTCCCACGGTATTTGTGTGCGCTTGGTTGTATAGCCAATGGAGCACCAAAAAAGCGTTTATCGCGATGTTGGCTGTCACACTGCTTGGCCTAGTGGGCGTGTGGATGCTTGAAGCGCAGATGCTGGCAAGCCCCGTGTTGCCCATTGCCTTGCTCATTGTGGGCAGCAACGGCATCATCGCCATTTTATTGCCGTATACCTCAGAAAGTTTTCCGTTGAACATCCGAGGCCGCTCAACTGGCTGGATTGCGGCTTGCACCAAAGGCGGCGGTGTTATTGCACAAACCTTGAGTATTTCGGCCTTGGTGCCCGCCTTGGGCATTGCCGCGGCGGCCATTATGCTGCCGGTGCTGCTGTGTTTGGCGCTGTTTGTGAAGTATGGCACCGAAACCCGCGGCTTGGATTTACGTGAATTGGAAGGCCGCCCAAAAAATTCTTGACATAAAACCGTCATAAAAATGACATATGCTTGTCACATCGCAATCAAGGTGCTGGCTATGTCTTTTAAATCGCTGAGTGTATGTTTACTCTTATTGGCAACCAGCATGGGTGCTTTGGCGCAGTCGACAAATTTCCCGCTTGAGAAACACTTCACAGCAGAGCAAATGCATAGCACAGGCTTAGACACATTGAGTTCAGAGCAATTGGCATTGCTCAATCAACTGTTGCAAGGGCAAACCACACAAGCCATAGCTGTGGCCTTAGAACAAAATACAACTGCGCTGAATGCATCTGCGCCCGCAACACCAATGCCTATGCCGATGCTCAGCAACGAGCCATTCAAAAGCCGAGTAATTGGCAGCTTCAAAAACTGGCAAGTGGGCACCGTATTTATTTTGGAAAACGGCCAGCAATGGCAGGTGAATAAAGGCAGTGCAAAACTGTTTGAGACTTTGAAAGACCCAGTAGTAAATGTAAACATTAGCTTAGTGGGTAAGTGGTATTTCGAATTTAATGAAGACTTACCCAAAGCGATGGTGACGCGTATTAAGTAAATTGATTAACCGTTAAAAGAAATTTTTCCGCTTGGCGGTTTTGGCGGTTGCGGATTAAAGCTGGCCGCATCAGCGAACGCCGCGCGAAATGCGGAGCGTTTCGACACGCGCGACAAATACGCACGGAACAGTTCATCTTGGCACAGGCCATAGCCACGCGCCCAAGTGATGTTGTGGCCAATCACGCAATCAGCGGCCGTAAAAATTTCACCACAAATAAACGCGTGTTTTGCCAAGCGCTCAGCCAGTTGCGGCTCCACTTCGGTCATAAATTTATTTCGATAACGTGCTACGGTGCGTTCATCACGTTCGGTTTTCGGCAACACGTGTTCATGAATGCGTATTTGCCAAAGCATCATATCCATCGTGCTTGCGCCGAATTGCAGCATCTGTAAATAATCGGCGCGTTCACCAGAAGGGCCAGGTGCTGGCGCGAGCTGTTGTTCAGGGTAGGCATCGGCTAAAAATGCCACCATCGCCGCACTTTCTAGCATGGTCATTGTAGTGCCATCATTAAATTCGATGTCGAGCACGGGCACGTTGTGGTTGGGATTTTTAGCCATAAACGCATCGGAATATTGCACGCCAGCATACAAATCAACAGCCACTGTTTCGAATGCCTCGCCAACGGCTTCATGCAAAATCCATTTCACCCGTGCGCTGCGTGTGGCGGGGTAATGATGCAAGATCAGTTTGCTGATGCCGGCCTGTGCTGCATTCATGTGTTAAATACTCCGTTGTATTGTTGTCGTAATTCGTTTTTCTGCACCTTGCCCGTGCCGCCTACTGGCAAGCTGTCCACGAAAATAACGTCGTCGGGCAGCCACCATTTGGCTACGCGTTCGCTCAGGAATAACATCATTTCATCGCGTTCAAGTGCGGCTTCCGGTTTTCGTACAATTAATAACAAAGGGCGCTCTTCCCACTTCGGATGCTTAACGCCAATCACCGCTGCCATGGCAACAGCTGGATGCGCCAATGCCGCATTTTCAAGATCAATTGAACTGATCCATTCGCCGCCGGATTTAATCACATCTTTGGTTCGGTCGCGAATCTGCATTCGACCATGCGCATCGATAGTGGCAATATCGCCCGTTGGAAACCAGCCGTTTTGTAATGGCGATTGCTCGCCTTTGAAATAGCCGGAGATTACCCATTGGCCACGTACCAATAACTCGCCTTGTGAAATGCCATCACGCGGGAGGGTTGTACCGGCCTCATCCACAACTTTGATCTCGACGCCATACATCGATTTGCCCTGTTTAGCAACGATGGCATGGCGCTGGGTAGCTGGTAATTTCAAATCATTTGCATTTAACATGCTGGTGGTGGCGGCGGCGGTGGTTTCGGTCATGCCCCAGCCATGACGTACTTCTACGTCGTATTTATCCGCGAATTTAGCAATCAGGGCTTCTGGCATGGCTGAGCCACCGACTAAGGTGCGTCGCATCGTCGAAAAACGTAGATTGTTTTCTTCCACATACTGCATCATCGCCATCCAAATGGTGGGCACACCCGCGCTGATGGTCACTCGTTCGGATTCCATCAGTTCATACAAACTCGCGCCATCAAGGCGTGGGCCAGGCAACACTAAACGCGCGCCAATCATCGGTGTGCCATAAGGAATACACCAGGCATTAATATGAAACATCGGTACCACGGGTAGCACGGTATCTTTGGTTGATGAGCCAAGAACAGCTGGCATACAGCCCGACATGGCGTTCAGCACTAGCGCGCGGTGCGAATACAACACACCCTTCGGATTACCAGTGGTTCCTGAGGTGTAGCACAAGGCCGCACCGGTTCGCTCATC
>JAYTVJ010000019.1:0-8385 GCA_043744535.1 Arenimonas sp.
AAACACCGGATGCCGAAAGCACATTGGCCGAGCAGGTGATTTGGCTGATAGATGCAGAAATTAATCCGCAATTGGCGGCGCATAAGGGCAAAGTTTCGCTCGATTCGATTGATGCCGACAACGTGGTGTATTTGCGATTCGGCGGTGGTTGCCAAGGCTGCAGCATGATCGACATTACCTTAAAACAAGGTGTGGAAAAAACCATGATGGCCAAAATCCCGCAAATCAGCGCGGTGCGTGATGCCACCGATCACGATTCCGGTACGGCACCTTATCTCGCTCGTTGAACCATAAATCAACACTGCTGGTTATTGTTGTAGGCCTGCATTTGCTTGGTTTTTATTGGCTGGATAAGGCCACACGTTACACACCATCAAAACATACAGACGACAGCGCCTTACTGGTTGAGTTTAAGTTGCGTGAAATACAGCCAGCACAGCCTGTACAACGTGTTTCGACTGTTAAAGATAAAGCGAAAAAGACAAGCTCGGCAACACATTCGCAGAAAAAAACACGTATTGCACTAAATGCACCAAACGACGCTGTTGCTGTGCCAACACTAACCCTAATCAATAAAGACGGCTCGATTATTCTGCCGCAACAAACACGCGATGCATTTCTTGATGATATTGAAAACCGAACGTTTGCTGTGCAGCACAAAGGCCTTGATGATATGCAGAAATTATTGCATAGACCGGTTGCATTGCCATACCAAGCCTCTGTATTTGAAAAAGATTGGCAGGGTGATAAATCCCGTTTAGACCGCGCCTTAGAAAAGGCGGTGGACAAAACAACACTCAAAATAAAAATTCCAATCCCAGGCCGGCCAGGCGCGTATCTGCGATGCGGCATAGCCATATTGGCAATGGGCGGAAGCTGTGGCTTCACCGCCAATGATGATGGCTATTTCGTGCGAGACGACGATCCCAATACCTTAAGCCCAGAAGAGGATCGTCAGTGCAATGCGTGGTGGGATTTAATTGTGTCCGCCAAAACCCAAGCCGTGTGGCGGAAAACTAAAAAATTGTATCAACAAGAATGTGAAAAGCCATTAGCCAAATAAAAAAGCCACTCGAATAGCTTGAGCGGCTTTTATAAATACATGTTGCAAGTGTTTAGTCGCTTTTTGGCAAAGTACCAAGCTGACTTTTTAATGATGCAAAATACACCGCTACGTTAGCCATATCCGCATCGCTTAATGCTTGTGCCTGAGCACCCATAATGGCATTACTGCGTTTGCCGGATTTATAGTCTTTCAGAACTTTCACCAAATAATCTGGATATTGTCCAGCCAGTTTAGGGTAGGTGTTGTCGAGGGTTTTATTGCCGTCTGCACCATGGCATGCGGCGCAAACTGCCGACACTTTAAGCTTGCCTGATGCGGCATTGCCATTCACGCCTATCGCGAAGGATTGGGATGCAAATGCACTGAGTGCAAGTAATAGAAAAAGTGTTTTTTTCATCGTCATAGTCTCTTACTTCGCCGTTTTTTGCGCTGAAATATAGGCCGCTATGTCAGCAATGTCTTGGGCAGAAAAGCTCTTTGCTTGTGCGGTCATGGTGGGGTGATTGCGTTCGCCTTTTGAATAGGCGGTTAAGGCATTGACAATATACGCTTCATTTTGGCCGGCAATTTTAGGCACGTAATAGCTTGGGTAGGCGTTCTTGTATTGATCAATCCCATGGCAGCCAGTGCAGGTGTAAGCCAGGTGTTTGCCTTTTTGTACATCGCCTTTGGCGTAAGCAACTGAGCCAACCAAGGCAAGTGCGAGTGCAAGAAATACGGTGGTTTTGGTCATAAATAAGCCAAAAGTGGATTTAAGTTGGTTAATTATACCTAAAATTCATCACAATCAGGCAAGTATGTATGACTTTAGGCAGATACATAATTCAATTATACCCTCTAGTATTTAACCTAATTCATTCCCTCAGATATTGGCTACCCTCATGGACTCTACGTCGAAGCGCACCACCTCCTTAATTTGTTTAGTGGCATTTAGTCTTTTCCTTACAGGCTGTGGCGGCAAGCCAGATGCCGACAAAGGCGGCGACGACACACAAGGAAACGCCAAGCAAGAAGGTGAGAAAGCCGTTGAGGCTATTCCGGTTGAGGTGATTAGTGCCAATAACCAAACCATTAATGCTAATTATGCCGGTACCGCTAATTTGGATGCGCCCAATGAAGCACAAGTGGTTGCTAAAAGTTCGGGTGTTATGGTTCTGCAAATTGCCGAAGAAGGCGATTTTGTCCGGCAGGGCCAAGTGTTGGCAAAGATAGATCCAGCGCGTGCGCAACTTGAAGTGCAGCGCAATCTCGCTACCGTTAACAAACTCAGCAACAATTTCCGACGCGCACAGCAATTGCTTGCCCAAAAACTGATCTCAACCGAAGCACATGATCAAATTCGCTTCGATTTAGAATCGGCGCGCGCCAGCTTGAACCTTGCGCAATTAGAGCTGTCGTATACCAATATTGTGGCGCCCATTTCCGGTGTTATTGCCCAACGTATGGTTAAACAAGGCAACTTAGTTACCCTGAACATGCCGGTTTTCCGCATTGTGAATACGCAACAGCTTGAAGCGGTGATGAATGTACCAGAACGCGAAATGGCGCGTATTAAACGCGGCATGCCAGTTAATATGATTGTTGATGCGATTCCTGGGCAAGCGTTTGAAGGCCGTGTTGATCGCGTTAGCCCGGTGATGGATTCCGGTACAGGCACATTTCGTGTAACCAGCGCATTTGATGGCAAACAAGTCCTACGCGCCGGAATGTTTGGCCGTATTGAAATTGTCTATGATCAGCGTAGCAATGTGTTGACTATTCCTCGCACCGCTTTGTTAGACGATGAAAGCGAAGCGGCCGTGTATGTGGTGCGTAACAAAAAAGCGGCCCGTACTGTGATTAAAACCGGCTACAGCAACGGTGAAATTGCCGAAGTTATTTCTGGCCTGAAGGTAGGCGATAAAGTGATTACTGCCGGTAAAGTGGCGGTGCGTGATGGCTCCGAAGTGACAGTCATTGCAATCGATGGCAAAGCGGTGGCGCAACCCAAAGAACCTGAAAAAAAAGCAGGCGATAAAGTATGAATTTAGTTGAATTTTCCACGCGCCGGAGGGTGACTGTTGCAATGGCAGCACTGACCATGGTGCTGTTTGGCTGGATTGGCTGGACAAGCTTAAAAGTGAACTTGCTGCCTGAGCTGACTTACCCAACCTTGACCGTGCGCACCGAGTATACCGGCGCCGCGCCTGCCGAAATAGAAACCCTAATTACCGAGCCGATTGAAGAATCGGTAGGTGTGGTGAAAGGCTTGCGCAAACTGAAGTCGGTTTCGCGTGCTGGGCAAAGCGATATTGTGCTTGAGTTTGCCTGGGGCAGCGATATGGACAAAGCCAGCCTAGACGTGCGCGACAAGCTCGACACGCTACGCTTGCCTTTAGATGTGACACCACCCGTACTTTTACGCTTTAACCCAACCACCGAGCCAATTTTACGTTTGGTGATGTCGGTCAATGAAAGTAAGTCAGGCAATCAGGCTGCCGAGTTAATGCGTTTGCGCCGCTATGCCGAAGAAACCTTGAAAAAGCGCTTGGAGCCAGTAGAAGGCGTGGCAGCAGTGAAAGTGGGCGGTGGCTTTGAGGATCAAATTCAGGTTCAGTTAGATACACAGCGTCTAGCGCAGCTAAATTTATCGTCAAGCTTGGTGAATGATCGCTTAAAACAAGAAAACATCAATATTTCTGGCGGTCGTATTGAAGAAGGCAGCGAGCGCTATTTGGTTCGCACGGTTAATCAATTTAGTAGTTTAGAACAAATTCAAGATTTGCTGATTACCACGCAAAATAATGTACCGGTTCGCTTAAAAGATGTGGCGACGGTGGTGCAAGGTTATAAAGAGCGCGAAGCCATCATTCGTATGCAAGGCTGCGAGTCTGTTGAACTGGCTATTTATAAAGAAGGCGATGGTAATACGGTGGCCGTGGCAAAGGCTGTGCACGAGGCGTTGAATCAACTGCAAAACGCCAATGCTGACCCCAGCAAGCCTGTGCAAAACGTAGCTGCAACATCGAATAAACCCGGTGATTACACGATTGATGGCTACAGCATTAGCACCATTGACGACCAATCAACATTTATTGAAAGCGCCTTACATGAGGTGAAGTTTGAAGCCTTGATGGGCGGTTTTTTTGCCATTCTGATTATTTTCTTTTTCTTACGCGATGGCTGGAGCACTTTTGTTATTGGTATTTCCCTGCCTGTTTCCATTGTATCCACGTTCTTTTTCATGGATATGCTCGGGCTTAGTTTGAACGTGATGTCAATGGCCGGTTTGGCTTTAGCAACCGGTATGGTGGTGGATGATTCGATTGTGGTGCTGGAAAGCATTGCCAAAGCGCGCGAACGCGGCTTAAGCTTGGTGCAAGCCACCATTAAAGGCACCAGCGAAGTTAGCATGGCGGTGGTCGCCTCTACATTAACAACCATTGCCGTGTTTTTCCCCTTGGTTTTCGTTGAAGGCATTGCTGGGCAATTATTCAAAGACCAAGCACTTACCGTGTCCATTGCATTGGCTATCTCCTTAATCGTTTCGCTAACCTTAATTCCGATGTTGAGCTCGTTGAAAGCCAGCTCACAGATGGCATTTACATCGGAAGCCAGCATTGTGCACGCGCCGCCAAGCGGCCGTATCGCACGCTTTTTTTATGTAGGCTTTGCTTATGTAAATCGCGCTATGGGCTGGTTAGTGCAGAGCATTAGCACCGTTTTTACGCTAGCTTTCCGCTTTTTGGCAACTTATGTGGGTGGCAGTTTAGCGTGGCTCGGCGAAAAGGTCTTGATTCCTTATGAAGCGGCAGCGGCTTACTATCACCGAATTTTGCCGAATGTATTAGATCGTCCCGCTATGATTCTAGGCAGCTCATTGCTGGCGTTTATACTGTCAATTTTTGTGGCCATGGGCCTTGGTACTGACCTTATACCGCAGCTTGCGCAAGATCGTTTTGAAATGACAGCGAAACTAGCACCAGGCTCGCAACTGCGTGAAACCGACAGCTTGGTTAAACAAATTCAAGCGGTGCATGGCAACGATAGCGATATCGAAAAATTGTACGGTGTATCGGGAAGTGGCACACGCTTAGATGCCAATCCCACCGAGTCCGGTGATAACGTAGCAAAGCTGACTGTGATTTTAGGTAAGAAATACACACGTGAAGCGGAAGCAAAAATTACTGAGCGCATGCGCAAAACCATGGCGGCCTATCCGGATGTGCAGGTTAAATTTGCTCGCCCACAATTATTAAGCTTTGCCACACCGCTTGAAATTGAACTGAGTGGACAAGACCTCAGCTCGATTGAAAAATCGGGTCATCAGCTTTCCGACTTGTTGAAAAAATCGCCGCACTTTGCCGACGTTAAATCCAGCGTAGAGGAAGGCTATCCTGAGGTGCAAATTATTTTTGACCAAGATCGTGCCGCAGCGCTTGGCTTAACGTCACGGCAAATTGCTGATCAAGTTGTGCGTCAGGTTCGCGGTGAAGTGGCCACCCGCTATAGTTTTCGCGACCGAAAAATTGATGTCTTAGTGCGTGCACGAGAAGCCGACCGGAGCTCGGTTGACGATGTGCGCAACATTATCATCAATCCGCAAAGCGTCAATCCTGTGCCATTGTCTGCTGTGGCGAATGTGCTTGAAACTGTGGGTCCAAGCGAAATTAACCGCGCCGATCAAACCCGTGTGGCTTTGGTATCCGCCAATTTGCGCGATATCGATTTAGGCACTGCCGTTAAGGAAGTCAAAACATTGGTTCGTGAAAACCCGATTGGCACCGATGTAAAAATGGCTTTTGGTGGACAAAGTGAAGAGCTCGATAGTTCAATTAAATCCTTGATGTTTGCGTTTGGCTTGGCAATGTTCTTGGTGTATTTAGTGATGGCATCGCAATTCGAATCCTTGTTGCATCCGTTTGTGATTATGTTCTCAGTGCCGTTGGCCATTGTTGGTGCGGTGTTGGCATTGTGGTTGAAGGGCTCGCCAATTTCAATCGTGGTGTTTATCGGGCTGATTTTGCTGGTTGGTATTGTGGTGAAAAATGCCATCGTATTGCTCGATAAAGTCAATCAACTGCGCGAAGAGGGCGTCGCCAAGCGTGAAGCCATTTGCCAAGGCGCCGAGTCACGCTTGCGGCCCATCATCATGACTACATTAACAACACTGTTCGGTTTTGCACCGCTGGCGTTTTTTGGCGGCGATGGTGCTGAAGTGCGGGCGCCAATGGCGATAACTGTGATTGGTGGCCTTACCGTTTCAACCATTCTTACCTTGGTTATTATTCCCATTATGTACAACATTCTGGATCGCCGCTCTGATCAATATTATCGAGAACGCGGCCTGCGCGCGCAAGCTAAATATGCAATAGTCGGAGACGCTGAATGAGTCTGGTTGAGCTCAGTTTGAAGCGGCCAATCACCGCCATCATGTTTTATGTATCGATGGTGGCAATTGGCTTAATTGCCTCGGTGCGATTGCCGCTTGAGCAATTCCCCGATGTAAACTTCCCGTTTATGGGTGTTAGCATTCCATACCCAGGCTCAACGCCACAAGAAGTTGAACGCAGTATCACGCGCCCCGTAGAAGAAACCTTAGCAACCTTACCGGGCATTAAGGAAATGAACTCTACTAGCCGTGCTGATGGCGCAGAAATCCAAATCCAGTTTTCCGATTTCGACCGCGATGTGGCCATCAGCGCCAATGAAGCGCGTTCGCGCATTGATGCATTGCGTAAAGATTTGCCGGCCGATATTCAGCGTTATTATGTGCAACGTTTTTCACCGAGCGACCAGCCATTTCTGCAAATTCGCTTCGCCAGTAACCGCGATTTAAGAACTGAATACGACATGATTGAGCGTTTGTTTAAGCGCAGGATTGAGCGGATTCCCGGCGTAGCCAGTGTTGAAATTACTGGCGCATCGCCCTCTGAAATTGAAATTGCCATTAATCCAGCCAGCTTGGGCGCGCATAATATTGGTCTTAATCAGCTGTCAACAAAACTGCAGGCCATTAATTTCTCGGTCTCTGCTGGGCAAATTGATGATGGCATTCGTCGCTTGCGGATTCAGCCTGTGGGTGAAATTCGCGATTTAGATCAGCTTAAAAATTTAGTGCTGAATGAATCCGGTTTGCGGCTTAGCGATATTGCCGAAATTCGCTTTAAATCGCAACGTGAAAGCATTTGGCGCCGCCTTGATTTAAAGCCCGCCGTTGGCGTGAATATCAAACGTGAGCGCAGCGCAAACTTGGTGGAAGTGTCCAAGTTGATTATGGCTGAGCTAGCGTTAATCAACAACGAACCAGAGCTGGTTGGTGTGAAAAGCATTATTGTTGAAGATCAAGCAGAAAGTGTGCAGCGCTCCATTAATGAATTGATTGAAGCCGGTATTCTTGGCTCGCTGCTGTCTTTATTTATTTTGTTCTTCTTTTTGCGCCACTGGCCCAGCACCTTAATGGTAACTTTGGCAATTCCTATTTGTATCATCATGACCTTAGGCGCGATGTATTTCTTAGGCATTACCTTAAATATATTGTCGATGATGGGCTTGCTTTTGGGCTTGGGGATGTTGGTTGATAATGCCGTGGTGGTGGTTGAAAGCATTTATCAATACCGTGAAAAATACCCGAATGATCCCGTGCGCTGCGCCATTGAGGGAACAAAAAGCGTGCAAATTGCTATCAGCGCCGGCACATTCACCAGCATTGTTGTGTTTCTACCCAACTTATTTGGTGAAGCCAACATGATGAGTATTTTTCTTGGTCAAGTGGCCTTAACGATCACCATTGCGCTGTTGTGTTCTTGGCTGGTTGCGGTAAGTTTGATTCCGATGATTTCGGCGCACCTCAAAACACCGCCAATGCTAAGTCGCCCAGATGGCTTTATTCCGCGCTTGGTGGCACGTTATGGTCGTTTACTGCTATGGAGCTTGGAGCATCGTTTTAAAGCACTGGCAGCAATATTCCTGATTGTTTTGGTAAGCCTTATTCCGGTTAAATTTACTGAATTTGATTTTTTCAAAAACGAGGCTAAGCCTGAGCTTAGCTTATATTTTGATTGGAAGGGCTCGTACAGCCTTGAGCAAATGTCGGAAGAAATTTTTAAAGTTGAAAAATACATTGACACGCGTAGAGAGCATTTCCAAGTGAAGCAAATTTATGTGTTCTTTGCTGAGCAAGGCTGGGGCGGTGTGCGTTTAACACTGCAAAATGAAGGGTCTGGCTTAAAGAAACCAGATGAAATATCTGAGATGCTGCGCAAAGAACTGCCCAAGTCGGCACGTGCAGAAATTGGCTTTGAAGGCGGCGGTGGGCCTGGTGGCGGTGGCAATACAGC
>JAYTVJ010000020.1:0-32448 GCA_043744535.1 Arenimonas sp.
CACACTTAACCCGTAAAAACTCCATCACCACTGGCCGGATTTACGATAATGTAATCCGCAAAGAACGCCGTGGCGAATACTTGGGTGGCACCGTGCAAGTGATTCCGCACGTGACCGATGAAATTAAACACGCCATTTATGAAGCCACTGAAGGCTTTGATGTGGGCTTGGTGGAAATTGGCGGCACGGTTGGCGATATCGAGTCCTTGCCGTTTCTGGAAGCGATTCGGCAGATTCGCTCTGAGCGTGGCCCGGATAAAGCCATTTTCATGCATCTCACCTTGGTGCCGTATATTGCTGCGGCGGGCGAACTAAAAACTAAACCGACCCAGCATTCGGTGAAAGAACTGCGCTCGATTGGTATTCAGCCCGATATTTTATTGTGCCGAAGTGAACAGCCCTTGCCGGAAAGCGATCGCCGTAAAATTGCCTTGTTCACCAACGTGGCGGAAGAAGCGGTTATTAGCTGCTTGGATGTGGATACTATTTATAAATTGCCGCTTTGGTTGCATGCGCAGAATCTTGATGCCATCGTGATTAATCGTCTGCGTTTAGAAAACGCCGTTGGCCCGGCCGATTTAAGTGATTGGCAGGCGGTGGTGGATGCCGTTGAACACCCCACAGATGAAGTCACCATTGCGGTGGTTGGCAAGTATGTGGATCATCAAGACGCGTATAAATCGATTGGTGAAGCACTGCGCCACGGTGGTTTGCGCCAGCACACACGGGTTATTTTGAAGTGGCTGGAGTCTGAGCAAATTGAACGCGAAGGCGTAGCGCTTTTAGACGGCGTGCAAGGTATTTTAGTGCCGGGCGGCTTTGGCGATCGCGGCTTTGAAGGCAAAGTATCGACATCAAAATATGCGCGTGAACACAACATCCCGTATTTCGGCATTTGTTATGGCATGCAAGCCGCAGTGGTGGATGTATTGCGTCATCGTGGCGGTTTGCCGGGCGCGAATACCACCGAAATCGATCGTAACTGCGCGGACCCAGCCATTGCCTTGATAACCGAATGGCGCACTGCCTCGGGTGAAATTGAACGTCGCAGTGAGGATTCTGATTTAGGCGGTACGATGCGTTTAGGTTTGCAAGAATGCCGCTTGAAGCCAGGCACCTTGGCGCATACATTGTATGGCAAAGATGTTGTATCAGAGCGCCATCGTCATCGCTACGAGTTCAACAACAGCTATCGCGAAGCTGTTGAAAAAGCAGGTATGACTATCTCGGCGCAATCGATGGATGGCTTGTTAGTGGAAATGGTTGAAATGGCTGATCACCCGTGGTTCTTGGCGTGCCAAGCACATCCTGAATTTTTATCGACACCGCGTTATGGCCACCCGTTATTCAGCGGCTTTATTTCTGCTGCACGGCTTTACAAATCCGGACAACATACTTAAGGAACTACAGCATGAAACTTTGCGGTTTTGATGTCGGTTTAGATCAGCGCTTTTTTCTTATCGCTGGCCCATGTGTTATTGAATCTCTGCAATTGCAGATTGATACCGCTGGCACCTTGAAGGAAATCACGGCAAAGCTTGGTATTCCGTTTATTTTTAAATCAAGTTTCGATAAAGCCAATCGTACGTCAGGCACCAGTTTCCGTGGCCCGGGTTTGGAAGAAGGTTTGAAAGTGTTGGCCGAAGTGAAGCGTCAGCTGAATGTGCCGGTGCTCACCGATGTGCACGAATACACGCCGATGGACGAAGTGGCCTCAGTGGTGGATGTGTTGCAAACACCCGCATTTTTATGCCGGCAAACCGATTTTATCCAGAAAGTGGCCAGCGTCGGCCGTCCGGTTAATATCAAAAAAGGCCAGTTCCTATCGCCCTGGGAAATGAAACATGTGGCCGCCAAAGCCTTGGCTACCGGCAATCAACAAATCATGGTCTGCGAACGCGGCGCTAGCTTTGGCTACAATAATCTGGTTTCGGATATGCGCTCATTGAGCGTAATGCGCGATACCGGCTGTCCAGTGGTATTCGATGCCACGCATTCGGTGCAGTTGCCAGGCGGCTTAGATGGCAAATCCGGCGGCCAACGCCAATTCGTGCCGGTGCTTTCGCGCGCTGCCATGGCAGTGGGTATTTCCGGTATTTTTATGGAAACCCATCCAAACCCTGATGTGGCTTTATCCGACGGCCCGAACGCATGGCCACTCGGCAAAATGCAAGCCTTGTTGGAATCCTTAGTCGCTTTTGATGAAATCGCCAAGCGTGGCGGATTTATTGAAGATCAACTTTAATTTTAGAGAATACTCATGAGCCAAATCAGCAAAATCTTTGCCCGCGAAATCCTTGATTCACGCGGCAACCCAACCCTTGAAGCGGAAGTGACACTAACCAGTGGCCATATGGGCCGCGCGGCTGTGCCATCGGGTGCATCCACCGGTTCGAAAGAAGCCATTGAGCTGCGCGACGGTGATAAAACCCGCTATATGGGCAAAGGCGTGAAAAAAGCGGTTGAGCATGTTAACGGTGAAATTGCCAAAGCCTTGCACGGTTTTGATGTGTTCGACCAAGCCGGTTTGGATCAGCGTTTAATCAACTTAGACGGCACCGAAAACAAAGCGCGTTTAGGCGCCAATGCCTTGCTGGGTGTTTCTTTAGCCAACGCGCACGCCGCTGCCGCTGCCAAAAATCAGCCTTTGTGGCAGTATTTAGCGGGCGATCGTGACGTGAGTTTGCCAGTGCCAATGATGAACATCATCAATGGCGGCGCACATGCCGATAACAACGTGGATATGCAGGAATTTATGGTTTTGCCAGTGGGTTTCGATTCATTCGCAGAATCTCTGCGTGCCGGCACGGAAATTTTCCACAGTTTAAAATCGGTGCTGAAAGGCCGCGGATTGGGCACTTCGGTGGGCGATGAAGGCGGTTTTGCACCCGATTTGCGTTCCAATGAAGAAGCGTTGGAAACCATTTTAGAAGCGATTGCGAAAGCGGGCTATAGCGCAGGTCAAGATATTTTATTAGGCCTTGATGTGGCCAGTACCGAATTCTATGAAAACGGCAAATACAATTTAGTCGGTGAAGGCAAGCGTTTGAGCTCCGAGCAGTTCAGCGAATTCCTAAGCGGCTGGGCGCGCCAGTATCCCATCATCACCATTGAAGACGGCATGGCCGAAGACGATTGGGCTGGCTGGAAAATGCTAACTCAGTCGCTGGGCGAAACCGTGCAATTGGTGGGCGATGATTTGTTTGTGACTAATCCCAAAATCTTCGCAGAAGGCATTGAGCAGAAAGTGGCTAATGCGATTCTGATTAAAGTGAATCAAATCGGTACGTTGTCGGAAACCATGCAAGCGATTGCCATGGCCGATGCCAATCGCTACGCGGCGATTATTTCGCATCGCTCCGGCGAAACTGAAGACACCACCATTGCCGATATTGCCGTGGCCACCACCGCCACGCAAATTAAAACCGGCTCGCTGTGCCGCTCCGACCGCGTAGCTAAATACAATCAGTTGCTGCGCATCGAGCAGGCTTTAGGTAGTCGCGCGCGCTATGCTGGCCGCAACGCGTTTGTTAGCCTGAATAAATAATCAGTGGATTATTTAACCCGCCGCTTGTGGCCTTTCGCATTGCTTGCCATCTTGGTGGCGATGCTGCAATACAAGTTTTGGTTTGGGCAGGGCAATTGGCGGCAAGTGGAAAGCTTGCGTGCGCAGGTGCAGGCACAGAAAAAAGAGAATCACGATTTGTTGCTGCGCAATAATGCCTTAGTGGCCGAAGTAAAAGATTTAAAGTCTGGCGTGGATGCAGTGGAAGAACGTGCTCGCAATGAAATGGGCATGATCAAGCCCGGCGAAACCTTTTACCGTGTAGTGGATCCGGAAAAGAAAATCAATATGGATCCGCCAGCCGCCGAGCCAAAGCCATGATTTGGGCAATTGTGCCAGCCGCAGGGACGGGCTCGCGCAGTGGTTCTGCGATTCCAAAACAATACCAACATATTGCAGGCCAGCCGATGTTGCATCATGTCTTGGATGTGCTATGCCAGCACCCTGATATTGACGGCATTATCTTGGCGCTATCGGCTGAAGACGCGCGTTGGCAGGGCATTACACATTGGCGCAACAAAGCGTTGCGCACCTGTGTTGGTGGTATTGAACGCAGCGATAGCGTTTTAGCGGCCATCACTGCATTAGCCGATGTATTGGGGCGCGATGATTTTGTGTTGGTGCACGATGCCGCGCGGCCGTGCCTGCGAATTGAAGATTTACATCAACTGATACAGTTGGCTAGCACGCATCCGGTGGGTGCTTTGCTGGCCGGTCGAATGAAAGACACGGTAAAACGTGCGGATAATTCAGCGCAAGTGGAAGGCACGCTGGACCGCAGTATGCTGTGGCGTGCGTTCACACCGCAGATGTTTCCGGCCAAGAGTTTGCAACGCGCTTTGCAGCATGCCAAGCAAGAAGGCGCAAGCATAACTGATGAAAGTAGCGCGATGGAGTGCTTGGGTTTGTCGCCGCTGTTGGTGGAAGGCGCGGAGGATAATATCAAAGTTACCCTAGCCAGCGATTTCGCCTTGGCTGAGGCTATTTTGAAGGCAAGGAATTTTTTATGATGCGAATTGGCAGCGGCTTCGATGTGCATGCATTCACCAGCGGCGAGAGCCTTGTGATTGGCGGCGTGCGTATTGCGCACAGCCATGCCTTGCTTGCCCATTCCGATGGCGATGTGTTGCTTCATGCGCTGTGCGATGCGCTATTGGGCGCACTGGCATTGGGTGATATTGGCGTGCACTTTCCACCCAGCGATGCGCGTTGGAAAAATGCCGACAGCACCGATTTACTCAAGCAGTGTATGCAATTAATTCGCGAGCGCGGTTATCAGCTTGGCAATGCCGATATGACGATTATTTGCGAGCTGCCGAAAATGAATCCGCATATTCCTGCCATGCGGCAGCGTTTGGCTGAAGTGATGCAAGCATCCATTGCGCAAATATCGATTAAAGCCACCACCACCGAACAACTCGGTTTTACGGGCCGCAATGAAGGTATTGCCGCGCAGGCTGTGGTGTTGTTGAGCAACATATGAAACTCGTTCGCGCATCAAATGCAGCGCCTTGCACTGGCCGCATTCGCAGCACGCCAGAAGATTTTGTTGTGCAGGAATTGCCCAGCTTTGAAGCCAGCGGCGAAGGCGAACATTTACTATTAACCATTCAAAAACGCGGCCTGAACACGGTCTTTTGTGCGCAAGAAATGGCTCGTTGGGCCGGGATTGACGAGCGTGATGTGTCGTATGCCGGCATGAAAGATCGGCATGCAGTGACCACACAGCGCTTTTCAGTGCGTATTCCAAAGAAAATTTCGCCCGATGTGAATTTACTCAACAACGAAAATTGCACGGTGCTAAATGCCGTTTGGCATAACCGCAAACTAGCGCGCGGTGCATTGGCAGGAAACCGCTTTGAACTCACACTTCGTGAAGTGGCAGCTGATAAAAGTTCACTACAACAAAGCCTGCATTGCATCAAAACACAAGGCGTTCCGAATTATTTTGGCGAACAACGCTTCGGTCATGAACAAGCCAATGTCGATAAAGCCTTGGGCATGTTTGAGGGCAAGCGCGTTGATCGCGCTAAGCGCTCAATTTATTTATCGGCCGCGCGTTCGTATGTATTCAATCATTTATTGGCCAAGCGCGTTGCATCAGGTAACTGGAATAAAGCCTTATTGGGCGATGTGTGGATGCTGGAAGGCAGCAAAAGTATTTTTGGCCCAGAGCCACTCAGCGAAGAATTGTTGCAACGTTGTGAAGGCTTAGATATTCACCCCACTGGGCCATTATGGGGCGCGGGCGAGCTGCGTAGCCAAGACGATACGCTCGCTTTGGAAACGCAATTACCCAATGAATTTACTGCACTGTGCCGTGGTTTAGAAAAAGCCGATTTACGCCAAGAGCGCCGTGCATTGCGCTTAATCCCAAAAGAATTTGCCTGGCAATTCATTGCCGATGATGTGTTGAAGCTCAGTTTTGAATTGCCGCCCGGCGCCTATGCTACGTCGGTATTGGCGGAGCTCGGCGAGTTCACTTAAGCCGTAGAAACCCCGAACAGGCTGCCAACCAGATACGTCGCCGCCATCGCTAATACGCCCCAGAACAGCACACGCAACGAACCTTTGACGACTGGGGCTCCGCCTGTCTGCGCCGCCACACCACCCAGCAGAGCAAGAAAGAACGCGGTGCTGCCTGCTACTGTCCAAATCATCAGTTCGGCCGGCATCAGCCAGGCCGCCCCAAGGGGTAGCACGGCACCGACTGCAAAACTGGCGGCTGAAGACAGCGCAGCCTGCACCGGTCGTGCGCTGAAATTTGGGTTGATACCGAGTTCGTCGCGCGCATGCGAGCCGAGCGCATCATGTGCAGTCAGCTGAACAGCAACCTGTTTGGCAAGATCTGTGCTCAGGCCACGGTGTACATAAATCGCGGTCAGTTCCTTGAGTTCACCTTCAGGGTCGTTCTCCAGCTCATGGGTTTCCTTGGCAATATCGGCCTTTTCGGTATCGGATTGCGAATGCACCGATACGTATTCCCCGGCCGCCATCGACATCGCGCCGGCCACCAGACCAGCCACACCGGCGACCATGATGGCTTTCTGTTCGCCACCCGCTGCCGCAACGCCAAGGATCAGGCTGGATGTCGATACGATGCCGTCGTTCGCGCCGAGTACGGCAGCGCGCAGCCAGCTGATATGTTGTGTTTTATGACGCTCTGCTTGACGATGAGACATCTCGCGTTCTCCTGAATTATTCGAGTAATGCTAACACAGCACCGGTGCCACCTTGGTTTTGTGGTGCCGAGCAATACGCCAACACACGGCCTTGTTGTCGCAAAATCTTATCGACCACGTTATGCAGCACGGGCCCTGCCTCGGAGCGTGTGCCTTTACCATGGATGATGCGTATGCAATGCAATTGCTCTTTATACACATCGGACAGAAATTGTTTTAAGTGCCGCTCGGCATTCACGGCCAGCATGCCGTGCAAATCAAATTCAGCATCCATACGAATAGCACCTGATTTTAATTGCCGCATGACGCGATTAGTAATTTTCGGGCCTTGATAAAACAGCGGCTCATGTTGATGCAATGCAGCGTCAAGTGTTGAAACCCGCTTCGATTGCAGCAAGGCATCCTGTTCATCGCGTTCGAACATGCGCGCTCGCGCTTTCGGTTTGGCTTTGCCCAGGCGGCTTTCGGTATGCCGGTGCACAATCACCGGGCCAATGGCTTCGCGGAATAATTCACTGTCTTCAGGGCTGATGGGTGGCGGGGTTTTGGTCGTCATGTGTTTATTTTACGGCTATTTGGCGCGCCAAGGCACGCCCTATGATTTATCCATTTTATAGGGTGCGCGATGACGCAGCACGCTAATTCAGACAGCCAAACTTGGCTTTAATTTGTGTAACTTCACTCGCGCTTAGTTTTTCCTGGCGTGCTTTATCGATAAAGTTTTCTTGTTCACGTATCAGTTCGAAGTTGCCATCGGTTTTCTTATGCCATATAAGAATACCGCATTGGATATCAACATTGGTAAACACACCGGAGTAGTTAACGATGCTAAACATACCAGAAGCCGGATCTTTGGCAGGGTTTTCATACCAAGAAATGCGGGTAAATGTTCGGTCAATTTTAGCGCCGGCGGTGGCGTTAAATAACACAATATTGTATTTCCATTTTTTGAAGTCGATAGCCGATTTTGTGCTTTCTGCAAAAGCCGAAAAAGCGGCATTAAACTCGCCATTGTCTTTGGCTTGTAAATATTGGTAGGAAAGCAGTTTGATGTTTAATTGATCTTGCTCTGAGGGCTCCCATTTTTGTTCAGTTGCCGGCTTCCCAGGATCTTCCGTTGGCGTGGCAGACAAGGGCAGGGCGAATAATGCGAGCAATAATACAAACAGGGTTTTACGCAGATGAATGGCAGAGAGGGTGCGTTTAGTCATGCCATTATGATAGCAAAAGGCCTTGTATTTGCACATATTAAAGGCTGTAAGTATTGATTGAAACCAAAAAATTTACACCGCATTATGACTGATTTGTGCGCGACAACGCACGGACACGTATTCTGCCACCGCCTAAACTGAAAACTATCCCATTCAGTGAGGTTCACATGCAAATGCAATCAGACAATAAAAATATCCCTTTGTACGTTGGTGACGAACCTTCGCAACCGGAAGTTGCTGCTCAGCAGAATGATGAATACATCAATCTTGATGACGGGCTAGATGATGATAATGAAAATCCAGTTAGTCATACGCTGGTGGATGCCGCTGAAAACTCCGGTCCCGAAGAAATTCCCGCTACACAGGAATTGGAAGGCGAAGAACAGGAAAGCAAAGACCGTGTGGGCAGCTTAAGCCCGCTTTACAAAGAAATATAAACCATTACTGCATCATACAAAAAAATATAAATTTAACCTAAAAGGATTTTGCATATGAAAAACTTTACCCAAGTTACCATGGTCGCCTGTTTGCTGTGTTTTTGTGCAAGCGGATTTGCACAAGAATCGGCAGCAACGCAATCGGTTGTTATGCTCAGAAGCGA
Organism: Arenimonas sp.; assembly: GCA_043744535.1. GTDB lineage: Bacteria > Pseudomonadota > Gammaproteobacteria > Xanthomonadales > Xanthomonadaceae > Arenimonas. Next base: position 8,560 of record JAYTVJ010000020.1, read on the forward strand.
CAGCACCCTAACCACAAAAACAGTAGATGCAAGCATGCTGAAATATTCCAATAAATGGCGTATCAAATTCGATAATCGAACCGATTCAGCAGGCGAGTTGGTGTTTTTGTTTGCATTGCAAAGCAAACAACCGATTAGCATTCGTGTTTCAGTTGCCAAAGGTCTGAGCGAAAACGATATTGCCAAGCTGGTTGAAAATGCATTTAAAAAATATGCACCTATTGGCATTAAGGTTGAACGTGATGATGGTGAAGATGTATTGCTCAAATACGATAGCCGTTTTAGTTTGACGCTGCTCACTAATACCGTAACCGATCTAGATGTTAAATTAGATAAAGAATAATAAGATAGGCCTTTATTGGCTGATAGGGTGCGTCTAGGCGCACCCTTTTTAATTACGCAGCCTGCGGGCGCACTTCAGAATCGAGCCGTTTGCCAAGCAATGCTTCCGGCACTTCTAGCTCAAAATGCGATTGCATACTCAACCAAGATTGCGAATGCATAACGAAATAGTGACCCAAACGAAGCGAGGTATTAGTACCTTATGCCGCATTAAGCTCTTGTCGTATAACTTCACGTAATTTAGCCACGGTTAATAGCTCTTGTTTCTTAATGGGTTTCTTAGCTGCGATCTGCTTTAGCGCGGCATTAATCATAGTTTGATAGCCAACGCCTTCGCTTTCGGCGCGCTCACAGAAATGCTGCAGTATTTCATCGTCGAGCATGATGGTGATGCGTGTTTTTCCCGATACCGAAACAGGGGCTCCACGTTTTGCTTTTGAGAAATCATCTTTTTTACGCATGATATTGCTCCACTTCTCCGGGGCTGAATCGAACTCTCTAGTCATATGTAAATTATGCATATATTCAAGCCTGAAGGTCATAAAGTAGGTGGATGTGATTATTCAAACGTTTATGACCTCTGAGTTCATTTTGGTTAGTTTTATGGTTCAATAATTGCCTATTTTACCGTTACGCCAATTTGAGCATTGATTAGGCTCGTTTTTAAATTTAAATTGAGTTTCGTACTTCGTTCTAAAGTTGTAGTAACAGAGCGATATAACGTGCCATCCACTTTTGTTTAATGCTAACGCCTCATTGTTATAGTTATTAACAGTAGCCAGATAACCAAGCACATGAATTACATCGCCAATCTTAAATGAATCACTTACCTTACCAATTGCTGCAAGCCAAATTTCCGAACCATCTCGAAATTCTGCTTTCATATAGGTTTGGTGATTACGACCGTTGTCGGATATTTCAGTAATTCGTACTTCGATGGCCACTAACTCGGCATCATATTTAATCGAGTTGGTCACAATTTCTGATCCATGGTTGGTGGGGAAGTGTACGGCTTCTTCGGCTACCACGGATGTGTTAATTAGCATAAAAATTGTAGCAGTTGAGAATTTCTTAAATAGCATTTTGATAGCGATATCTAATTTATTTTTAGTCCTGATTAATAAGAATTTCAAAGCAGTCCTTAAGTTGTTGAATTATTACATCGCAAGAGAACGTTGAAATATAGTCAAATTGACGGCTAATCCCATTAGAAATCGCTTAAAAGGCCGTGTCAACCAAAAAACCTCATATAACTATCATTACTTGAGATTCAAGCACTCAAGCCCACCCTAAAATTGCTATCATTTACCCATGCGTATTTTAATTAGCAACGACGACGGTATTGAAGCACCAGGCATTAAAGCTTTAGCGGAAGGCATGGCGGATGATGGCCACCATTTATTCATTGTGGCGCCCGATCGTGATCGCTCTGGTGCATCTAATTCCTTAACCTTGGGTAGTCCTTTGCGGGTCCGTTATCTTGATGAACGCCGAATCAGTGTGAACGGAACGCCAACCGATTGCGTGCATTTGGCGTTGTCGGGCTTGTTGCCGGAAGATCCCGATATTGTGCTATCAGGCATCAACAACACCGCCAACTTGGGTGATGATGTAATTTATTCCGGCACGGTGGCGGCGGCCATGGAAGGGCGTTGTTTAGGCTTGCCGGCCATTGCACTCAGCTGTGCTAGCCCCAGCCATAAACCAAAACACTACGATAGCAGCGTTCGGGTGGCGAAAGCCTTGATTGAACGCCTGCTCAGCGACCCACTGCCGGCCGACACCATTTTGAATGTGAATATCCCCGATTTGCCATGGCACGAGATTAAAGGCTTTGAGGTCACGCGTTTAGGCCATCGCCATCGCGCCGAGCCCTGTGTGCCGCAATTGGATCCGCGCGGCCGGCCGATGTGGTGGATCGGCCCGGCTGGCCCGGAGCAAGACGGCGGCCCAGGCACCGATTTCCATGCGGTGAAAAATGGCTTTGTTTCCATAACCCCCATTCATGTTGATTTAACCCGCTACCAAGCCTTAGAAAAAGTATCGGGTTGGGTTAATGAATTATCCAACGTGCTGCCGAAATGATTCAACGACTTCAATTAAACACCCAAGCCAAAGGCCTCGGCATGACTTCCCAACGTGCCCGCGACCGCCTGATTGAGCGCTTGCGCGAGCAGGGCATTCGCGATGAGCGCGTGTTGAATGTGATGCGCGCCTTGCCTCGGCATGTGTTCCTTGATGAAGCGCTGGCTTCGCGTGCCTACGAAGACACCGCGCTGCCGATTGGCAATGGCCAAACTATTTCGCAGCCTTGGGTGGTAGCGAAAATGACAGAAGCCTTGATTGAGAAAAAAATACCCAAAACCGTGCTAGAAATTGGCACCGGCTCGGGCTATCAAACCGCGGTGTTGGCCTCGCTTGGCATACAGGTGTTTAGCGTTGAGCGCATTGATGAATTGTTGCGTATGGCCAGGCCTCGTTTTCGGCAACTAAAATTGCACGAGCTGATTCGTTCAAAGCACGACGATGGCAATCTGGGCTGGGCAGAAAATGGCCCGTTTGACGCCATACTTTTAACCTGTGCGGCGCCTGCTATGGTGCGCCCATTATTGGCGCAATTGAATAATCTGGGCGTGTTGATTTCGCCGGTTGGAACCGATGCTGGCAAACAGCATTTAATGCGTGTGGAAAAAATTGATGAGCAATTACACGAGCAAAATCTTGGCCCGGTGAGTTTTGTGCCTTTATTGCCGGGGGTGCTGTAATGGCAGTGTTCCGTAATTTATACGAACGCGCTATTTTGTGGGCCGCGCACCCAAAAGCCACCTATTTTCTAACGTTGCTCAGTTTTTGCGAAGCGATTTTCTTCCCAATAATGCCCGAAGTAATGCTGGCACCGATGTCTTTGGCACAGCCGAAGAAAGCCTTTTGGTTTTCTACCTTAAGTTTAGTAGGCTCGCTGGTTGGCATGTTTATTGGCTATGCCGTTGGCCATTATGCGATTGATTTAGCGATGCCGCTGATTGAAAAGATGGGCTATTCTGCGCAGTTTGAAGGAATTAAGCAACAAGCTGAAAACAACGGTTTTTGGCTATTGTTGCTAGCCGGTTTTACCCCCATTCCGTTTAAGATTTTCACGCTCGCTTCGGGCGCTGTGGGCATGCCATTACTTCCGTTTTTCTTTGGCGCATTGATTGGCCGAGGCAAACGGGTGTATTTAGTGGCCACTGCTATTTATTTTGGCGGCGAGAAAGCTGAAGCTAAGCTGCGGCAATACATTGAGCCGATTGGTTGGTCCGCAATGGTGCTGTTTGTGGCTGTAATTGCCTATATGTTGTTAAAACCATGAGCATGCGCCTGCTTAATATCTCGCGCTTGGCTTGGCTTGGATTTTTGTCGGTTAGCTTAATTGCGTGCCAATCAGGCTATCAAACCAGTAAGAATGGTAAAAAACCATCGGCTAAAAATGCTTCATCAAGCCAAATGCCAAAGCCAGCCAGTAATAATAAATCCTTAGGCACAAACTACATCGTACAAGCCGGCGACACCCTGTACGGCATTTCGTTTCGCGCAGGCCTGAATTATCGTGATGTGGCGCAGTGGAATAACATCGATGAAAACTACCGTATTCAAACCGGCCAAAAATTACGTTTAAGCCCGCCTGTGCAGGTGTTAAATACCACGGTGGTGAAAAGCGCAGTGGCTAGCTTGCCAAACCTAAAACCAACACTAAGCAAGCCTGCGTTGGTGCCAATCGATAGTGAGCCGGCGGCGAAACCGATATTGCCGGTGGCCTCGTCAATTGTGTGGCAATGGCCAGTGCAAGGCAATATTATCGCTGCCTTTATTGCAGACGATAAAACCAATCAAGGTATTGATGTGGCTGGCAAAGCGGGGCAGAACATTCTTGCCGCGGCCGATGGTGTGGTGGTGTATTCGGGTGCGGGTTTGATTGGTTATGGCGAGTTGCTGATTATTAAACACAATAACGAGTGGATTTCAGCCTATGCCCACAATAGCAAGCGTCTTGTGGCAGAAGGTGTGAAGGTTAAAGCCGGCCAGCATATTGCCGATATGGGCCGCACCGGCGCAGTGCGCGACATGCTGCATTTCGAAATCCGCCGAAACGGAAAACCGGTTGATCCATTGCTGTATTTACCCAAACCGTGAACCCTAAAAAAGCGCCTTTCGGCGCTTTTTTATAGTGCGATGATTAAAATTTATTGCTGCGTTTTAATCCAGCGGTCAATCTTTCCTTCAAGCACCGACAATGGCACGCTGCCATCTTTCAATACTTCAGCATGGAATGCGCGCGGGTCGAATTTAGCACCAAGCGCGGCCTGCGCTTTGTGTTTTTGTTCTTGAATTTTCAACTCGCCAATTTTATAGGCCAAGGCCTGCCCGGGTATGGCCATGTAGCGCTCGGCTTCGGCTACTGCGTCAGTATTTTCCACCGCAGAGTTGGCTTTCATGTAATCGATGACTTGCTCGCGTGTCCAGCCTTTGCTGTGCAAACCGGTATCAACCACTAAACGGATAGCGCGCCATAGTTCGCCTTGCAAGCGGCCAAAATATTGGTAGGGATCGGTGTATACGCCCAAATCTTTGCCGAGTGATTCAGCATACAAACCCCAACCTTCAGCAAATGCGGTTTCGCCGCCAAAACGCCTAAAGGCGGGCACGTCTTTGAGTTCTTGCTGTATAGCAATTTGGAAGTGGTGGCCTGGAATCGCTTCATGCAAATACAAATCTTCCATGTCCCAAGTTTTGCGACTTGGCAGATCGAAGGTATTGACATAGAAAATGCCCGGGCGCGAGCCATCTTCACTTGGCGGGAAATATTGGCCGCCCGCCATCGACTCAGCGCGGAATGCTTCAACCGGGCGTATTTCAAAACCCGCTTTAGGCAGCAAGGAGAACTGTTCGGGTATTTTGGCATCAATGCGGGAGCGTAGGCCGTTGTAGGCATTGAGCAGGGCTTGTTCATTCTTAAATTCAAATTGCTTGTCGGTTGTAACGAATTTGAAGAAAGCCTGTAAATCGCCTTTGAACGCGACCTCGGCCATAACTTTTTGCATTTCGCCATGAATACGCTCCACTTCCTTCAAGCCAATGGCGTGAATTTGTGCAGGCGTTAGATCAGTGGTGGTTTGTGTTTTTGCATTAAATGCATACCACGCTTCGCCATCGGGCAAGGCGCTAAGCGAGACGGTATCGCGGCAAGCAGGCAGGTATTCACTGGCAATGAATGTACGCATGCGTTGATACGCCGGCATCATGGCATCGTTGATCATTGCACGGTAGGCGTCGGTTAGGCGTTTTTTATCCGCATCGCTGAATTCCTTCGGCATGCTGGCAATGGGGCCCCAGAACGTGGTTTTCTCAGCATCTTTTTGGATAATGGCATCCAGCTGCGGCAACACTTTATTCATCAGCACTTTCGGCTGCACTACGCCTGTTTTCATGCCTTCGCGCATATTGGCAATGGCTTGATCAAAAATAGCCGGCACGGCGCCTGCACGTTTCAGCCAGTTGTCGTAATCTTGCACTGTTTTGAACGGCTGGGCGCTGCTTCCCGAACCGAGCATGGGCAAGAAGCTGGCAAAGCTGCTGAACTGATCCATTGGCAACATCCATGTGGGGAAGCGTTCGCTTTCCAAGGCCAATTTGCGCTCGCGAATGAAAATGTCATAACTAATGCGCGCTGGGCCATCGAGTGTGCTGCCATCCAACGCAATGGCTTTATCTAACCACGCTTGGTTGAAATCGTGAGTCTGTTTGCGGTAATCAGCGGTGAAGAAGTTTGGCATCTCGGCGTTAAAGCGATTGTCGCCAATGAAAGTGGCGTTAATTGGGTTTAATTTAAGATTCGCTTCCCAATAATCGGCATACAGCTGTTCAAGCTGCTTGGCGGTTTCGGCTGGATTGGTTTTTTCAATTTTTGCAGCGCTTTCGGTGGCAGGCGTGTTGTTATTGCAGGCGCTAAGGCTAGCCGCAAGTGCAATGGCAATAACCAGTGGGCGAAGTGTCATGGCGTGTCCTTTTAGTGATGTGCATGAAGATGGAGGTGTTCGGCTTGATCATTGCCGAGATACCAGTGAATCAGTTTTCGAACGCCATACAGCAAGGGAATCATGGCGATGGCGGCCAGCATTTTGTAGACATAGTTTAAGCTTGCAACGGCTAAAAATAAATCCATGCTCCATTTTTGTGGGCCAAGCACAAAGGCAATATAAATCACCACAAAACTGTCGATGATTTGCGACACCGCGGTTGAGCCCGTAGCGCGTAGCCAAATAAAACGTGTGCCAGTTTTTTTCAGGATAAAAGAGAATATTGACACATCCACCAGCTGGCTGAGTAAAAAGGCAATTACCGAGCCCCAGATGGTCCATAAGCCTTGCCCGAAAATAGCCGCAAAGGCTTTTTGCAAATCTGGAACGCCTTGGTTTTGATTGGCGCCAACCCACCAAGCAGCTGGTGCTAAATGAATGGCGGCGTAAGCAAACACAAAGCCATATAAAATCAGGGCCACTGCCGTGTAGCTGATGAAGCGCACACCACGCTTACCGAAGTATTCATTGACGATATCGGTCATCACAAACACAATCGGCCACAGCAGTGTGCCGGCGGTAAAATTTAAGGAGCCGGTTTGGCCGAATAAATTCCATTCAAACGGTGCAATGCCAAGCGTGGCTTCCAAGGCAAAAATTTTCACGCCAATAAATTCGGCTAGCACCGCATTGACGCAAAAAAACGCCGCCAGAAAAACAAATAAGCGTTGCGATTTATCGAGTTGCATGGGTTTATTTCTTTGTGCTAAACGGGATTTTATCGGGCGCTACCGCGCCGCCGGAAATGATAAACGACATCGCTTGATCCGCGGTCCAATCGGTGGGAGTGAGCTGATTGACTGGCACAATTTCCAAATAGCCAGAGGTTGGGTTCGGCGTGGTGGGCACATACACCGCGGCGAGTTCTTCGCCGGTGTGTTCGTCTTGCAAAATGCGGGTAACAAAGCCAACCGACTTCATGTTTTCATGCGGAAAATTGATCAGCACCACGCGTTGGGTGCCGTCTGGTTTGGTTTGTAGCATGTCGAGCAATTTGCGGGCACTGCCATACACCGTGCTGGCCAAGGGCACTTTACTGATTAAAGATTCAATCCAGCCTAGCAAACGTTGGCCAATTACACGCCGCGAGATAAAGCCAATGCTTAGAATAAATACGATGGTAACCACAATGCCTATGGCGATTTTTACCCAAGGCTCTGACAGCCAAGCAAACATCAGTGGGTAGCTGGTTGCCAAATGCCCGGTGAGAGGCCCAATCAGCGGCTGGCTGATGTCGGACAGCAGGCCGAATACGAACCTGAACACAATGAATACCAGCCAAATGGGCGCGAGTGTTAGCAGGCCGGTTAAGAAATAGGTTTGCAGTTTTTTCATGTTAACAGTATAGACGCTCAGTTCAGCAGTGTCGCCATTTTGCGACGGTAGTTTCGTACCAAATCGTCGTCTTCAATGGTGGCGAATGCTTCAATCAATAGCTTCTTGGGCAATCCGTCTTGGTAGCTGCGTTGCTCGCGCAACAGCACCAGTAGATGCTCTAAGCCTTGCTCAGGCTTGCCCTGCACCAGATATTGCAAGGCTAGCAAACGCCGTGCTTCAATATCTCCGGCATTGCTGGCAAGTGCCGCTTCAAGCACGTTGATGGCGGGTGCATGTTGGGCTTGCTGGGCTAAATCAATACGCGTGCGGGCTTTAGTTATGCGCTCATCCATCGCCAAATTGGCTGGCAGCGCATCAAATAATTGCACGGCTTCGCTATAGGCTTGCGTGTTCACTAAGGCCAAGCCCAGTTCCAGTTTCAAGCTGTCATCGGCTGGCGCTTCCAGCGCAGCATGGCGAAGGCGAACGACTTCTTGGTGCGGATCAATATTGCTCGGCTCGGCGGCTTGTTCAATTGAATCTTCGCGTATGGGCAGAGCGGTAATTTGGTGGTGAGTTAGAAATTCTTTAATCTGTACTTCAGACAACGCGCCCGGAAAGCCATCCACAATCTTGCCATCTTTTAACAGCATCAAGGTCGGAATCGATTTAATCTGGAAATAGCTGGCTAGCTGTTGTTCTTTATCCACATCCACTTTGGCCAACACAAACGCGCCATTGTATTCAGTGGCCAGTTTTTCTAAAACAGGCCCCACTTGCTTGCATGGCCCACACCATTCGGCCCAGAAATCAACCAATACCGGCGTTTCTTTAGATTTGTTGATAACGTCTTGTTCAAAACTGGCAAGCTCTGCATCTAACACGAACGGACTCATAGCAAATCTCGGGGAAGTGTGGATTTATTTAATTTGGGGCAGTAAGTTGGCCATTTCAAGGGCGGTCATTGCCGAGTCCCAGCCTTTGTTACCGGATTTGCCACCAGCTCGCGAAATCGCTTGTTCGGTATTTTCTGTGGTAACCACGCCAAAAATAACCGGCACGCCGGTTTGTAAGCCCGCCGCGGCAATGCCTTTAGCCGCTTCGTTGCATACGTAATCGTAATGCGTGGTTTCGCCGCGAATCACTGCGCCAAGGCAAACCACCGCGTGGTAGTTGCCGGTTTTGGCTAAGGCTAAGGCGGTGAGTGGCAATTCAAATGCGCCTGGCACTGAAACGCTGTCGATGTTTTCTTCGCGCACTTGATGGCGAAGCAAGCAGTCTTTGGCGCCACTGAATAATCGCTCGGTGATGAAATCATTGAAGCGCGCAGTAACAATAGCGAATTTTAGCGAGCTGCCGTTTAAAGAACCGTGATAGATCATGAAATACTCTCAATGCTGGGTGGTAAATCGATGCTGTGGCCGAACTTCTGGTTTTTGGTCATCAAATAATGGTGGTTGAAATCGTTAGCGGGAATCGATAAAGACTTACGCACAATCTTGCGCTCGCAGATTGAACTGATTGCTTCCAGTTTATCGGGATTGTTGGTGAGCAGTTGCAGATCATCAATGCCAAAATAATTCAGCACTTGAATGGCCATGGTGTAATCGCGCATATCGGCGGCAAAGCCTAAGCGAATATTGGCTTCAACGGTGTCTAGGCCTTGGTCTTGCAATTGGTAGGCTTTCATTTTATTGAATAAGCCAATGCCGCGGCCTTCTTGGCGCAGATAAATGATGATGCCAGAACCGGCTTGCTCAATCTCGGTAATCGCTTGCTGCAGTTGGCTGCCACAATCGCAGCGCTTCGAGCCGAGCACGTCGCCAGTGAAACATTCGGAATGAATGCGTACCAAGGTGCCCGGGTTTTTCAATTGCGTCACAGGGCCTTTCACCAAAGCCATATGTTCTTCGCCAAGCAATGCCGAGCGAAACACATAAAAATTAAAATCGCCTTGCTGCATAGGCAAAGGCGCGCATTCCATTTCCGAAATTAAAGCTTCATGGCGTTTGCGGTAGGCCAGCAAATCGGCAATCGAAATGATTTTTAAATTATGCTGGGCGGCAAAAATTTCTAAATCGGGCAGGCGTGCCATTTCGCCATCGTCTTTAATAATTTCGCAAATCACGCCAGCGGGTTCGAAGCCTGCCATGCGAGCTAAATCCACCGCGGCTTCGGTATGGCCTTGGCGTTTGAACACACCGCCGCGTTCGGCAATGAGTGGAAAAATATGTCCGGGGCGGTTAAACGCGTGCGCTTCGGTGCTGGGCGTAGCCAGCAGCTGCAAGGTATGCGAACGATCGGCGGCAGAAATACCGGTGCTGACATTGACTTTGGCATCAATGCTGATGGTGAATGCAGTGCGCATTGATTCCGTATTTTTAATCACTTGCAAAGGCAGCTGCAAATGCTCGGCGCGATCACTGGTGATAGGCGCGCACACCAAGCCGCGGCCATAGCGAATCATAAAATTGATGGCCTCAGGCGTGGCGGTTTGCGCAGGCATGAGCAAGTCGCCTTCGTTTTCGCGGTTTTCATCATCCACCACAATAATCATCTTACCAAGGCGCAAATCGGCCAAGGCGCAATCGATGGAGCTTAATACAGAAGTATTCATGTGCTTAGGTTTAAATGCGTCCAGGCGCTCGCTAATTTTTTATCGTAACGTAGAAAGTTTTCAATGTATTTGGCCATAATATCCACTTCAATATTCAACACGCTGCCAGCGTGTTTATCGCCAAGTGTGGTGTGTTGCAAGGTGTGCGGAATAATCGAGACCATCAAGTGCTCATCGCTTAATGCGGCAATCGTTAAGCTAATACCATCCAATGTAATCGAGCCTTCTAGGATCATGTATTTTCGCAGGCTTTGCGGAAAAGCAATTTGCATTTGCCAGTTGTTGCCGCGCGTTTCAATAGCAGTAACTGTGCCAAGCGCATTAACATGGCCTTGCACCATATGCCCGCCTAAACGGTCGTTAGCGCGCAGAGCTAGCTCTAAATTCACCCGTTCGCCTTGCTGCAATTGGCCAATGCTGGTTTTTTCTAAGGTGGTGTGAATGGCATGCGCGGTAAAGCCATCATGCGCAAGCGCTGTGGCGGTTAAACACACGCCATTGGTGGCAATCGAATCATCAATCTGTATATCGCTAATAATACTCGGACATTGAATACGCAACAGCCTTCCTTCAGCGGTTTCGCTGATCTGCTGTACAACGCCAATGGCTTGTATCAATCCGGTAAACATATGCTCAAACACGGCCGCTTAGAAGGAAATCTTCTCCAAGAGCGGTATATTCTACGTGTTTTAAGTGGATACGCTGTGATAAATCCAATAGGCCGTAGTCGTTTAGCGCCGATTTCCCTTGGCCAAGATAGCTTGGGTTCAGATAATGACTAATGCGCTGCACATGGCCAGCAGCAAGGAACGCGCTGGCAAGGCCCGCGCCGCCTTCCAGTAAAATATTCACAATGCCTTGTTGATACAACGTGTCTAACACCTCGCTCAAAGGCTGATTGCCGTAAACCCGCGTGTTTGCGGCGTGTTCATCGGTAAATACCTGCGCCGATTTTGGCAGATTGCCAGAGTGGCTAAATACCAGCCGGATAGGGTGTGCGCCAGCGTAGCTTGGCAAGCGCACCGTTAATCGTGGATTATCTTGCCGAATGGTTTGTGCGCCCACCGCAATGGCCATGTGCTCAGCGCGCAATTGATGGCTGTGCTGGCGTGCTGCCTCGCCGGTTATCCATTGCGACTCGCCATTTGGCATGGCAATTTTGCCATCTAAGGTGCTGGCCAGTTTTAAATGCACAAATGGCCGTTTGTTGCGTTGATTATGGAAAAACACTTCGTTGAGTAACTCGCCTTCCTGCGCCAACACATCGGTAATCACTTCAATGCCAGCCTCGCGTAGCAGAGCAATGCCGCGCCCAGACACCTCGGGGTGTGGGTCTTGGTTTGCAATCACCACCGTTTGAATGCCTTTGGCAATCAGCAACTGCGCGCACGGCGGGGTGCGTTTATGGCTATGGCAACACGGCTCTAGGTTCACATACAGCGTGCTGCCAGCCACCGATTCGCTGGCGTTATGAATGGCATCGGGCTCGGCATGCGCAAAGCCGGCCTGATGATGAAACCCTTCAGCGATAACGGCGCCATCTTTAACAATGACACAGCCAACCATCGGGTTCGGCCAAGTTTGTCCTTTAGCCTGAAGCGCCAAGCGCATGGCTTGACGCATGTAATCGGCATGTTGCATTAGGGTTGTTTGTAGATAACGCCGTCTTTCATCACAAACGACACACGCTCGGTGCTGTGAATGTTTTGGCTGGCATCCATTGGGAACGCCACAACATCGGCCATGTAGCCGGTTTTGATTTGCCCGACATCGCTGGCGCCCAATACAATCGCGGCATTATAGGTGGCGCTTTGCAAGGCGATATTTACCGGCATGCCCGCGTCCACCATAAAACCAAATTCTTTGGCATTGTCGCCGTGCGGGCCAACGCCCGAGTCGGTGCCGAATGCGATCTGCACGCCTGCTTTATAGGCTTTGCTGAAGGTGTCTTGAATTTGTGCGCCAATGCGCGCGGCTTTTGGGCGAATGATTTCTGGGAAGTAGCCATCGATTTTGGCTTTCTCGGCCACGAATTTTCCAGCTGAAATGGTTGGCACATACCAGGTGCCGTGCTCTTTCATTAGCTTGAACAATTCGTCATCCATATACGTGCCATGCTCGATGGAGGTGACCCCGCCTAAAATGGCGCGCCGAATGCCTTCTTTGCCGTGTGCATGGGCGGCCACTTTGTAGCCATAATCTTTGGCGGTATCCACCACCGCTTTAATTTCTTCAATGGTGAATTGCGGCGCATCGCCGCTTTTGGCGTAGCTTAGCACGCCGCCGGTGGCGGTAATTTTAATCACATCCGAACCTTCTTTATAACGCTGACGCACCGCTTGGCGCGCATCATCAACGCTATTCACCACACCGTCGGCTGGGCCAGGTGGGCCGATTAAATGCGAAAGCTCGGCGTTGTAACCATTGGTTGGGTCGGCGTGTCCGCCGGTGGTGCCAATGGCTTTACCCGCTGCCCAAATGCGTGGGCCGCGAACAATGCCTTGGTTAATGGAGTCGCGCAGCGCCGGAATAATGCTGCCGCCTAAATCGCGCACTGTGGTGAAGCCCGCCATAAGTGTTTTTTCAGCAAAACCAACCGAGCGATACGCAAAGTGCTCAGGGTTTAAGCGAAATTCATCGCTGTAGCTGTTTGGATTAGATTGATCAGATAAATGCACATGCAAATCAATAAAGCCTGGGCTGCAGGTTTGTGTGCTGAGGTTAACGATTTTGGCATTCGGCACCGTGCTTGCGCCGTCTAAGATTTGGCTGATTTTATTGCCCTCAACCACAAGGGTTTTTGCGCCCAGCATTTTTGCCGAGGCAGAGTCGAACAATTGCCCGCATTGAATAGCGGTGGTTTCAGCCAGTGCCAGCGGCGCAATACAGAACATGCCTAAAGAAATAACCATCTTCACCTTGATTTCCATGTGTTCGCCCTAAACTTATAAGAATGAAAAAGTGTACCGCCTTTATCGGTATTGGTCGAATTCTCGGAGATTTGTATGTCAGTAACACTGTTTGATGCCATTAATGTGGCTAGTTTGCACTTAAATAATCGTATTTTTCTTGCACCTTTAACTCGCATGCGTGCCAGCCAGCCCGGCGATGTGCCGAATGCTTTAATGGCCGAATACTATGCGCAACGCGCCAGCGCGGGTTTAGTGATTACCGAAGCTTCGCAAATTTCGCCAGAGGGCAAAGGCTACGCCGACACACCCGGTATTTACAGCGCCGAACAAGTGGCTGGCTGGAAGCAAGTGAATGCGGCTGTGCACAAGGCCGGCGGAAAAATCTGTATGCAGCTTTGGCATGTCGGTCGTGTGTCGCACACTAGCCTTCAACCCAACGGGCAAGATCCGGTATCGGCATCCGACAAACCGTATCAGAATAAAACCACCGTGAAAGACGAACACGGCAACATGGTGCGCATTGCCTGCAGCACGCCACGCGCTTTGCGCACCGACGAAATCCCGCGTTTGCTAGAAGAATACCGAATTGCCACCCGCAACTCGCGCGAAGCGGGCTTTGATATGGTTGAAATTCATGCCGCGCACGGCTATTTGCTGCATCAGTTTATGTCGGAGGAAAGCAATTTCCGCACCGACCAATACGGCGGCAGCTTGGAAAATCGAGCACGTTTAACTTTAGAAGTGGTTGATGCAGTGATTGGTGAGTGGAGTGCAGCGCATGTGGGCATCCGCATTTCACCGCTTGGCATTTTCAATGGTTTGAATGATATTGCCGGTGAACAAATGGGTTTATACCTCGCGGCCGAATTTGCTAAACGCGGCTTGGGCTATTTGCATTTATCGGAACCCGATTGGGCTGGCGGCCCGGCCTTAACGCTTGAATTCCGTGAACATCTACGCGCCAAATTCCCCGGCGTTATTGTTGCCGCTGGTGGCTATACGCTAGAGAAAGCGCAACCGCTTTTGGATGCAAAACTCATTGATGCGGTGGCAATGGGCCGTCCGTTTATTGCTAACCCCGATTTGCCAGCGCGTTTAGAAGGTAATCATCCATTAAACGAAGGCCGCATGGAGTTGTATTACGGCGGCGGTGCAGCGGGCTATACGGATTATCCGGTGATGGTGGCGGCAGAGACGGCGTAAATAGCCAAAAATTCGGGGGCGGAGGCAGCTCCGTCCCTTAGTCACACGAGCATTTATGCGGCTTGTAGCAGAAACTCGACTTTCACCGCTTCGAATGGGAACACAATTCTGCCATCGTCTGTGCGATCAACAAGGCCAGCGTTCAGCAGCGCAGTCACATCGCCATGCACAGCTTTCACATCACGGTTAACGCGCCGAGCTGCTTCACGAATAGACACTGGACCAACGCCACACAGCGCCTTGAGCAAATTCCAGCGCTTGGCAGTAAGCACTTGCCAAAGCAGTTCCGCACTCGCGAAGCTGATGCGCTCGGACTTCTGCGCTTTGCCGGTATTCCAAGCCTGCACAAAGTCCGTCATTGAATCGGCAGGTGTGCGTACATCAAGAGTTACAGTTTTCATCATTCCACCTCGCTATATCTTGCTGAAAGTCGGCAATTAGTTTTTCCGGAGTGGTGAATGTATAAACGCTTTCACGCTTTCCGAAATGCCGGTGATCGCCTTTGCCGTTCTCGTTGTCGTAGCGTAATACGCATTCACCGCGCACTACATAAGCCAACCTATACTTGAAACGGTGTTTGGAACCAGCGACAGGCTCTGGAACTTGCCACAACACCAGCTCAGCAAAGGCAATGTCTGAATAGGTGATTCGTGTGCGGACAAGTTGAATAGCCTTCATGTTGGAGATAATAACAACACTAGAGAGTGTTGTCAATTACTCCAACAATTACGGCGACGGGGCAGAAGGGTATACCGATTATCCGAGCTGGCAGGGCTGAGCGCTTGACACAGTTAAGCCGTCGAACCTATCTGTGCGTCTTTGCATAAAAGGCAATACCTATCACCAGCAGCGCTTGAACAAGCAGGGCACCTAGCGCCCATTGCGGCAGCAGGAAGCCTATTACCAGCGAGCTCAAGCATAGGATAGACACCACGAGTTTGGAGCGATGGGAGGCCTCAGTGGCCAGCACGAACCAGCCACTTGAGATCAAGGCAGCCAAGACAGCAATTAATCCGTAAGGCATGTTCGACTCCAATTCAAAGGGAGTAGAGGTGATTTTTCAAACGTAAATGGACTCCGTCTCCTTTGATGGAGCTGTTATGGCTGTCTGGTAATACTTGAAAGATCGCGAATTCTGTCTCTTAACTTTAATTTATCAAATAAATTTTTAAACAATATTTAAGTTAGATTATGTTAGATTTAAAGTTACGATAAAGTTTTTTAATAAAGCGCAATATTCTATGAAGAAAATTATATTATACAGTTTGCATAGTGATGTCATAAATGCCAATAAGAGACTTGCATATATTTATGGTCTTTTGGCATGTTTGTCCATAATTCTATTTTTCTATTTTAATTATAACAAATACTATTTGTATTCTCATAGATGGGCTAGCTTTTTAGCATTAATTTACTCTATGGTGATAGCATTCTTTTTTCATTCTCAATCATATTGGGAATTATTTTCACGTAAGGCTATCAGATGCATTCAAAATGATTTGGATTTGTCGGGGTTTCAGCAGGCAGGATCAGGGAATAAAAGGCAAATTGTTATTGAACTGACATATGCAATTATTTTTACTGCATCCATATATGCGATTTCTAGCTTTGTAACAAAGCGATTTTTCAACCCAATAGATTTTTATTTCGATCCTAATAATTATATGGAAGGCGTATTTATCCAAAAATCTGGGGGAAATTCTTTTGACTACATTGAAATCATAGTTAAAAACAATGATGAAGATGATGGACTTTGCCCTCGTATCGTTGCCATTGAAGGCAAGGCCATGAGTAATAAATATAAGGACCTTATAGGGACAATGCATTGTCTGGATACTAACTATCCAATAACCCCAGGGTTTGACACAGATATTATTACTGCCGGTTCAGGGGTTGAATATAGCATCGTTCGTAAACATTATTATGCAAATAATTAATTTGCTTTAATAAAAAAATTAAAACATTATCAGGTATATATATAAAATCGATCCTAATAGGGCATTTTAGAAATATAGTGAATTGTATCCTTGGCGCACTTTGTTATGTGCTTGCACATATAGCATTAAATTTACGAATGAAAGCTTTTTTCAAATCATTGCTTCCTAAAAGTTCAATCTTATAATTTTCTATATATATTTTTATGTATTGTACAAATATTACCCTGTTGATAATTTTTGAACTTCCGTTTTGTTCAATTAACGATTGTGTATCTATGCGTATTTTCCAGCCATTTCGCGTTGCGGCCTCATGAAGAATCGCGCATCGTATATTTTCATAGAAGTCAGTAGCTAAGTCAGGTGAAATGAAGTGATTTTTAAATGGCTCTCGATTTTTCAAAAATGATTCAAATATTCCCTTACTTGCGAAGTATTCAAAATTATTATCGAGCGGGTTTGTTTCTGTGGCTTTCCGATAGCTTTTCCCTTGGTAGAAGCTCTCCAAAGCTTCAATCAATGAGCAAAGTATTGCGGTTATAGCAAATCCTTCGCCTTCGAAGATACTATTTTTTTGTATGTGATCAATTGGGTCTAAATATCGCGAAGTTAATCTTTCTTCAAAGTAACTATAGGCTTTTTCCCAAAGTTCATTACTGCCCATGTCTGCATCAATTGCAATACAAAGCTTCTGCCAATCTGCTACCGTATTACGGCCTGCTATTTCAGTTTCAATGGATATAGTCATATATTTTTTTCAAGTAACTGAATCAGATTGCCAGTATCGCAGTTTAGCTCAGTTTAGCGAAAAAACTTTGAGGTAACTCAAAAAGCTTTGTACTTAAAGTTTTTTTGCAAGATTTACTGTCTAAAATCATGCGCATAAGGTAATCCATAAGGATAAATTGGGGGCGGAGTGAGCCACCCCTAGCCACAAAACTGCCTAAATTAACGATATTATTTTTTCTTGAGGCCTTTTATTTCAGCCATATCTTCATTGCGGAATGTTCGATTGGCGCATTTGGCATTGTATTCGGAAGATGTTTGGTTTTGCTCAACAGCAATCTGGGTCATTCGGTTTTGGTGGGGTTCTAGTTTGGTTGCTTCAAGGTTGTATTCTTCAATCTTGACATTGTAGTCGCCAATGTTTGAATTATCACCAGCATCGAGCACAGCGCGCATTTCATCGAGCACTTTGCGGCGTTCTTGTTGCGTTGCAATGATCGCGTTGTTCAATTTCACTTCCGTGTTGTATTGCTTTGTGAAGCTACTTAGTTGGCCATCCATCGCCACACAGCGCCTTAATTCATCCTTGTTCATTGGTGGGCCAGCCGGTTTTTTTTGGTTTGCACAGTTGCCAACCATTGGCATGGCAAATAGTAGAGCAGTGAAGGTGAGATATTTGAAGTTCATAGTAGTATTGGGGTTGAATGATGGCCAGCGAACACGGGGATATCCCAATTATTAGCGGATATTGGGATGGTGTAAAGAAATACGGTGGCCAGTCTAGCCCAAAAGGGCAGGTTTTCCTGTCTAAAAACCGGCATTTGCGGTACTCTATAGAGCTTATAAACACACTCATTTAGCCGCATGTCCGAGCCCGTAGAAAAGGGTGTCTATCACCCACAACAGATTGAATCCGCCGCCCAAACGCATTGGCAAAACAGCCGTGCTTTTGAAGTGAACGAGCAATCCGAATTGCCGAAGTATTACTGCCTGTCCATGCTGCCATACCCATCCGGTGCTTTGCATATGGGCCACGTCCGCAATTACACCATCGGCGACGTGATTTCGCGCTTTAAGCGCATGCAGGGCTTTAATGTGTTGCAGCCAATGGGCTGGGATGCGTTCGGTTTGCCGGCTGAAAATGCCGCGATTAAGAACAAAACCGCGCCAGCGAAATGGACGTACGCCAACATCGACCATATGCGCACGCAATTGCAAAGCCTTGGCTACGCCATTGACTGGACTCGCGAGCTAACCACCTGCACGCCCGAGTATTACCGCTGGGAACAGCTGATGTTTACGCGTTTGTTCAACAAAGGCATTGTGTACCGCAAAAACTCGGTGGTGAACTGGGATCCGGTTGATCAAACCGTGCTGGCTAACGAACAAGTGATTGATGGCCGCGGCTGGCGCTCTGGCGCTTTGGTGGAAAAACGCGAGATTCCGCAGTGGTTTTTAAAAATCACCGATTACGCGCAAGAACTGCTGGATGGTTTGGACACCTTAAGCGGCTGGCCAGATTCAGTGAAAACCATGCAGCGCAATTGGATTGGTCGCAGCGAAGGCCTGGAAATCCAATTCGCCATCGCTCCCCCTCGCCCTCTGGGAGAGGGTGGTTCGCGTAGCGAATCGGGTGAGGGCGACCTAAGCGCGACAGGTGAGGGCGCACTCACCGTATTTACCACTCGCCCCGATACGCTCATGGGCGTGACCTATTTAGCCGTGGCCGCCGAACATCCTTTGGCATTGCATGCCGCGCAGCACAATGCCGAATTGCAAGCCTTTATCGACACATGTAAGCAAGGCGGTGTGTCGGAAGCTGAGTTGGAAACTCAAGAGAAGAAAGGCCTATTCACTGGCGTTTATGCCACTCATCCACTTTCGGGTGAGAACGTGCCAGTTTGGGTTGCCAATTTTGTGCTGATGGGCTACGGCACCGGCGCGGTGATGGCGGTTCCGGGCCACGACCAACGCGATTTCGAATTCGCGCATAAATACGCTTTGCCTATCAAACAAGTCATTGCCATTTCCCCTCTCCCCTCAGGAGAGGGTGGTTCGCGCAGCGAATCGGGTGAGGGCGGAAGCGCGGCGGGTGTGGGCAATGCTTTCAACGTAAATCAATGGCAAGATTGGTACGCCGATAAAGGTGCTGCTGGCTTAACGGTGGTCAATTCCGGCGTACTAGACGGAAAAAACTTCAAGCAAGCCTTCGAATTCCTGAAAACCGAATTAGTCAGCAAAAACCAAGGTGCACATCGGGTTAATTTCCGCCTGCGCGATTGGGGCGTATCCCGTCAACGCTATTGGGGTTGCCCGATTCCGATGATTTATTGCGATGCCTGCGGCGCTGTGCCTGTGCCAGAACAGCAATTGCCGGTGTTGTTGCCAGAAGACGTGGCGTTTTCGGGCACCGGCTCGCCGATTAAAACCAATCTGGATTGGCGCAAAACTACTTGCCCAACATGTGGCGGTGCTGCCGAACGTGAAACGGATACCTTCGATACCTTTATGGAATCAAGTTGGTATTACGCGCGATATACCTCACCGGGCGCGCAGGATTTAGTCGATGAGCGCGCCAATTATTGGCTGCCGGTGGATTACTACATTGGCGGCATTGAACACGCGATTATGCACTTGATGTATTTCCGTTTCTATCACAAGCTAATGCGCGATGCGGGCTTGGTGCACAGCGATGAGCCGGCCACTAATCTGCTGTGCCAAGGCATGGTGATTGCCGATACGTTTTATCGCTTAGAAAGCGATGGCTCAAAAACGTGGTTCAACCCTGCCGATGTGGCGATTGAAACCGATGAGCGCGGCAAACTAACAGGTGCAACACTGGTTTCCGATGGCTTGCCGGTTGAAATCGGCGGCACCGAGAAAATGTCGAAATCGAAAAACAACGGCGTTGATCCGCAAACCATGGTCGATAAATTCGGCGCCGATACCGTGCGTTTGTTCTCGATGTTTGCCGCGCCGCCTGAGCAAAGTTTGGATTGGAGCGAAACCGGTGTGGAAGGCATGTACCGCTTCTTGCGTCGATTGTGGGCACAAGTTAGCAAGCATGCCGAACAAGGCGCTTGCGAGGCTTTGGATGTTGCAGCACTTAGCGCAGACGCCAAAACCTTGCGCCGACAATTGCATGAAACCATCCATAAAGTGGCCGACGACTACGGCCGACGCTTAACCTTCAATACCGCCATTGCTGCGGTGATGGAATTATTGAATGCTACGGCAAAATTTGACGTGCGTTCCAGCAACGACCGCGCCTTGTTGCAAGAAGCCTATGAAGCCGTTGCGCTGCTGATTAACCCGATTACCCCGCACATGGCACATGCGCTCTGGCAATTGCTGGGCAAGCCAGAAACTACCTTGGAAACCGTGGCATTCCCGAAAGCCGATGCGGCTGCCTTGGTTCGCGACAGCCTGGCGCTGGCGGTTCAGGTTAATGGCAAGCTGCGTGCTACTATTGAAGTTGCCGTTAACGCGCCCAAAGAGCAGGTAGAAGCCATGGCCTTAGCAGAACCGAATGTGCATAAATTTTTGCTGGGCCAAACCATTAAAAAGGTGATTGTTGTGCCGAATAAAATTGTCAATATTGTGGTGGCTGTGTAATGCGTATTTTTATTTTAGCTTTAATACTGATGCTCAACGCGTGTGGGTTTAAGCCCAGTAATGTGATTGAGCTTAGCCAAGTGCAAACGCCATTCAGTGTTACATCCAAAGACCCGTACAGCAGTTTAGCCGATAATATTGAGCGCACGCTGAGTGCCGGCGGTGCGCAAGTTGCACGCGCAGGCGAGGCCGCGAATGCGATTAGCATTTCAAAAGAATCGCTTGAAACTAAGGCGCTTTCTTTAGATCAAAACGCACAAGTTCGCGAATACGTTATGCGTTATCGTGTGGTGTATTCCTTGAGCGATGTGGCAGGCAACACCTTGATTGATAATCAGGTGGTGGAGTTGCGCCGCGAATTCAGTTACGACATCAATATCTCGGCAGGTAGCCCAGCCGAGCAAGAATTGTTGAAACGTGAAATGCAAACGGAAATGATTCACTCCATTTTGCGTCGTTCCAGTATTGTGTTGCAAGCTCAGGCTAAATGAGCCAAAGCAACGAACAATTTCTTAAAGCATTAAGCCATTCCGCCATACAGCCGGTGTATTTATTGTGTGGCCAAGAGCCTTTGCTGGTGCAAGAATGTGCCGATGCGTTGCGCCACAAACTCAAAATGCAGGGCTTCAGCGAACGCATTGTGCTGGAAACCGATAGCAGTGCTTTTGATTGGCAGGATTTGTACCAACACAGCAATGCGATGAGTTTATTCGCCAGCCAACGTATCATTGACATGCGCTTGCCAACCGGAAAGCCAGGCAAAGACGGCAGCCAAGCGCTGATTGATTATTGCGCCAATCCACCCTCCGATACCGTGCTGCTCATCACTTGCCAAGAATGGAGCAACAAACATGGCGGAAAGTGGAGCGAGGCCATAGAACAATGCGGCCTTATGGTGTTGTCATGGCAAGTGAAGCCGAATGAAATGGCGCGATGGTTAAGCCAGCGCTTATCGGCCAAAGGCATTTCAGCCTCGGCAGATGCCTTGCAAATACTGCTAGCGTGCGTGGAAGGCAATTTAATGGCAGCCAATCAAGAAGTGAATAAGCTTGCCATGCAAGGTGTGGCGGGTTCAATTTCGGCGGCGCAAATGCAAGAGTGGGTGGCCGACAGCAGCCGCTTTGATGTATTTAAACTGATTGATGCCTGCTACGGCCAAGATGTGCCGCGTATGAGTAAAATTTTGCACGGCCTTAAATCGGAAGGCGAGCAAGTGCCCGGTTTGCTGCCAATGATTAGCAAAGAGCTGATGAATTTAGCCTATTACGCACACATTCAAGAAAAATCCCGGCGCGCGCAAGCACAAATGCAAACCGATAAACACTGGCAAAGCAAACAAGCGCAGATGTTGCGTGCTATCGATACCGCCAATAGTGCGCATTATGAAAGTTTGAATCAGCAATTGGCACAGGTCGATAAAATGTCAAAAGGCCGTCTACATGGCGATGCGTGGGTGTCATTGGAACGGGTATTAACGCAATGGGCCTTGCCTAAAGCCAAAGGGCGCCTACGCGTGTGCGCCTGAGTCTTTTTTACGGTGGCACCTTTGACCCGATTCATTGCGGGCATTTGGCAGTGGCAAAAGCCGCACAAAAGGCTCTGCATGCCGATGTATTATTTTTACCCAGCGCCGATCCGCCACACCGCGCGCCCACGTCAGCCAGCGCCACGCAACGTGCTGAAATGGTTGAGCTAGCTATTGCTGGGCATAAGGGCTTTAGCTGCGATCGCCATGAACTGCAGCGCGCCGGAAAATCGTACAGCATAGATACCTTGCGCAGTATTCGTGCTGAGCTTGGCGCTAGCCAGCCGGTTGTGTGGTTGCTAGGTATGGATGCATTTCTGGGCTTAAACACGTGGCATGAGTGGCAGGAGCTGTTCACCTTATGCCATTTTGTGATTGCGCAGCGGCCTGGGCAATCTTTAGCTTTAATGCCCGAAAGCTTGCAACACGCCTGCGCTACGCGTTGGCTAGACACGCCCGACGCCTTGCAGGATAACCCCGCCGGTTCGCTGTATATTCTGCCATTGGCCCTGCGATACGAGTCCTCAACCGCCATTCGCGAAGCACTCGCTACGCGCGGCGAACCAGACAGATTTTTACCTCAGTCGGTAGCTGAATATATCCAAATCCATCAACTGTATGCTTCAAGGGTATAATATCCCTCCAAGCGCAACCCGAGACTTTCCTCTTGACTCAAGCTCATATCATTAAAACCCAAATGCCGAACCCATTGCCAGCACCTGAAGACTTGCTCAAGCAAGTGCATTTGGCATTGGAAGAAATGAAAGCCAAAGACGCTGTCGAAATTGATGTGCGTGGCAAAACCAGTATTGCTGACTACCTAGTGGTGGCATCCGGCACATCCAGCCGGCATGTCAAATCGGTGGCCGATGAAGTGGTGCGTTTCGCCAAGAATTGCGGCGTGATGCCGCTTGGTGTGGAAGGCGACAACGAGGCTGAGTGGGTGTTGGTCGATCTTGGCGATGTGATTGTGCATGTGATGTTGCCACGTATTCGCGAATACTACGCCATTGAGCGCTTATGGACGGTGGGCGATCAGCCGCCGGAACAAGACGAACTGAATTAATGCATGAAAGCGCGCTTAATCGCCGTTGGTGAGCGCGCGCCCAGTTGGGTGGCTGAAGGATTTAGTGAGTACCAAAAACGCCTGTCGCATTGGCTTCCGTTTGAACTGCTTGAAATAACACCAGGTATTCGCGGCAAAGGCCGAGATGCAGCACGAGCACAGCTTGATGAAGGCCAGCGGGTTTTAGCGGCCATTCCTAAAAATGCCTATGTGGTGTTACTCGAAGGCCGTGGTAAAAATTATTCCTCCGAACAACTGGCCGAACGCTTGGAGTTTTGGCGTCAGCAAGGCCGAGATATTGCATTTTTAATTGGTGGCCCAGAAGGGCACAGCCCAGAGGTTTTAGCTAAAGCTGACGAACAATGGTCGATTGGCGCGCTGACACTGCCGCATATGTTGGTGCGTTTAATCGTTGCCGAACAAGTGTATCGGGCCGCCAGTTTGTTGGCTAATCATCCGTATCATCGCGCATAAATAACGCGCTAAATGTGTGAGTCCGTAGGGGCACGGCATGCCGTG